>JAJCXW010000216.1 GCA_029263235.1 Acidimicrobiales bacterium
CATCGCTGAACTCTGCCATCGACGGGGCCTGATCACACCGCGGTTCAACGACCTGAGCCATCAGGAATGGATCCTTCGTGGTCGGACCTAGAGTGATTCGATGAAGAAGGCAAGGATCGAGCGCCGTCTGAACGTGATCAGCAGCCAGATCCGTGGGCTGCGCGACGATCTTCGTGAATCCGACCACCAGTCGCGGCAACTCTCCGACGAGGCCGACGACGCCCGTTTGCGGGCTCTCGTGTCGGAAACCCCGCTGGCCGAACGTGAGCATCGCCAGGCCGACCGCCACGCCGAGCGACTTCGCCGACACCGGGAACGGTCCCAGACCCGTATCCGCGAGCTGGAGCAGGAACAGAACGACCTGCTCGATCGCATCAGCGAACTGTGAGCGAAACGCCGGCGGGATCGCCCGTTGCGGCGGCGGTGCGTGTGCTGGTTGCTGAGGACGAAGCGATAATCCGTCTCGATCTGGTCGAGACACTCGAATCCGAGGGATACGAGGTGGTCGCGTCCACCGGCCGAGGAGACGACGCGATCCGATTGGCCACCGAACTCGAACCCGATGTGGCACTGCTCGACATCAAGATGCCGGGAGCCAACGGGATAGAGGTTGCCCGTCAGATCTCCGAGGTGGGTTCGTCGGCGGTGGTGATTCTCACGGCGTTCGGCCAGCGCGAGCTGATAGACGACGCCAAGGCTGCAGGCGTCATGGCCTATCTCGTGAAGCCCTACCGGCGATCCGATCTCATACCGGCGGTCGAATTGGCTCGGGCTCGATTTCGTGATCTGCAGGCAGCGGAGGGCCATGTCGACGACCTTCAGCGTCGCCTGCGCGCCCGTGGATTGATCGAGAAGGCCAAGGGACATCTGATCGACCAGCATTCGTTCAGCGAGGCCGACGCCTTCGGCTTCATCCAGCGAACCGCAATGTCGGAGCGTCGAAAGATGGTCGACGTGGCTTCCGAGGTGCTGGAGGGGTCGCTCAGCCCGTGAGTGAGTAGGGTCGTCAGCCATGCCGAAGGTGATGCTGGTCGACGGAAATTCACTCACGTATCGGGCGTTTTTCGCGCTCCCGACCGACATGGCCACAGCGTCGGGTCAGGTCACCAATGCCGTCTACGGCTTCACGTCGATGCTCATCAATCTGCTGAAGGAACACCAGCCCGATCTGCTGGGTGTTGCCTTCGATCGCCGTGAGCCGACCTTCCGCCACGAGGCGCTACCCAGCTACAAGGCCAACCGCGACGCAACCCCCGACATCCTGATTCAACAGATGGGGCTGGTTCGTAAGCTCCTCGACACCCTGGCGATCCAATCGATCGACCTCAAAGGGTTCGAAGCCGACGACATCATCGCCACGCTGGCCACCGAAGGCCGCGACCGGGGCGACGATGTCGTGATCGTCACCGGCGACCGCGACAGCTATCAACTGGTGGAAGACCCCCACGTGAAGGTCCTCTACAACAAACGCGGGGTCTCTGACTACGCCTTCTACGACGAAGACGGAATCTTCGAACGCACCGGCGTCCGCCCTGTCGACTATGTGCAGTACGCGGCGATGCGAGGAGATCCGTCGGACAATCTGCCCGGGGTTCCCGGGGTGGGGGAGAAGACCGCCGCGAAGCTGATCAATGAGCGAGGCGGCATCGATGGCATCTATGCCAGCCTCGATGAGCTGACCCCGAAGCTCCGAGAGAACCTCGCCGCCAGCCAGGACAAGGTCCGCAGCAACATCGAGATGATGACCCTGGTCCGCGACGTCGATCTGCCGGTCGGGGTCGCCGACCTCGTGCGAGGAGATGTCGACGAAGGGGCCGTGCGAGACCTGTTCGACTTTCTCGAGTTCCGCAACCTCCACGGGAGACTGGCCGCGGTGATCGACGGCCTCGATGCCGACGAATCCTCGGGAACAGAAACCGTGGTCCTCGAGGCAGAGGTCTCGGTGGCCGAGTCAGCGTCGGACGCGATCGCGGCGATGGCCGAAGCCGGCGAAACATCAGGTTCCAGGCCGGTGGCGATGGCAATGGACGACGACATCGGGCTCGGGCTGGTGATCGTGGTCGACCCACCGATGGCCGGAACGGTCTTCATCCCCGGCGGGCTGCTCGAAGACGACGAAGTCAAGGCGACATTGGCTGAATTCGTAGCGGCCAATGGGCCCGGCATCGCCATGCATGGCGCCAAGACGGCTATACGGCACCTTCTCGAGATCGGGATCGACATGAGAGGGCTTGTGTTCGACACCCGGCTGGCGGCCTACCTGATCGATCCCGCCCACCGGTCCTATGAGATCGCCGACATTCTCGGTCGATTCGCCGGACTCGAACTCCCGGAGTCGGGCCCACCCGACGGGCAACTTGATCTCACAGGCGAGACCGAGCCCGACCATCTCCAACTGGCCCGCCAGGCTCTGGCTGTCGACCGGCTGGTGGTTCCGATGGGCGACGCGATGAAGGCGCTCGAACTCCACGAACTCCACGACGAGCTCGAGATCCCGTTGGTGCGGGTCCTGTCCCGCATGGAGAGCATCGGCATCGGAGTCGACCGTGCCGTCCTCACCCGTATTCGCGACGAACTCGACTCAGGCGCCGCCGATCTGCGGGCCGCGGTGATCGCCGATGCCGGCCACGACTTCAACGTCAACTCGACCAAACAGCTTCGAGAGGTCCTGTTCGAAGAGCTGGGCCTCACCCCCCAGAAAAAGACCAAGACCGGGTTCAGCACCGATGCCCAGTCACTCGAAAAGCTGCGCGGCGATCATGTGATCATCGAGCACCTGCTCGAATACCGCGAGCTCGAGAAGCTGCGATCCACCTACGGCGAAGGCCTTCTCGCCGAGGTCGGGCCGGGTGATCGAATCCGGGCCACGTTCAACCAAACCGTGGCCAGAACCGGCCGCCTGAGCTCTGATGCCCCCAATCTCCACAACATTCCGGTGCGATCCGAACGGGGACGGGTGTTCAGAACGGCGTTCGTGGCCCCCGAAGGCAACCTTCTGGTGGTCGCCGACTACGACCAGATCGAACTGCGATGCATCGCTCATCTCGCAGAGGATCCCGGCCTGATCGGCGCATTCGACGTGGGCGACGACATCCACACCACCGTGGCGGCACGGGTCTTCGGCGTTTCCCCGGCAGAGGTCGACCACCAGATGCGTTCCAGGGCGAAGATGGTCTCCTACGGCCTGGCCTACGGAATGGAGGCCTACGGCCTGGCCCAAAGGCTCAACATTCCCACGGGAGAAGCCAGCGAGATTCTCGAATCGTATTTCGAGCAGTTTCCTTCGGTGCGGGCCTACATGGACCAGACCGTCGCCGAGGCCCGTTCCAAGGGCTACACCCTCACGCTGTTTGGTCGACGGCGCCAGATCCCGGAACTCGCCTCGGGAAACCGGCAGGTCCGTCAGGCCGGAGAGCGCCAGGCCATGAACGCCGGGATCCAAGGACTCGCCGCCGACATCTTCAAGGTGGCACTGATACATCTCGATGCCGGGCTCGAAGAAGCGGAGCTTCGTAGCCGGATCGTGCTGCAAGTACACGACGAGATCCTTGTCGAGTCAGCCCTCGACGAGGTCGACGAAGTCACCGATTTGGTGAGGTCGACCATGACCGGTGCCTACCAACTCAGGGTCCCGCTCGAGGTCGATCTCAACGTGGCCTCCACGTGGGCTGGAGCCAAAGGCTGAGGCCGCGGGTGTTGCCTGTGGATGAGGCGGATAGCGTTGGGACGTCGTCACCCGACGACCCTACGTGGCCCTATGCCACGTCGTGACCCTATTCCCTCTACAAAGCAGCCAACCGTGTCAGATCAGACCGTTCCCGCCGCCTCCGAATCGGAGTTCGGCACCTTCAATGCCGATGGCACCTATACCCCTCGCCAGATAATCGACACCGACCTCAAGGGCGTCGATATCGAAGAGGCCTACACCTCCACGATGGTTCTCGTCGAAGACGGCCAACTCGTGGAAGGCACCGTGGTCAGAGTCGACCACGACGAAGTCCTACTCGACATCGGCTACAAGTCCGAGGGCGTCATACCCGCCCGAGAGCTGTCGATTCGCAACGACGTCGACCCATCCGAGGTCGTGTCGATGGGCGAGAAGATCGAAGCTCTCGTCATCACCAAAGAAGACAAGGAAGGACGTCTCGTCCTTTCGAAGAAGCGGGCGCAGTACGAACGTGCCTGGGGCCGCATCGAGGACGTCAAGGAAGCCGAAGGCGTCGTCAAGGGTCTGGTCATCGAGGTCGTCAAGGGCGGCCTGATCATGGATATCGGCCTTCGCGGCTTCCTTCCGGCCTCTCTCGTGGAGCTCCGTCGGGTGCGCGACCTTCAGCCCTACGTCGGAAAGGAACTCGACGCCAAGATCATCGAGCTCGACAAGAACCGCAACAACGTCGTGCTTTCTCGTCGAGCCTGGCTCGAGGAGACCCAGCGCGACCAGCGCGAGGAGTTCCTCGACAACCTCAAGCCCGGCGAGCGTCGCACTGGCGTTGTTTCGTCGGTGGTCAACTTCGGTGCGTTCGTCGATCTCGGCGGCATGGACGGACTCATCCACGTCTCGGAACTGTCGTGGAAGCACGTCGATCACCCGAGTTCTGTCGTCTCTGTCGGTGACGAAATCGAAGTCGAGGTCCTCGAAGTCGATCTCGACCGCGAACGAATCAGTCTCTCGCTCAAGGCCACCCAGCAGGATCCTTGGCAGGAATTCGCCGGAAGCCATCGAGTTGGCGAGCTTGTCTACGGCCGTGTCACCAAGTTGGTTCCGTTCGGCTCGTTCGTTCAGGTCGGTGACGGCATCGAAGGTCTGGTCCACATCTCGGAGATGTCGGCCCACCACATCGATCTTCCCGAGCAGGTCGTCACTCCCGGCGAAGAGCTTTGGGTCAAGATCATCGATCTCGATCTGCAGCGCCGTCGTATCAGCCTGTCGATCAAGCAGGCCGCGGAAGGCGGTCAGGTGGCAGCCGAGTACCAGGAGCACTTCGGCGAGCACGCCTACGACACCGAAGGCAACTTCATCGGCGGTGAAAGCGACTCCGAAGGTCAGCAGGCCTGGGAGGAGTACTACGCCACCGCCGAAGACGATGCGACTGCTGTTGTAGGCGAGAGCGGCACCGACGACGACGGAACCGAATACGAATACGTCGAGGTCGAGGAAGAAGTCGACGTCGAAACGGTCGAGGAACCCGCTGCTGAGGCAGTTGAGGAACCCGCTGCCGAGGCGGTCGAGGAGACCGCCGCAGAGGTAGTCGAAGAGGCCGCTGTCGAGACCGCAGTCGAGGCTGCCGTCGAAACCGACGGTGAAGCCGTCGAAGCCGAATCAGACATCGAAGAAACCTGATCCTCCGGGCCGATCGGGCCCATCACAGAATCATCGAGAAGGGGCACCCGAAAGGGTGCCTCTTCCGGTTTTTTGGTGTCTTGGAACGGCACAACGGATCAAGACCTCGCCTCGAAGTGCCGACGAGATGGAAATCAGCCGCGCGAACTATGCGCGGTGGTCCGTGGTCCCGGGTCGAATGCCTCACATACGAGTGGGAACAGCCGACAGGTTCGCGGAAGGTCGTCTCCCGACAAACGAGGGTCCCGTGGGTTCACGAAAAACACTCATCCTGATATCAGCGATAGCAGTAGGTGCCTTTGCCGGCTTCGCACTGCTCAGCTACATCCGTGGAATCGAGGACGGTGTGTATCAAGACGCACAGCCGGTCCAGGTTCTGATCGCCACCGCCGACATCCCCCAGGGGACGCCGGCGTCTGACGCCCTGCAGGCTGTGGAGGTGAAAGACATCCCGCTGGAGATCCGGCCATCGACCTACATCCCGGCCGAGGGCACCGATGAGCTCGCCGGCCTGGTCGCTCTGAGCGACATCCCGCGCAACCAGATCATCATTCGCGGCCTCTTCGTCGACCCGACCGTGATCCAGCAGTCGTTCAAGGACCAGATACCGACTGGCCAGGTGGCCGTGTCGGTCTCGGTCGCCCAAGTTCGAGCCGTCGGCGGCTATCTCCAGCCTGGAGACGAAGTCAACATCATGGTGAACGACGCCGGGTTCGGCTGCGGTGACGACGAGGAGGAGACCACGAACGCCGACGCTCCTCCCACCACGACGATCGGACTGGAGGCCGAGCCGGCCCAGGAGTACTGCTCGTACTCCCAGCCGTCGCGCTACGTCTTCCAGCGAGTGAAGATCCTCGCCATCGGCGACCGTCAGGCCCTTCAGCCAGGACAAACGTCCGATGCGGCGCTTGTCCCGGTCGGCGGAACCATCACCTTCATGGTTCCCAACGAGGCCGCCCAGATCATCACCTCCCTCGACCCCACGCTGATGTACCTGACGCTTCTCCCCGAGGACTACCAGGCTGAGCCTCTCCCGGCTCTGTCCACCGATGTCATCGAGGGCCCGACTCCCGCAGAGCTGCCTGAGTGCCTCACCCCGTATGGGGTTGACGGCTACGTGGCCGGCGATGCGCCTGGCCTTACTGAAGGCCCCGCAGAATTTGTCTCCGGTTACAGCTGCCAGGCGATCTGGGAAGGATGACCACCATGTCGAACTTCTTCACCGACGACACCAGCTCAATCCCCGAAGTGGACAGCTCTCCGGAAGTCGAGGAGGCGTCACCAGCTACACCAACTCCGGTTGCGCCGAGCAGTCGAACCTTCGATAGCGCGGGTGTCAATGTCGTGGTGATCGACCCCGACGAGTTTGCCCGCAAGCGCATCCTCGCCCAGATGGGTGACGATGTCAGCTCGTTCGCAGGCCCCGAGGAGTTGATCCCATTCCTGAACGGCGAGCCGATCGTGTTGATCCTCGGACCGAGTTGCGCGGCCGATGACTCCCTGTCGAACATCGAACAACTGCTGCACAAGCATCGCGAGATAGGAGCGATCCTTGTTGTCGAGGAACTCACAACCAATCTTCTTCAGCAGGCTCTTCGCTCCGGTGTCAAGGATGTGCTCGCCGCTCCGGTCGACGGAGGTCAGCTGACCGAGGCCATAGCTCGGGTGACACCCGGGCTCGCCACTCCGGCCGCTGCGACTCCTGATGACCTGCCGGTCTTCGAGTCCGATGGCGATGTGGCACACGTTGTCACGGTGTTCTCCACCAAGGGAGGCGCCGGCAAGTCGGTGATCGCAACCAATCTCGGTGTGGCTCTGGCTCAGCGCTCAGAGAAGCCGGTGTGCCTGGTTGATGCCGATCTTCAGTTCGGCGATATCGCCGTGATGCTCAAGCTCGCCCCTCAACACACGATCGTCGACGCGGTCAGCTCGCTCGACAGGCTCGACCCGAGCCTGATCCAGAGCTTGTTGATCACCCACGAGTCGTCGGGTCTCAAGATCCTTCCCGCTCCGCTCGAGCCCGCGTTCGCCGATCAGATCGGCGCGGCGGAGATGGTGCAGATCATCGAGGTGCTCAAGAGCTTCTGCTCCTACGTCATCGTCGACACTCCTGCCTACTTCAACGATGTGGTGCTGGGGATGATCGAGATCAGCGACGACGTGTTGCTGGTGGCCGGAATGGACATTCCGAACATCAAGAACGTCAAGATCGGTCTCCAGACCCTTCGACTTCTCAACACACCCATGGAGAAGCTGCGTCTCGTTCTCAATCGGGCCAACTCCAAGGTGAAGCTCGATGTCACCGAGGTCGAGCGCACCCTCCAGATGAGTGCCGACATCCTGGTTCCCAGCGACATCGTGGTTCCTCAGTCGGTGAATCGGGGAGTGCCAGTGGTGCAGAGTTCAAAACGATCGGGTGTAGCGAAGGCGATCGAGGAAATGGCCGACATCTTCTGCCCGGAAGGTGCGTCGACAAGACGCAGTCGGCGTTGATTCAACCGTTGGTGAAGGTTCGTTCGAATACGAGTGCGATCAACAGATCTGCACAAGGAGAATAGATGTCCCTCTATAAGCGACTCCACGAGGTCCAGCAGGACGGCAGCGATGCCGACGGAGGCAAGCCGCCTTCGTCGACCTCCGGATCGGGTGGTCTCCTGGCGGCAACCAAAGCAGCGCGCACCGGTCTGGCCGGACGCCGCGACCCGGTGCTCGACGAGCTACGTCATCGTATTCACCACAGCCTGATCGACGAGCTCGGTCCGATCCTCTACGACAGCAGACTGTCGGAGGAAGACCTCCGCAAGAAGGTCCACGAACAGCTCATCGCAGCCCTGGCCCAAGAGCGGGCGCCGCTGTCGGCTGCCGACAAGGCCCAACTGATCCAGGACGTTTCCGACGACATTCTCGGCTACGGGCCGATCGATCCGCTGCTACGGGACGACGATGTGTCGGAAATCATGTGCAACGGACCGGACTCGGTCTACGTCGAACGCAATGGTCGCCTGGTCAAGGACCCGGTGACGTTCGTCGACGAAGCGCACCTTCGTCGCATCATCGACAAGATCGTCGGCCAGGTCGGCCGCCGCATCGATGAGTCTTCACCGATGTGCGATGCCCGCCTGCCCGACGGTTCACGTGTGAACGCGATCATCTCGCCGTTGACCATCGGTGGACCGTTCCTCACCATCCGAAAGTTCAAGGCCGATCCGCTGCAGGTCGACGACCTGATTCGCTTCGGTACATTCGACGCCAACGCCGCCCGATTCCTTCAGGCGTGTGTTGTCGGCCGTCTCAACGTTGTCGTCGCGGGTGGTACCGGCACCGGTAAGACCACCACCCTCAACGTGCTGTCCTCGTTCATTCCGGACGGCGAACGAGTGGTCACCGTCGAGGATGCCAAGGAACTCCAACTACATCAGCACCATGTCTTGTGCATGGAGACCCGTCCTCCGAACATCGAAGGCCGTGGTCAGGTCACGATTCGCGATCTCGTGAAGAACAGCCTGCGTATGCGGCCCGACCGCATCGTCGTCGGCGAGTGCCGCGCCGGCGAAGCGCTCGACATGCTCCAGGCCATGAACACGGGCCACGACGGTTCTTTGACGACGGTTCATGCCAACACTCCTCGCGACACTCTGAGCCGCCTCGAGACCCTTACCTTGATGGCTGGCTTCGATCTGCCGGTGCGTGCCATTCGTGAGCAGATGGCCTCGGCCGTCGACGTGATCATCCAGATCGCCCGACTTCGCGACGGGAGCCGTCGCATCACCCACATCACGGAAGTTCAGGGCATGGAGGGCGATGTCATCACCCTCCAGGACATCTTCTTGTTCGACTACAGCGCCGGCATCGATGACGAGGGTAGATACAGGGGAGTACTGCGACCCACCGGGATCCGTCCCAAGTTCGCCGAGAAGCTCAACTCCCAGGGAATCAAGCTCGGTCCCGAGACCTTCGCTCCGACCAACGCCGGAGAGGCCGAGGCGTGATGCGGCCACCACGAACGCCAGCCCGACGACGGGCTCGTGGCCTGAAGGTCGCGGGAGTCGCATCGATACTTCTCGCGCTTGCGACCCTCCTCGGATTCGGTCAAGCCGCCTTCGCCCAGGACCTGCCGCTGACTCCGGTCACCGAAGGTCCTGAGGTGACATTGATGTCGATCGACACTGTCGGAGACCCGATTGTCGTTCTCAGAAAGGCAACGCGTCCGGCCAATGTCGAGATTCTTATTGCGGTCGAACCGGCCACCGTGTCGAACATTGTGGCCGCGTCCGACAGCGAGCACGGAACCCAGACTGTCTTGGTCATCGACAATGGCGCAGCGGCATCCGGCGTGCTCGACAGCCTCATCACCGCAGCACGCGACTATGTGAACTCGGCACCCGCGAGGGAGCAGATCTCCATCTGGAGCACTGGCGGCACCGCTCGTCTTCGAGCCGGGATGACCGACGATCGAGGTCGACTCGACGCGATCGTGTCCAACCTCGTCTCAGCATCTGGAACCAACCACATGTGGGACGCGATTCGCGGCGCCACGATCGAACTCGAAGATACGGCGGTGGGTTTCACCAACATCATCATCTTCGCCGGTTCGCCCGACACCGAGTCGGCATCGAGCTCCACCGAAGCCAGGGGAGCGGTACTGGCCGCCAAGGCATCCGCCTTCGTGGTGAGCAGCGACGATCCGGCCATTCCGCTTGACTCGCTGGCTCGACTCACTGCGGTCTCTTCCGCTGGCGGCTTCGCGGCCACCGGAGATCTCGATTTGCTCGCCGCCTACGGATCGTCGGTCTCCGAGGTCGTGGCCGGCACCTGGGTCGTTGAATTCCAGGCTGCGAACCTCTTCGAGGAGAATCAGATCGACGTCAGCGTCGACGGAACGGTTCTCGCGGCTTCCTACCTTTCCGGATCGGTGGCATCGGGTGCCGCCCTTGCTCCATTCCGACCAGTTGATCCCGGCGGTCTCTCGTTCCTCAAGGGCGACACCGGCCGTCTGATCGGCCTCGCCATGGGGGCGCTCGCAGCAGGACTGGGCGCCTACGCCCTGGTGATGCTGTTCCAGAAGGACACGTCGGGATTGTCGTCGACTCTGATGCCATACACCGGCGACGGACCAATGGGGGGCGACGACTCGGACGGTCGGGCCAACTCCTTCACCAAGAACTTGTTCGTCAGGCGCGCAGTTGAACTCACCGAGGGCCTGGCGGAGCGTCAGGGCATGATGTCGAAGTCGGAGGCTCTGCTCGAACGCGCCGACATGCCGCTTCGTGTGGGTGAGGCCCTCTCTGCCTACGCCGCGATTGTCATGGGATCGGCCGTGCTCGGCCTCCTGCTCGGCAAGACCGTGGTCGCCACGCTCATCGTCGCCGCACTCGGCATCGTTCTGCCTCCGATGGTCGTGAGGATGAAGGCTGGTCGGAGGCGCAAGAAATTCATGTCGCAGCTTCCCGACACGCTGCAGTTGCTGTCATCGACCCTCAAGGCCGGCTACTCGTTCATGCAGGGCATCGACGCTGTGTCCCAAGAGATCGAGGACCCGATGGCCAGCGAGCTCCGCCGAGTAGTGGCTGAAGCCCAGCTGGGTCGACCGGTTGAGGACGCCATGGATGCGTCGGCCGAACGCATGGATTCGAACGACTTCGCTTGGGCCGTCATGGCCGTCAAAATCCAGCGTGAGGTCGGCGGAAACCTGTCCGAACTCCTGATGACGGTCGCCGAGACCATGAAGGAACGAGAGAGCCTGCGTCGCGACGTGAGCGCTCTCACTGCCGAAGGAAAGATGAGCGCGATCGTTCTCGGTGCGCTCCCGATCCTGCTCGGCTTCGTGATGTGGGCCATGAACCCCGAGTACATCTCGATTCTCTTCACTCACCCGATCGGAAAAATTCTGCTCGTCGTCTCTGTGATCGCCGCTCTCGGCGGATTCGCATGGATGAAAAAGATCATCACAATCGACATCTGAGGCCGACGTGACAAACATCGATCCCCAACTAGCGGTCGCACTCTTCGGAGGAGCAATCGGTCTGGTTCTCTGGACCATCGCCTCTCAGGCGCATGAGAAGTCCGTGATCAGAGACTCACTGCGTCAGCTCGACGACTACGAAATCGAGAACGTCAGGGACCAAGAGCTTCTCAACCCTCTCGCCGAGCGGGCGTTCCTTCCGGTTCTCGGCGCGCTGACCAGCGTCGGTCGTCGGTTCACCCCGATTGGATACGTCGAAGGGGTGAAACACAAGTTCGTTCTGTCCGGCCGACCATCGTCGGAGGCGATAGACCGATTCCTCGCGATACGCGTCGTCACGGTGGTGATGGTGCCGGTGTCGTTGTACTTCTACTACGGGTTGAACCCGCTGGCGTTCCAGGGAAAGAGCCAAATGGGCGTAGCCGCTCTATCGGTTCTGGTGCTACTGGTCGGGCCTGATGCCAAGCTCAACAGACGTGTGGAGGAACGGCAGAAGCTGATCCAGCGCGGCCTTCCCGACATCATCGACCTGCTGGTGATAAGCGTCGAGGCCGGTCTCGGCTTCGAGCAGGCGCTCGACCGCACCGTCAATTCGGTGCCGGGCCCGCTCAGCGATGAGTTTCTTCGCATGCTCGGTGAGGTTCGTGCCGGCTCCAGCAGAGCCGATGCCATGAGGGCTCTCGACGCGAGAGTTGAAGTCGCCGAGATCCGTTCGTTCGTGCTCGCAATACTTCAGGCCGACACGTTCGGCGTGTCGATCGGTCGAGTGCTGCGTTCGCAGGCCGCTGAGATGAGGGTCAAGCGTCGTCAGCTTGCTCAGGAGCGGGCCCAGAAGGCTCCCGTGAAGATGCTCATTCCGATGGTGTTCTGCATCTTCCCGGCGCTGTTCACGATCGTGCTCGGTCCGGCTGCGCTCCGGATCATGGAAAACTTCTGAGCGACGGTGGCCATCACCCTCGCTCCCGTGGGGCCCGACAGCGAATCAGCGCCGCGCGCTGACAGACCGCCCACCTCCGGGTTCAGCCTCGGCGGTGTCATCGGTCTCGTCATGGCCATGGTGGGGGTGCTGATTGGTTCTCAGGCGCTCTCGGACAACAGCTTCTTGACTCACCTGGCGACCGGTCGTCAGATGATCTCCGAGGGATTCGTCCAGAACGACGTCTTCACATGGACATCGCAGGGCCGTGACCTGGTCGTTCAGAGTTGGTTGGCTTCGTTGCTCTACGGAACGATCGACAGCGTGGTGGGGCTGGCAGGCATTCGTCTGCTCATGGCCGCGACCGCCGGAACTCTGGCCTGGATTTCATGGCGACTCAGTGCTCGATCCGAATCGGTGATCACGCGAGTGGCGATCATGGTGCCGGTCTTGATGGTCGGCGGCGTCATGTGGACCGAACGTCCGTTGTTGATTGCTCTTGTATTGTTCGGCGTCACCATTCTCGTCGCCGACGGCAGTGGTCGGCCACGAGTCCTGACTCTGGTAGGAGTGGTCTGGATCGGCGTTCACGGCAGCTGGCCGCTCGGCGTGGTTCTCCTCGTGGCGAGGTGGATCGGTGGACGGATCGACCGCACCGACACGACCCGCGAGTCCGAGGCCCTCAAGTGGCTCTCGCTCGGGTTCCTGCTGGGCGGGGTGCTGAATCCCCACGGCCCGGCGCTTTTGTTCTTCCCGGTTCGGCTCCTCGGGCGGCGGGAGACGCTGAGCCATGTAGCCGAGTGGAGATCGCCGTCGTTCGACGCCCTCTATGCCCAGGCATTTCTGGTCTTGCTGCTCCTCGTCGTAGTGGCGGTGGCGCGGCGATCATCGTGGCGAACTCTCGTGCCGTTGCTGATATTCGTGGCGGCCGCCCTCATGAGCCGTCGCAATATCCCGGTGGCCACCCTCGTGATGATTCCGGTAGCGGCGGCCGGACTGCCTGCTCTGGGCCGACTGAACGCAGCTGAGACCTCCAACACGATCCGCCTCGCCGGTAGGACGTTCCTCGGACTTCTCGCATTGTTTCCCCTCCTGTTGATCGGGGCGCCGCACCTCGATCTGGATCGCTATCCGGTCGAGGCCATCAATCTCATGGAAGGCGCTGGTCTGTCTCCGGCCGAGGTTCGTGTCGTGCATCCGGACTACGTCGGCAACTACCTGGATCTTCGTTTCGGCGACGCCGGGGTGTCCTGGATCGATGACCGCTACGAGCTGCATGATCAGTCGCTCATCTCTGACTACCTGGTGCTTCTCGACGGCCTCCAAGGCTGGCAAGAGATCCTCGAGACGACCGAGGGCGATGTACTGCTCTGGCCTACCGACGCTCCGATCACGACCCTGGCGGGTGAGGTTGCCGATTGGAATCTGTTCTGGTCCGATGACGACTGGACGGTGTTGTGTCGGCCCGGGCTGGAGAACTGCTGAGACTCCTCATGTCGGCTGACGAAAGTTCTTCCGAATCGAACTTCGCTGCCGATGGATCAACATCCAAATGGGGGAAGTCCGCCATCGAGACCATGAGTGAAATCGAGGCAGCTGCAAGGGTGCCCAACGAATTCGAGTCCGCCAAGGACTCCGGCCGCAAGGGTCGGAGCCGTTGGCGCAGGGGCCGCCGCGTGGCGAGCCTGGCTCGACATGGCGATGGCTACGACAAGCGCGAGCCCGGAATGCCCAGCCGTTCCGACCGCGTTGAGAGCTTCGCTTCGGCGATTCTGGCCATCCGATGGGGAATGACTGTCGTATCCCTGGCCTTGGCGGCCGACGGCTTCCTCAACTCCGATCTGGAGATCGTCTCGTGGTGCGCCGTCGTCATCAGCTACACGGTCATCCGAACCATCAGCCCTCTGAAGTACCGCGGCAACATCTTCTCGCTTCTCCAGGTGTTCGCCGAGATCGCGCTGCATGTCGGTGCGGTGGCTTCCACCGGGTTCTGGGACTCCCCGTTCGTGTTCTCATTGATCACGGCGATTGTCGTGGCCGGATTCGCTCGGGGGTTCGGATTCGGCCTCAGGATCAGTATCGGCGCATCTCTTGCGGTGAGCCTGGCCGAGGCCTCGCGACCCGGATATACCGTCCAGGAACTCCGCCTGGCCCTGCAGTGGTCGACTGTCATGCTCCTGGTGGGAGTGGTTGCCGGCTACGCCCGACGTATCAGTGGCGAAGCAGATCGTCAGCACTCGCTCGCCCTCAATCGTCTTGATCGCCTCTCGGACGCCAACGCTCTGCTCTTCTCGCTGCATCGGGTGGCACAGACCCTCCCAGCCTCGCTCGACCTGGGCGACGTTCTCGACACGACCGTGAGCCGACTCCGTGGTCTCATCGATTTCGACTCGGTGGCAATACTCGTGTTCGACGACACCGATGCCAGCTGGCAGGTCGTGCGGCGCGAGGGCGCGACCCTGCCGCCTCGACTCGGACCCACCGAGTTGCCGGTGCCTCTGATGCGGGCCATGGCCGACAACAAGATGGTGGAAATCCCCGAACTTGGTCATCCCCAGGGACCTGGTATATCGCCGTCGTCTTCGTCTGGCATCTACTCTGTGCTCACAGCTCGTGGTGCCGTGATCGGCCTGCTTGCCGTCGAGTCGCGACGTCCGGCTGCCTTCAGCAAGCGCGACGTCGAATTGCTCAACGGGTTCGTCGAACCGGCAGCTCTGGCGATCGACAATGCCAGATGGTTCGGTCGGCTCCGGACAGTTGGCGCCGACGAAGAACGAACAAGAATCGCCCGCGATCTTCACGACAACATCGGCCAGTCTTTGGCCTATCTCGCCTTCGAGCTCGACAGGATCGTCAGCCGGGACGAAGAGGGTGAAGAGGTCGGCACCTCGCTCACACAACTCCGCGGCGATCTCCGTGGTGTCATCGGCGAGGTGCGCGACACGCTCTACGACCTTCGCACCGATGTCTCCGATGGTCTCGAGATCGGTGAAGTGCTGGAGCAGTTCGCCGGTCGTCTGATGGAACGCAGCGAGCTCGACATCCGCGTATATGCCGATCGAGACGGGCAGCGGCTCCCGCTGCTGCAGGAACGCGAGTTGTGGCGCATCGCCCAGGAGGCTCTGGTCAACGTCCAGCGTCATTCCGGGGCGAAGGGCGCCGCTGTGAGATGGAGATGCGACGGCGAGGCCGCTGCGCTCGAGATCGCCGACGACGGACGAGGCTTCCCTGCCGGCAAGGCCGGCCGCCTCGACTCCTACGGGATCATGGGCATGCGGGAGCGGGCATCGAGCATCGGCGCGACGCTCGAGATCCACAGTGAGGAAGGCAAGGGCACGGTCGTGCGCTGCTTCCTCCCCGCCATGAGCGACTCGGGTCGCCGATGAACGCCGGCTGGGGGCCACTGGGAGTGACTGAATTGGCGGAGATTGCTAACAATCGGTGTGGCGGTACCGATGGAGGCTGGGACCGGGAACGGTCAGAAATCCTGAGGGTGGCCAACCGGGCCGCTCGAACAACTCGAGGTCGCTGATCAGAATGACCATTCGCTTGATGCTCGCAGATGACCACCGCATGCTTCGTGAGGGGCTCAGCCGGTCGATGTCAGAACATGGGTTCGACGTCGTCGGAGAGGCCCGCGACGGCTTGGAAGCGGTCAATATGGTGGCGAGTCTTCAGCCTGATGTGATTTTGATGGACGTCTCCATGCCTGAGATGGACGGAGTCGAGGCCTGCCGCCAGGTGCGCGAGTCCGGAAGCGAGACCAAGGTCGTGATGCTCACGATGCACGCCGATCAGGAGGTCCTCGCCAACGCCATCAGGGCCGGCGCATGTGGCTACTTGGTTAAGGATTGCTCAACCGAGGAGATCGCCGGAGCGGTGCGAATGGCCTCCAACGGCGACACGGCGCTTTCGCCTCAGCTGGCAGCGTCGATGCTCGACGAAGTTCGCAAGCTCGAAATGGCTCCTGTCCGCGAGGAACGAGTCGTCTCCAAGCGTGAGGAAGAGGTTCTCCAGTCGATCGCCGACGGATGCTCCACAACCGAAGTCGCCGAGCAGATGTTCATCAGCCAGAAGACGGTGAAGAACCATCTGGCATCGATCTACCAGAAGCTCGACGCCCGAGACCGGACCCAAGCAGTGCTTCAAGCGGTGCGCATGGGGATCGTGAGCCTCGAGTAACAGGGGTCCATCGGCCTGTCGAGTGGGTCCAACGGACCATTCAGCAGGACCGCAACTGTGCCGAATGATCCATTGAGAGTCCTTTGACGGTAGGGACATCGGCCCAGGAGACCCGGACATGACTGAGACCTTGAGATTCGTATCCAGATGGATAGCGGTTCGGGCTGGGTCGAGTCGAGGTGCCAGCCTCGTCGAGTACACCCTGCTGCTCTCGCTGATCGTTCTGGTGGCTTTGGCAGGAATCACGGCGTTCGGCGGCACTCTCAACGGGAGCATCGACGACTCGTCGAACAAGATCATCATCGCGGGTGGTGGCTGACCGCCACCACGGGTTGTGACGGCGGCCGAGATATCTCCTACGGTCGTCGTTGTGATCGAGATCGGGCTCACTGGGGGAATCGGTGCCGGAAAGTCGACGGTGGCCAACGGCCTCGTCGACCGAGGCGCGGTTCTGATTGATGCTGATCGTGTGGTGCACGACCTGCAGCAACCGGGAAGCGCAGTCTTCGAGGCGATGGTCGAGAGATGGGGTGATCGGATCGTCGCCGCCGACGGCTCCCTTGATCGGGCTGCGGTGGCTGCGGTGGCATTCGCCGATGAGACCGAGTTGAAGGCG
Organism: Acidimicrobiales bacterium; assembly: GCA_029263235.1. GTDB lineage: Bacteria > Actinomycetota > Acidimicrobiia > Acidimicrobiales > Aldehydirespiratoraceae > SZUA-87. Next base: position 17,018 of record JAJCXW010000216.1, read on the forward strand.
CTCAATGATCTGGTTCACCCGGCCGTGGCCGAAGAGATGAAGCGACGCCGCCAAGCCTTGAGCGTCACCGATTCGGTGGTGGTTCTCGACATCCCGCTGTTGGTGCGAGCCGACGGTGAACCGTTGAAGGAGACCTACTCCAAGCTGGCTGGGATCGTCGTGGTCGATACTGATCCCGAAGTCGCGGTCGAGAGGCTGATGGCCCACCGAGGGTTCAGTGAGGACGATGCGAGGGCCCGAATCGCTAATCAGGCGTCGAGAGAAGCCCGGCTGGAGGTGGCCGACTTCGTGGTCGACAACTCCGGATCGGAGCAGGAGCTCGAGGAACAGATCGACGCCGTGTGGGCCTGGGTCGAGTCGTTGCGTCAGGCGTCCGCTCCCGTCGAAGGCGGTTCCCTCTAGCCGGGAAACATTTGTCCGGACAACGGGTTCCGGGTGTGTGAGACCCCTAAGCAATGGGGCTGGCTCGGATCCGGATGGACGGTGGGGCCAGCTCGCCGTCCTCAGCGTGGCCATGGTCTTGTCGATGGCCCCATGGTTCTCGACGGCGGCGGTCCTTCCGCAGCTGAGAGAGGCGTGGGGGTTCGGCTCCGTGGCTGGATCGTGGCTCACGATCGCAGTGCAAATCGGGTTTGTCGTCGGTGCGGTCGGGCTGGCTCACACCAACCTCGCCGACCGGATCCCACCGCGACGGTTGATGTTGATCGGGTCGGTGATCGCCGCCCTGGCCAATGCTGTGCCGGCCCTGGCCGATGCCTACGGGCCGGCGATAGTTGCGCGCTTCGTCACGGGCGCTGCGCTGGCCGCTGTGTACCCGCCAGCGATGAAGGCCATGAGCACATGGTTCAAGGTTGAGCGAGGTCTGGCACTGGGAGCCATGCTGGCCGCTCTCACGGCGGGTTCTGCGTTGCCGCATTTTGTCAACGGTATTGGTGGCGCGGGCTGGAAGTCGGTGCTCGTGGTCACCTCGCTGGCGACGCTCGCCGGCGGTGTCATCGCGGATCGTTGTGGCACGGACGGACCTTTCACCTACCCGATCGCACCCTTCGAGCCGCGAGCGATTCGCGCGGCGTTCTCCCACCGTCGGATCCGTCTTGCGACCCTTGGATACTTCGGCCACATGTGGGAGCTCTACGCCATGTGGGCGTGGTTCGGCGTGTTCTATGTCGATGTCCTGTTTGCTGACGGCCACGGCGATCCGGCGAGGACCGGTTCGCTGGTGGCGGCATCCGTGATCGGGGTCGGTGGACTTGGTTCGCTGTGGGCGGGCTGGGTGTCTGATCGGTGGTCACGGGAGGTGGCGGCGGGTATCCCCATGGTCGTCTCCGGGGCGGTGGCATTGGGCATCGGTTTTCTCGACGAGGCCTCTCCGGTGCTGGTGGCTCTGCTCGGCTTGGTGTGGGGAGCGTCGGTGATTGCCGACTCGGCGCAGTTCTCGACGATCGTGACCGAGGCGGCTGATCAGAGTTTCGTGGGGACGTCGCTCACTGTGCAGCTCGCATCGGGGTTCGTCCTCACCGTGTTGACGATCTTCTTCGTTCCCGTGATTCGCGATGCATGGGGCTGGGGTGCCGCGTTCGCCTTCCTCGCTCCCGGCCCGTTGATGGGAGCGGTGGCCATGTACCTGCTCGACAGGGACCGTCGGAGTGGATCGTCCCAGCCGGATGTCGTAGCGGCTCGGTAGGTTTGGGCCGTGGCCCCGATAACCGTTCCCGTCGCCAAGAATCCATTCCGAGTCGTATCCGATTTCGAACCCGCCGGCGATCAGCCGGAGGCCATCGATGCGTTGGCCAGAGGCATCGACGAGGGCGAACGCTTCCAGACCCTGCTGGGCATCACCGGCTCGGGAAAGAGCGCCACGATCGCGTGGACCATCGAGCGGGTGCAACGCCCGACTCTGGTTCTGGCCCCCAACAAGAGCCTGGCCGCTCAGCTGGCCAATGAGCTCAAGGAGTTCTTCCCCGACAATCGGGTCGAATACTTCGTCAGCTACTACGACTACTACCAGCCCGAGGCCTACATCGTCTCCAGCGACACGTTCATCGAGAAGGATTCTTCGGTCAACGACGAGATCGATCGACTCCGGCATTCGGCCACGTCGTCTCTGCTCACACGTCGCGACACGATCGTGGTGGCATCGGTGTCGGCGATCTACGGGCTGGGTTCCCCCGAGGAATACGAGTCGCAGCTTCTGGTCGTGCGAGTGGGGGAGGAGTACAACCAACGTTCGATGTTGAGCCGCCTGGTCGACATGCAATACGAGCGCAACGACATGAACCTGGTTCGGGGGAAGTTCCGGGTCAGAGGCGACACGATCGAGATCCATCCCGCCTACGACGAGACTGCAGTTCGAATCGAGATGTTCGGCGACGAGATCGAGCAGATTGCGGTGGTCGACCCGCTCACCGGCGAACGTCTCGAGACCCTCGACGAACTCGTGGTATTCCCAGCCACCCACTACGCCACGAGCCAGGAACGTATGGCCCGCGCCACCGTGTCGATCCAGCAGGAGCTCCAGGAGCGGCTTGCTCAATTCGAGAAAGACGGCAAGCTACTCGAAGCTCAGCGCCTACGAATGCGCACCGAATACGACCTCGAAATGATGGAAGAGCTCGGCTACTGCAACGGCATCGAAAACTATTCAGCTCCGATCGACGGTCGTAGCCCCGGCGAACCGCCCTACACCCTCATCGACTATTTCCCCGACGACTTCTTGTTGGTGATCGACGAGTCCCACGTCGCAGTACCTCAGCTCCACGGCCAATACGAAGGCGACCGCAGCCGGAAGCTCAACCTGATCGAGCACGGCTTCAGGCTGCCGTCAGCGGCCGACAATCGGCCTCTGACCTTCGAAGAGGTCATGAAGCGTCTCAACCAGGTCGTGTTCCTCTCGGCCACCCCGGGCAAGTTCGAGCTCGAGACCTCCACCCAGGTGGTCGAGCAGATCGTTCGGCCCACCGGCCTGATCGACCCCGAGGTGATCGTCAAGCCCACCAAGGGCCAGATCGACGATCTGCACGAGCTCATCGTCGGGCGAATCGAGAAGAGCCAGAGGGTGTTGGTCACCACTCTCACCAAGAAGATGGCCGAGGACCTCACCGACTACCTTCTCGAGCTCGGTCTGAAGGTCAGGTATCTCCACAGCGAAGTCGACACGGTCCAGCGCATCGAGATTCTGCGCGATCTGCGGCTGGGTGAGTTCGATGTGCTGGTCGGAATCAACCTTCTGCGGGAGGGCCTCGATCTCCCTGAGGTTTCGTTGGTGGCGATCCTCGATGCCGACAAGGAAGGCTTCCTGCGTTCGGTCACCTCTCTTGTGCAGACCATCGGCCGCGCTGCTCGAAACGTCGACGGTCAGGTGGTGATGTACGCCGACCGGATGACCGATTCGATGCAGTTCGCCATCTCCGAGACGATGCGGCGCCGAGGGCTGCAGCAGGCCTACAACGAAGAGCACGGCATCGATCCGTCCAGTATTCGCAAGGCCGTCACCGACATCCTCTCGCTTATTCGGCCGTCGTCGGAGCGCGCGCCCACCCCGGCCAATGCCTCTGAACTGGCCAAACGTCGCCGGGCGGCCGACGATCTCGGTGATCTACCCGAGGAGCAGCTCGAGAGGTTGATTCTCACCCTCGAAGGCGAGATGCACGATGCGGCCGCCGATCTTCGCTTCGAATACGCGGCGCGATTGCGCGACGAGGTGAAGGAACTGAAGCGCGAACTTCGCGAAATGCGCTGACCCGGGCCGGGCCGGCTCCAGTAGCCGCCGGTGCTGCCGATGGTAGAGACGTGCTCGACACCACTGTCACCGATCGCGTACGCCCGCCGGGCCGTACCGCCCACGAGGCACGTTGGTATGCCAGACCTCTCGTTTCGGCCTTGGTCCTGACCGCGATCTTGATGGTGATCGGTCAGCTTCTCGACCCGGGTGGATATCTCAGCACCGATGTGGGCGGGAAGGTAGCGACTCTCGAAGCCATGTCGAACGGACCAACCGCTTCACCCGATCTTGGCTACTGGGCCGAGTCGGCCGACCCTGATGGCTCTCTCTTTCCGATGTACTCCACCCAGGAAGTGGGCGAGGCTTGGGTCAATGTCACCACCCTTCCGATGTTGTACCTGGCCCTGCCGCTCTATGGCCTGGGAGGGGTCCGACTTGCCCTGCTGATCCCCGCCTTGGGCACGGTTCTGGCGGCCTTGGCCGCACGCGCCTTGGTTTCGAGGCTGGGAGGCGATCTATCACAAGGGGTACTGGCCTTCTGGATGGTCGGGCTGGCATCTCCAGCCACGATCTACGGACTCAGCATCTGGGAGCACAGCCTGAGCCTCGCCCTGATGGCGTGGGGTGTGGTGGCGGCCTTGGATGCCGCCGGCCTGGCGCCCCCTCGCTCGGACGCGGTTCGAACTGAATGGCGGTCGGCGGCCTTCGCCGGTCTGGCCTTCGGTCTGGCGGCATCGATGCGACAGGAGGCGCTCGTGTACGGATTTGTGACGGGATTGGCCCTCTTGGGCGCTACGTTCCGCCCGGGGCGTGTCTATCCGGCGCTCCGCAATGGAGCGGCGATGGCCGTGGCCGCGGTTTCGATGTTGGCGCTGAACGCGGCACTGGAAGTAGCCGTCCTCGGGTCGGCGTTTCGCTCGGGACGCTCGGCGTCGACAGCAGCAGCCGCTGGCTCGGGCAGCGTCGGGCTGGCCGTGCGGGCGAAGGAGGCTGTATTGACCGGCGCCGGCATGTCGACCGCCGAGTCGGCAGCGGGCTATCTGGTCGCACTGGGACTGGTGGTTCTGCTCTGGCTTCTGGGCCGACGCGCCGACGACGCCCCTGACGCGACTCGGCCGATCCTCGTTGGTTTGGCGATATTGCTCGGGCTTAAGGCGATCGACACCGCTGTCGATGGTCTCAACTTCGTTCCGGGACTGATCGCGGCCACCCCCTTGGCCGGGCTCGGCCTGGCCCGTGGGTGGGCCGGCGGAGCCCGCCGGTTCGTGACCCTGATCGCAGTGGCGGCCATGCCGCTGGTGTGGATGACCCAGTTCACTGGTGGGGCCGGGCCGCAGTGGGGTGGCCGCTACATCCTCACGTCTGGGCTGCTCCTGGCCGTGGTGGCAATCGTCAGCCTGAAGTCGGAGTCTGCGATTCGAATTGGTCGCCTGGTGTTGGCCGGCGGACTCGTCGTCACGATGCTCGGTCTGGCCTGGTCGATCGAGCGGAGCAGTTCGTTCGCACGGGCATTCTCCGATCTCGCCGGGCGGGACGAGCCTGTGTTGGTCTTCGAGGATCCGTTCATAGCCCGTGAGGGTGGACCGAAGGTGATTGAACAGAACTGGCTCGCTGCTCCCTCCGCTGAGCATCGCGACATTGCGCTCACGGTGCTTGATTCGATGGATGTCGACCAGTTCGGCTACGTGGAGGTGCTGCGCAAAACCAATGTCGTCGACTTCTCCGGCTGGACCCTGGTGGGGGTGGAGGAGATCTCTCTGGTGGGCTCCGATCGGTTGCGAATCTCGACCTGGGAAAGAACCTCCTGACGAACACGTGTTCGGGCGACCGGGACCGATAGAGTGCCCCGGTGGCTGATCGTCTCATCGTTCAAGGTGCACGCGAACACAATCTCCGAGACGTCGACCTCGACCTGCCACGCGACAAGCTCATTGTGTTCACCGGTCTCTCTGGATCCGGCAAGTCTTCGCTTGCTTTCGACACCATCTACGCCGAAGGTCAGCGTCGCTACGTCGAGTCCCTGAGCGCCTACGCCCGCCAGTTTCTCGGGCAGATGGACAAGCCCGACGTCGACTTCATAGAGGGCTTGTCGCCGGCAATCTCGATCGATCAGAAGAGCGCCTCGCGCAACCCGAGATCCACTGTCGGAACAGTTACCGAGGTCTACGACTACCTCCGTTTGCTCTACGCCCGCATCGGCGTTCCTCACGACCCCGACACCGGAGAGGCCCTGGTTCGCCAGACTCCTCAGCAGATCGTCGACAAGGTCCTGGCGATGGATGAGGGCAGCCGTTTCCAGGTGCTCGCGCCGGTGGTGCGGGGACGTAAGGGCACCTACGACACGCTACTCACCGACCTCGCCCTGCAAGGGTTTGCTCGTGCGATCGTCGACGGTGAGCTCATCGAACTGGGCGACGAGATCGAGGTCGACCTGGCCCGCTACGAGATCCACACGATTCAGGTGGTTGTCGACCGCTTGGTCCTTCGCGAAGGAATCGAACGGCGACTCACCGACTCGATCGAGACCGCACTCGGCCTCGCCAATGGCGTGGCCGAGATCCAGCTGGTGAAGCGGGCCGACGACGAAGGCGACACCGAAACGGAAACGATCGTCTTCAGCCAACACCTGTCGCGGCCGTCCGACGGCAAGTCGTTCGACGAGTTGGCCCCCCGAAACTTCTCATTCAACTCGCCTTACGGGGCGTGTCAGCATTGCGACGGGCTCGGCACGGTCTTCGAGATCGACCCCGAATTGGTGGTTCCGGATCTCGACGCCACCCTCGCCGACGGCGCCATCAGGCCATGGGCCGGGGGCCGTAGTCGCTACTTCGGCCGTCTGGTCGAGGCCGTGTGCGAGAACTACGAGGTCCCGATGGATGTGGCATGGCGTCGCCTCCCCAAGAAGCAACAAAACCTGCTGCTCCACGGGCGCGGGGTCAAGGGACGGGTCCAGGTCCGCTACAAGAATCGATACGGTCGGATTCGGACCTATCAGGCCAAGTACGAAGGCGTTCTGCCGTATCTGGTGCGGCGGCACAGCGAAGCCGAGACCGACTCGGTCCGCGAGCAGATCGAGGGCTACATGCGTCAGGTGGCGTGTGCGGTGTGTGAGGGTTCCCGCCTGAATCCGCTGTCGATGGCGGTCACGATCGGCGGTCACACCATCCACGACATCTGCGCCATGTCGATATCGGATGCGGCCAAGTGCCTAGCCGACCTTCACCTCTCCGATCGAGACACGATCATCGCCGAGCAGGTGCTGAAGGAGATCCGGTCCCGTCTCGGTTTCCTGCTCGATGTCGGGCTCGACTACCTCACCATGTCGCGCTCGTCGGCCACTCTGGCCGGAGGCGAAGCCCAGCGGATTCGTCTGGCTTCTCAGGTCGGGTCGGGTCTGGTGGGCGTCCTCTATGTACTCGACGAACCTTCGATCGGGCTCCATCAGCGCGACAACCGCCGCCTCATAGAGACCCTTCTTCGCATGCGCGACCTCGGCAACACCGTCCTCGTGGTCGAGCACGACGAAGAAACCATCAGCGTGGCCGATCATGTGGTCGATATCGGGCCCGGAGCCGGCGAACACGGCGGCGAGATCGTTCACAGCGGTTCAGTGGCCGGCCTTCTCAGGAGCAAGGATTCGGTCACCGGACAGTACCTGTCGGGTCGGCGCAAGATTCCGGTGCCGGAGGTTCGGCGCACCGGTGATGGCACCTCGCTCGTTGTTCGCGGCGCCCGCGAAAACAACCTCGCCGGAATCGACGTCGAGTTTCCGCTCGGCATCTTGACCTGCGTCACCGGGGTTTCAGGGTCGGGAAAATCCACTCTCGTACTGGAGATTCTGCAGCGCTCGTTGATGCAGAACATCTACAACTCGAAGGTCCCGCCGGGGCTCCACACCCGAATCGAGGGAGTGGAGCATCTCGACAAGGTCATCGCCATCGACCAGTCGCCGATCGGCCGCACTCCGAGATCCAATCCGGCCACCTACACCGGTGTGTTCGATCACATCCGAAAGCTGTTCGCCCAGACCCCAGAGTCGAAGATCCGTGGCTACCTGCCGGGCCGATTCTCGTTCAACGTCAAGGGCGGTCGCTGCGAGGCTTGCCAGGGCGACGGCACCATCAAGATCGAGATGCACTTCCTGCCCGATGTCTACGTCCCGTGCGAGGTCTGCGGTGGCAAGAGATACAACCGCGACACCCTCGAGATCGATTTCAAAGGCAAGAACATCTCCGAAGTTCTGAAGATGCCTTGCGAGGAGGCGCTGTCGTTCTTCTCAAATCAGCCGCCGATCGCCCGCCACATGCAGACCCTCGTCGATGTCGGGTTGGGGTATGTGCGTCTCGGGCAGCCCGCTCCCACTCTCTCGGGAGGTGAGGCCCAGAGGGTCAAGCTGGCCAGCGAGCTGGCCAAACGCTCCACGGGGCACACCATCTACATCCTCGATGAGCCCACCACGGGTCTGCATTTCGAAGATATCCGGAAGCTGCTCGGCGTGTTGGGCCGGCTCGTTGATCAGGGAAACACCGTATTGGTCATCGAACACAATCTCGACGTGATCAAGACCGCCGACTGGCTGATCGACCTCGGCCCCGACGGGGGAACGGGAGGCGGTTCTCTGGTGGTTGCCGGCACCCCCGAGACCGTCGCTGCCACACCAGAGAGCTATACCGGGCACTACCTGGCGGCTCTCTTGAAGTGATGTCTTTTTCACATCGTCGACGTTGTTGCCGATGTGGAAGGGGATGCTGAATGTAGAGATTGCCCGGAGTTCGAATTGAGACGGCTAGGAGCGCTGATGCTCCCGGCCGGCGTTGTGGCGATCGTCGTGGGTCTCTCGTACCTGCATGCCGCTACCGCAGAGCCGAGCTACGACTATGTGCGTTCGTTCCGATTCGGATGGTCGATCGTTTTCGTCGGTCTCCTGACTGTGGCGGCCTACGCGTCCGGCCTCCCGGATGTGCCAAGGAGGAATCGTCAAATAGTCGGAGCTTCCCTTGTGGCGCCTCTGATCGGTGGATTGGGAATCTCCCTTGTCCAGCTGGCGCTGGGTTCGCCTCTTTTGCCACGAATGGTCGTCTTCGGGTCGTTCCTGTTGTTGGTGCCGTGGTTCATGACCTGCGGATGGGTGGCGGCCCGAGCCCGCCAGGTCGGGGAAGATCGCGATCGGGTGGTAGTGATCGGTGACGGAGAGGATGCGGCATCGCTCGCGGCCGAGATGGAGCGAAGCTCCGAGAAAGCGGCTCTGATCGAGGCGGTAATAACACCGGCGGAGGCGCGAAGCACCTCCCTCGACCGGAATCCCGTTCGCGATCTCGTCGACTCGGTGGGGGCCACAGTCATCGTTCTGGACCGGGCGGCGCAGTTTGATCAGAGCATCGTCGACCAGGTCGCCTTGTTGCATGAATCCGGAGTTCGGGTTCGGACCCTTTCGCTGTTCTACGACGAGTGGTTGGGGAAGATGCCGATCGGCGAGCTGGAACGGGTGTCGCTGATGTTCGACATCGGGGAGATCCATCGACTCAGATATGGACGCACCAAGAGAGTCCTGGACATCGTGCTGAGTCTCACGGCGATGCCGATTCTCGCCGCGGTGACGCCACTGGTGATTGTCGGGAACCTCGTCGGCAATCACGGACCGCTCTTGTTCCGTCAGCAGCGTGTGGGTAAGGGTGGCCGTGTCTTCACGATGTGGAAGTTCCGGACCATGCGTGCTCTGGGCTCGCCTGGAGTCGATTCGGTACCGAATGGATTGTGGACCGGCAGGGAAGATCAGCGAGTGACCGCTTTCGGTCGGATTCTCCGCCGAACGCACCTGGACGAGTTGCCGCAGTTGATCAATGTTGTCAAGGGTGATCTCAGTCTGGTGGGGCCGCGACCCGAGCAGCCGACCTACGTCGACGAGCTGGCGGACAAGTTGCCTTTCTACGAGATGAGGCATCTGGTGCAGCCCGGCCTGACTGGCTGGGCCCAGGTCAAGTTCGGCTATGCCGCGAGCGACACTGACGCGTTGGAGAAACTCCAGTACGAGTTCTGGTACCTGCGTCACCAAAGCCTGGCGGTGGATGCTCGAATCCTGGCCCGCACCATACGTTCGGTTGTCGGGGGCGACGGGCGCTAGCTGTGCCGGATGTCGCGGCGCAATCGTGCTGGCTCCGTCACCATGGACACCCAGTTGTCGTGTGTGGCACGTGGTCGGAGATGCCCGTGCCGCACTGCCGCCAGTGAGGCAGCGACCTTGCCCGCGATCCACCGAGGGGTGCTCCACCATTGAGCGGCGAAGCGCATGGTGCCACCCCACCAGACACGCTCCCTCGAGGCGGTGTCGGAGGACGAAGCCCCTTCCAGGTGTGAAGCCCACTCGATCGGGAGTGTCATGAGATCCCAGTTCGACTCGCGAAGACGTCGACAGAGGTCGAGGTCCTCACCGTAGAGGAAGTAGCGTTCGTCGAATCCACCGACGGAGGCGAACGCTTCACTGCGGAAGAGGGTTGCGGTTGCTGCGAGAGTGTCGACGAGTGTTGGCTCAGACGGGACCCTCTTCGCCGAATCTGCCAGGACAGTACGCCGGAGTAGGCCGCGAACCGAGCGCAAGCGGAGTAGCCGCCGCATGCCGAGCGATCGGCCCCACAAGTGCAGGGGTCCGAGTTCGCGTCCCGCGGATCGGTCGGGGCGGCCGGTGTGTGGGTTGGTGATGATTCCCTGAACGGCGCCAAGTTCCGGGTCGGATTCGAGTCTCTTGAGGCCGACGGATATGGCTCCTGGCAGGATCTTGGCGTCGGGATTACACAGGAGCACATAGGCTGAGTCGGTGGCCGCTACACCTCGGTTCTGGCCAGCTCCGAATCCTGGATTGGTCGAATCGCTGATCACGAGATCGGCCCCGTGGTCGGCCGCGATCCGGTCGGACTCATCATCACCGTGGTCGACGACGACAATTCTGCCGATCGTCGGTTCGGAGCGAAGCCCTTCGAGACAGAAGGGGAGCAGCTCGGCGCTCATGTACGAGACCACGACAGCATCAACACGTTCAGTGCTGTCGCCTCCGGAATTCATGTCGAGACCGTTCTCGCTGACCGTCGGTGACGGTGAACGTGTCGAAGGACTGCACGGGCGTGGGCGAGCCCACGGCGAGTGAACAAGGCTCGATTTCGTCGCCGTGGAGGGTGGTGACAGGTGGCGCTTGAGGTCTGCATCACGGTCCATCCTGCGGCCTTGAGACGGAGACAGAAGTCGACGTCTTCCGGGCCGTAGAAGATCGTTGAGTCGAGACCGTCGATCGAGTCGAATGCCTCTCTCTGGAACAACTGGCAGGCACCGATTGCGAAGTCGACTTGCCACGATGACTGATCGGCGTGTCGACGAACGGATGCGTATCTGCCGGTGAGGCCGAGGGCTCGGAATGCCTTGCGGCTCAGGCCAGGGGCCCGGCCGGCACTTTCTTCGGGGTGCTGTTCGCTGAAGACCGGAGCAACGAGACCGACGTTGCCGGTGGCCAGTTCGGCCAAAGAGGCGATGGTTTCAGGCAGGAGCGTGGCGTCGCTGTCGAGCAGGCAGACGAGCGGCGCACCACCCAGACCTACTCCTTGATTCCTAGCGGGTGCCACGCCTCGGTTCGATTCGTTTCTCATGAGAACGACCCGTGGATCGTCGGGTATTGCTGCGGGTGGCTGTGATCCGTTGTCGACGACAATGACATTGACATTGACGTGCTCGCTGGAGAGGGCCGACTCGATGGAGCGCGACAGAAGATCTCCATCGTTCCAAGTGAGAATGACCACGTCGATCCGCGGTATTGGAGCCACTGATGCCACAGTTACCAATTCGGCCGACGTCGGACTCCTTTGAGTCCCTGGCCTCGGAATGTGGCTGGTGAGACGGCTCGACTCAACGAGTCGGAAACGGTGCCGATGGTAGGCACATGATCCGAGACACGATCGCTCGAGTCGCCCAGGCCAGGAACGTGGCGAAGTTCGAGCGCTATGCCGACAGGCAGCGCGAGGCCGAGACATTCATCGTTCAGCTGTTGGCTCGAACCCCAGCGCTCCGTGAACCGGGTCGATTGGCGATCCATGAACGCCAGGTGTGGTCCCAGAACGGTGAGGACGGTGTGATCGAGGAGATCTTCAGCCGGATTGGAGTCGACGCACGAACGTTCGTCGAATTCGGGTGCGGGAATGGCGTTGAGAACAACACGGCATACCTCCTTCACCAGGGGTGGCAGGGGCTGTGGATCGACGCAGACTCGAAGCTGGTCGCTCGCATCCGTCGAAGTCACGAGTTTCTTCTTTCATCCGGCGCCCTTCGCATGGTGGAGAGCTCGGTCACCGCGGCCAATGTCGAGAGACTCTTCGATGGAGCCGACGTGCCTGACTCGGTCGACCTGATGAGCATCGACATCGACGGGAATGACTATTGGGTCTGGGAGGCCATCGAGCGGTGGAAGCCGCGCGTGGTGGTGATCGAGTACAACGCGATGTGGCCGCCGAACGTGTCGTGGGTGCAATCCTATGAGCCCGATCGAATGTGGGCCGGGGGATCGCACCACGGAGCGAGCCTGGCCGCTCTCGGGTCCCTGGCCGATCGGAAGGGATACAAGCTCGTCCACTGCGATCTGGCTGGCGTGAACGCATTCTTCGTTCGGTCCGATCTGATTGATGATTACTTTCCGGGACCGCACACGGTGGACCGCATGTGGCAACCCGCTCGGTACTTCTTGTCGGTGCCGCCGGCGCGTCGGCGCGAAGTCGGTCGCTTCGAAATCGTGTCATGAGCCAGAGACCTCGCACCGGGGGTCGATCGTTGGGACAGCCCGGTTGGATAGCGGCCCGAGTTGTTTCCCAGGCATTCGAGTTCGGAGTCTGGTTGATCCTGGCTCGACGACTGACCACCGATGATGTGGGCACGCTCGCCGTGGCGATGGTATTGGTTCGCCTTGGTGGCCTCGTCGGAGACTGGGGCGCTGTCCACAGAGGGGCACGAGAGGTGTCCGTTCACGGGGTCGACTCGGCTCAGGTCGTCGGTCTGGTCAGGCGTCGCGAGCGGGCCAGCCTGATCCTGCTAGCGGTGTGGGTGGGGGCGACGCTGCCCTTCCGCCCGGAGCTTGCACTCCTTGGCCTGGTGTTGTTGGCGCGTGGCACGGGCCGTGACTGGATGGCCCTGGGCGAGGATCGACGACTCCAATCGGTGGCGCCCCCGTTGATCTTGGGGAGTTGCCTCATTGGCGGAGGGGCGTTCGTGAGTTCGTCGGGAGAAGCAGTCGCGGTCTTCGCTTCAGCCCACGTGATCGCCTGGGTGGTGAGCATTTCGTTGAATCGCCTGCCCTCGGGGCTGTCTGCTCGCGGCGTCACCGTCGACCCGTGGTACCTGGTGGCTGGATTGGCTGATCAAGTGCTAATAAGCGGAGACACCGTCGTTCTCGCGGTGCTTCACTCAACCGGGTCTGCTGGAATCTACGCAATGCTCTACCGGTACCCCGCGGCTTGGCTCACAATCGTCGGTCTTGCGGTAAGTGTCGGTGTGCCGGCAGTTGCGCGTCGCGCCGGATCCGAGTCGCTTGATACGGCAGCGGTACGCACGGCGATCCTTCGTGGCTCTGTGGCCGCGGTGGGACTGATCCTTCTTGCGCCGCTGGCCGTGGTCAGTGTTGCGTCGGTCTGGGGCACCGATTTCGTGGCGGGACGTACGGCCCTCGCCGTGCTTCTGGCCGCGGCTGCGCTGACCACGATCTCTGCCCCGATTCGAATTCTGCATGTGGCCTATGGGAAGGATCGCTCCATGGCGATCGTGACGGTGGCGGTGGCGATCGCCAACCTCGTGGGCAACATCTTGGTGGTCGGAACATGGGGCATGACCGCAGCAGCCATCACCACGCTTCTCTCCCAGGCGGCCACATTGGGCTACTTCCTCATGTGGGCGTCGCGCGCCTCGCGGGCCTCACCCGATGGGAATCAGCGGGCAGCGGTTCGTGCGACCGTCTCGACGTAGGCCTCGACCGCCCTGCTCCAAGGCCGGCACTGTTCGACGGTCGACCTGATCACTCTCGGGTCGAATGATTCCGTTCTGAGCAGGACTCCATCTATCGCCTCAGAAACCGATGCGGGGTTCCGGTCGGTCAGTCGGCCGGTGATGCCGTGCTGCACGGTTTCTCGGTAGCCGCCCTCGCGAACCGCCACGACCGGCGTGCCGCAGGCACCAGCCTCCAGTGCTGTTAGACCCAGCGGTTCGAGACGTGCCGTGAGCAGGCAGACCACAGCCGACCGGTAGCGCTCGACCAGAGCTTCGTCACCGATTCGGTGCTCGAGTACCAAGCGCACGTTCTGTTGCCGGGCTCGCTGCTGTAGTTCCATGGCGTAGGTGGCATCGCTTCGGCTGTGAACTATTCGAAGAGGAGGACGGCGATCTTTGGGAATGAGCGCCAGCGCGTCCACAGCCAGGTCGAGGCCCTTCGGCCGTTCGATTGCGGCCACGGCAAGTACCTCGGCCCGGCGCGGAGTAGCTGAGTCCGGAGAGAAGCGCTCAAGATCGACTCCGAGGGGAACCACTGTGGCGTCGCGTCCGTAGGCGCGCCAGACGTACTCGCGGACATGCTCGGAGTTACACATGAGGTTGGTGGCCGAACGGGTGGCTGCAATATCGAGGCGCCTGACGGCAGAGTCGACCCCGCGGATCACCGGTCCGGAAACGGCCCGAAGAGGACCGGAGGCGCCTGATCGGGGACGCAAGTCGTATTCGAAGCTCTGGCGTCTCGGCTCGTTCACAAAGTAGGCGCTGGGAGTCGAAACTGTCCTCAGCAGCAGGGGTGCCTGCGTGTAGCGCTGGTGGTGGACGACCACGGCATCGAAGCCCAGGCGATCGATTCGGTTCCCGATGCGACGCTCCGCCGCAAGGATGCGGGGTACGACGGTCGTCCATTCTGAGCTTCGGCCGGCCACGGTAGATCTGACGGTCGTCTCGTGCACCTCGACTCCGTGTTCACGAAGCAGACTGGCCCGCTCATCGGTGTTCCCGCCGGCACCGGCGTTGATGCAGAAGACCACGTGTTCGACTTCGGATTGGGATCGAAGAATGAGTTCGAGCATGGCGCGTTCCGCTCCGCCGGAAGGCAGATGGTGGTACAGGGCCACGCGAGGTCGTCTCACCACTACCTCATCGGCACTTGGTGGCTCCGGTGAAGGCGTCCTGACGATGCCCGACTGCGACTCGGTCGGTGTCACCTAGCCTGACCGGAATGGTGAAGCGTCCTCCTGCCGGTTCGATTCCGGACACACCCGGGTCGTATCAGTTCAAGGACATCGACGGCCGCGTGATCTACGTCGGGAAGGCCAACAGCCTTCGGTCGCGATTGTCGAACTACTTCCAGGACCCTCGAAACCTCGCGACTCGAACCCGTCAGATGGTGGCGACGGCCGATTCGGTCGAGTGGATTCAGGTCGCCAACGAGGTCGAAGCCTTGATGCTGGAGTACACCCTCATCCAGCGACACAAGCCCCGATTCAACGTCCGCTACACCGACGACAAGTCCTACCCGTTCCTGTGCCTCACGACGATCGACGATTGGCCACGCGCCATGGTGATGCGAGGCAAGCGCAAGAAGGGCAATCGATATTTCGGTCCCTACGGGCAGGCCTACGCCATTCGCGAGACACTCGACCTGCTGCTGCGGACCTTTCCGATTCGCACGTGTAGCGACGCCAAATTCCGCCGCCACGAGAAGTTGGCCAAGCCGTGCCTGCTGTTTCACATCGAGAAGTGCGCGGGGCCTTGTGTCGGGGAGATCGATCACTCCGAATACGAGCAGCTTGTCGGGAATCTCATCGGGTTTCTCGAGGGCGACACGGATGCGGTGGTGAGTCGTCTCGAGGCCGACATGGAGGCGGCGGCAGAGTCGCTCGAGTACGAGCTGGCGGCCCGGCACCGCGATCGCCTGTCTTCGGTTCGCAAGGCCATCGAGAAGCAGCAGATGGTGTTCAACCGCAACGAGGACGTCGATCTGATCGGCTTGGTCGATGATGAGCTCGAGGCGGCCGTGCAGGTCTTCTACGTTCGCAAGGGGAGGGTGATGGGCCGACGCGGGTTCGTGGTCGACAAGGCCGAACCGCTCGAACGCCCGGAGCTGGTGAGCCGCGTGCTCGAACGTCTCTACTTCGAGGACAATCCGGTTGGTTCGCCGAAAGAAGTGTTGGTTCCTGATTTGCCGCACCGTCCGGCGTTGTACGAGGAATGGCTCAGCGATCAGCGCGGTTCGAAGGTGACGATCAGGGTGCCGATGCGAGGCGACAAGCGGGCCCTTCAGCAGACGGTGACCCAGAACGCTTCGGATACCTTCTCTCGTCATCGATTGAAGCGAATGAGCGATCACAACAGTCGGGCCCGCGCCCTCAACGAGCTTCAGGAACACCTGAGCCTCCCGGCGGCCCCCCTCAGGATCGAGTGCTACGACATGAGCCACATCCAGGGCACCGACTACGTGGGATCGATGGTGGTGATGGAGGACGGCCTGCCGAAGAAGTCGCAGTATCGACGATTCAAGATCAGGACAGTGGATGGGAACGACGACTTCGCGGCGATGGAAGAGGTCCTGACCCGCCGCCTGACCAGCTATCTGCATCAGCGTGAGCGCCCGATCGAGGAGCGCGACGGCAAGTTCTCGTACCCGCCCCAGCTGCTCCTCGTCGATGGCGGCAAGGGTCAGCTGGGTGTGGCGGTGCGAGTCCTGGCCGAGCTCGGCCTGTCCGAGGAGATTCCGGTGGCCTCACTCGCCAAACAGTTCGAGGAGGTCTACCTTCCGGGACTGTCGGCGCCGGTGGAGCTGCCGCGGCAGGGGGAGGGCCTCTACATGCTGCAGCGAATTCGCGACGAGTCTCATCGGTTCGCGATCGCATATCACCGTCAACTGAGAGACAAGAGGGCGGTCTCCTCGTCGCTCGACGGCATCGCCGGGCTTGGGCCGGCGCGCAAAGCTCGGCTGGTGAAAGAGTTCGGTGGTGTAAACGCTGTCAAGCGCGCCGACATATCAAGCCTCAAGAACCTCCCTTGGCTTCCCGACCATGTAGGCGAGAATGTTTACAATGCTTTGCACTCTGGCGGCCGGTAGGTCGCTTGACGCCGCGGCATGCGATGCTGCGGCTAGATTGCCTCGGCGTGGGAAATAGGAGTCGATGATGGCCGACACACCCTCTGCGGATAGTCAGGAAGGTTCAGGGGTCCTCAAGCCCTTTGTCGACCGTCCTCATGAGCCGCTGCCACCGATCGTTGCGCCGGAGCCACCGCCTGCGGTAGCCCAGCCCGAGCCGTCCCCGCTGGAGTCGAGCCCGGCTGAGTCGATCCAAGAAGAGTCGCCTGCAGCTCCGGCTCCTCCGGCAGAGCCGTCGACGGCAGTTGCCGCCGAACCCGAGCCCCTTCTTCGCACTGCCGACATGTCGTCGCAGTCATCTGATGAACGCCTGTTGATGTTGCCGCCGGACAATTCCGGCAAGGTTGTGCTCTCGAGAAAGGTCTTCGGTCTCGGTCTTCTGGTGGTTGCGGTGGTCATAGCTGGCCTCGCGTTCATGTGGACGACATCCGGAGACGATGGCGACACCGCGGCGCCGCCGTCCTCTGCGACAACAGCCGCCCCCAGCGACTCAGCACCGGACGACACGGCTACCACCGTTCCCACCGAGTCGGGTGAAACAGATTCCGGCGAAGACGGAGACGCGACGGTTGAGAGTCTCCAGGCCGAGGTCGACTCGCTGAAGTCGGTGATCGCGGCCATACCAGCCCCTGCACTGCCTGGATCGAGCCTGCAGCGAATCGTCGTGTCGGCCGAGGCCAGCTTTGTGAGCGCCAGCGATACTTCGGTCGCGGTAGTGGGGCCTTTCGGCAACTACGCCAACATCGATCCGGCCAACAACTCCGTGACTGCTGCTGGTCAAGTGGCCGACGGGGCGACCCGAGTCATACGCACGCCAACTTCGGTGTGGCTCACCAACTACCACGACAGCCAGCTGGTGTGGGTTGATCCGGTGACCAACACCGTCAACTTCGCCTTCGACTTCCCGGGCCCGGACGGCCTGGCGAAGGACGGTGGTTCCCTGATCGTGTCTTCATTCGACGATGGCTATGTCGCCAGGTTTGATCCAGGCGCGGGCAAGACTGTCGAACAGGTCGCGGTCGGAGGCAGCCCCACCGCTGTGATTGTCGATGAGCAGGGCGGAATCTGGGCGGCCGTGTTCGACACCGGCGAACTGGTGAGAATCGATCCGTCCACATTCACGGTCACCGATCGAATCCCGGTTGGTGCCGGCCCGGTTGGTTTGGCAATGTCCGAAGGCACGATCTGGGTGTCCAACAATCAGGAGGGCACCGTCGTTGAGGTGTCGATGGCCGAGCGCCGGGTTCTCGCGACCCTTGCAGTCGGTCTGGGCCCAACCGAGCTACTGGTGGCGGGCGACAGCGTCTGGGTGGCGGTCACCGATGCCGGCGACCTTGTTCAGATCAGCATCGTCGACAGTCTGATCGTCACCCGCACCCCTCTGGGTGGCGTGCTCCGCAATGGCGGTCCCACTGGGATCTCCTTCGGTGCAGGTTCAATCTGGGTTGCGATCGAGGGCGAGCAGTCTGTCGTCAGAATCACGCCTCCGGCCTGAACCGGCGTATCAACCGTCGTGAACGAACTGGATTGGGACGACCACGCCGACTGGTGGCAACGTGAGTTCACTGACGGCGTCGACCCCGAGTATGTCGAGCAGATCATCCCGCTCGCCGTTCATCATCTTGCCGGAGCCGAGCGTGTGCTCGATGTTGGCACTGGTGAGGGACAGATCGCGAGGGCGGTCTGCCGCGAGGTTGGCGCTGAAGTGGTGGGCGTCGACCCGACTGCTTCGCTGCTCGATCTGGCGCATCAACGTGCGGGCGGCCCTCGCTATCTGAGGGCCGAGTCTGACGGGCTGCCGTTGGCCAATGCGTCGGTCGATGCGGTGGTGGTGTGTCTGGTATTCGAACACGTCGACAATCTGTCCGAGTCGCTGTCAGAGGTGGCTCGGGTGTTGCGTCCGGGCGGTCGATTCCTCCTGTTCTTGAACCATCCGCTGTTACAGACGCCGGGTAGTGCCTTGATTGTCGATCACATGGTCGATCCGGCTGAGACGTATTGGCGGCTGGGTCCGTATCTGCCGGGAGCGGAGACGGTGGAGGAGGTCCAGAAGGATGTCTTTGTTCGGTTCGTTCATCGCCCGCTGAGTGCCTACCTGAACGAGATGACGAGGGCTGGCCTCCGACTGGTCCACATGGATGAGCCGGCGCCTCCTCCGGGGTTCCTGGCGCGATCTGGGGTCGCCGAACGTGCGGTCGCGGCGGCTACCCCGAGGCTGCTGCTCTTGGTCGCGGAGCGAAGCAGCAGCGGGGTCGAGGACAGAGGCACCGAGTGAACCCGATGTGGGCAACTCAGGTGACTACGATCGGTGTTCTGTGAGCGAGTTGCTGGTGATAACGGGTATGTCGGGCGCCGGGCGTAGCCAGGCCGCCAACAATCTCGAGGACCTCGGTTGGTTCGTGATGGACAACCTTCCTCCGAGTCTCATTCCCAAGGTCGCTGAGCTCGCCGAAGGCACCGGAGCCAGCGATCGTCTGGCGCTCGTGGTCGGATCGGGGCGTTACCACGAGGAGGTCGTGCCTCTCGTTTCTGATCTGCGTTCAGGGTTCGATCGTCTGAGACTGCTCTACCTCGACGCCTCCACCGAAGTGTTGGTGCGCCGTTATGAGTCCACCCGTCGCCGTCATCCATTTGCCGACACCGAGACCGAGACTCGCACCCTCACCGAGTTGATCGAGGCCGAACGCATTGCGCTCGAACCCCTACGCAGCGGCGCCGATCTGGTGATCGACACGTCTGACCTCAACGTGCATCAGCTTCGCGACCGAGTCCGTGAAGCGTTTGCCGACGAGGACGCCGGACCAACGATGCGGGCGTCCGTGGTGTCGTTCGGCTACAAGCACGGCCTTCCTCTCGACGTCGACATGGTGTTCGACTGTCGGTTCCTGCCCAATCCTCATTGGGTTGAGGAGCTTCGCCCTCTCACCGGCCTCGACGAACCGGTCTCGCGCTACGTGCTCGAGCAGCCGGTCACCGGAGCCTTTCTCGCCCGCTTCGAACGGCTCTTGGCGCTCACGCTTCCGTTCTATGAGCAAGAGGGCAAGTCGTATCTGACCATCGCCTTCGGTTGCACCGGCGGGCACCATCGATCGGTGGCTCTGGCCGAACGAGTCGCCGAGATTCTCGACCGTCATGGCTATCCGGCTTCGGTGGTCCACCGGGACGTGGAGAAGTGACCAGACCAGTGGAGCGGGTGGTGGCCATCGGCGGCGGCCACGGGCTTGCTGCAACCCTCGAAGGGCTCGCCACATGGTGCACCGAAGTCACCGCCGTGGTGTCGGTGGCCGACGATGGGGGCTCGAGCGGCCGGCTTCGTCGCGATCTCGGGATACCGGCGCCCGGCGACATGAGGCGGTGTCTGGCGGCGCTGACCCCACCGGGTCTACCCCGTGATGCCCTGGAGCACCGATTCGCCGGCGGCGATCTCGACGGCCACGCTGCCGGCAATATCTGGCTGGCTGCGCTGCTGGAGTCGGCATCCGACACCGTGGAAGCACTCGATGCTCTTGCCTCGATGGTGGGAGCCCGTGGTCGGATATTGCCGGCGACTCACGGTTCGGTCGATTTGCTTGCCCACACCGGCCACGGGGTCGTGCAGGGGCAGGTCGCGGTGGCCTCCACGATCGGCGTTCAGCGTGTCTCCACTCAGCCGACCGACCCGCCGGTCCCGGCCGAGGTTGTGGCGGCCATTGCCGATGCCGATGCGGTGGTCGTGGGGCCGGGCTCATTGTTCACCAGCGTCCTGGCGGCCTTGGTGCCTGGTGTGCTGCGTGCCATTGAGGCCAGCGAGGCCCTGGTGGTCTACGTCGCCAATCTCGACCCCGAAAGCGACGAGACACGGAGCTTCTCGCTGGCCGATCACCTCAACGCGGTGTCCCGTCATGGGTTACAACCCGATGTCGTACTGGCCGACCGGGCCGAGGTCAACAGTTCGCAGCACGACGCCTTTCCCACAGACTTCGAGTTGGTGTTTCGTACTGTCGCCCAACCGAATAGTTTTCTCCATGATG
>JAJCXW010000217.1 GCA_029263235.1 Acidimicrobiales bacterium
CCCCGGCCCCCGACGCGTCGAACTCCACCGGTCAGACATGCCACGAAGCTGCTGCGGTTCGGGCATGATGGGCACCTACGGTCCAGGAGTCGCGATGCAGATAGCCGAGTCGGTTCTCGATCTTGTCGGAAACACTCCGATGGTCAAGCTCAGGAGGGTCGGCGAAGGCTTGCCCTGCCCGGTCGTTGCCAAGGTCGAGATGGTCAATCCCGGGGGCAGCGTCAAGGATCGCCCGGCGATCGCCATGATCGACGCGGCCGAACGCGACGGGCTTCTCCTGCCCGGCGGAACGATAATCGAGCCGACATCGGGCAATACCGGTGTGGGGCTCGCCATTGTCGCGGCCCAGCGCGGCTACGAGTGCATCTTCGTCATGACCGACAAGGTCGCACCCGAGAAGGTTGATCTGCTTCGGGCCTACGGTGCCGAAGTGGTGGTGTGCTCCGTGGCGGTGCCCCCCGAAGACCCGAATTCCTACTACTCGACGGCGGAGCGGTTGGTGAAGGAGACCCCGGGATCCTTTCAGCCCAGTCAGTACCACAACCCGGTCAACCCCCAATCTCACTACGACACGACCGGCCCGGAGATCTGGGACCAGACCGACGGCCAAATCACCCATTTCGTTGCCGGTGCCGGCACTGGTGGCTCGATCAGCGGAATAGGCCAGTACCTCAAGGAACAGAACCCCGACGTGCAGATCATTGCCGCCGATCCCGAGGGGTCGGTCTACTCCGGTGGCAGCGGTCGCCCCTACCTGGTGGAGGGGGTCGGCGAGGACTTCTTCCCATCGACCTACGACTCGACGGTGATCGACCGCACCATTGCCGTATCCGATCGGGATTCCTTCCTCATGGCCCGAAGGGTCACCGAAGAAGAGGGGCTGCTGATCGGGGGGTCATGCGGCACCGCTGTGCAGGCGGCCCTCGACGTGGCCGCCGACTGCGGCCCCGACGATCTGGTGGTCGTGTTGTTGCCCGACTCGGGGCGCCTCTACTTGTCGAAGGTGTTCAACGACGATTGGATGGCCGGATTCGGTTTCATCACCTGCGACGGCCCGGTGGTGGCCGACGTGGTCGGAAGCCGACTCGGTCAGGTGCCCGATCTGATCTACGTGCAGCCCGAGGATCCGGCCCGCAACGCTGTGGCGCTGATGCATCAGCACGGTGTCTCACAACTGCTGGTCGCCAAGGGCGAGATGCCTTTGGCGGCGGCCGAGGTCATGGGGTCGGTGAGCGAGCTCCGGCTCATGGATCTGGCGTTCGGCGACGAAGATCTGCTCGAAACCCCGGTGGAAAGCATCATGAGCGATCCGTTGCCCACCATCGGTGCCGGGCAGTCGGTGGCGCTGGCCGTGGAGATGCTCGACTCCACTTCGGCTCTGCTCGTGCTCGACGGGGGCCGCCCCCGGTCGGTCATTTCCAGTAGCGATGTCCTGGCATTCCTCTCGAAGGGGGCAGAAAGTGGCTGACGACGTCTTCTCCGATTTCGAGTCGTGGGGGTTCGAGACGCGCGCCATCCACGCCGGTCAGCCCCACGATCCGGTCAGCGGCGCGGTGGTGGTGCCGATCTCCCCGGCCACCACATTCGCCCAGCAGGAGGTCGGGGTTCACCGCGGCTACGAATACTCCCGCACCGGCAACCCCACGCGTTCGGCGTTGCAGGCCTGTCTCTCGTCGCTCGAAGGGGCAGCTCACGGGCTGGCGTTCGCGTCGGGCATGGCAGCCGAGGACACGTTGCTGCGAACATTGTTGCCGGGCGACCATGTGATCTTGGGCAACGACGCCTATGGCGGCACCTATCGTCTGGTCTCGGCGGTGGTGGCTCCCGTTGGCGTCACCTGGACTGCGGTCGATCTCACCGATGTCGATGCCCTCGCCTCGGCGATGACCCCATCCACACGGATGGTCTGGGCCGAGACCCCCACCAATCCACTGCTCACCGTGATCGACATAGATGCGGTCGCCGAAGTGACACACGCCTCCGGCGCACTGCTCGTTGTCGACAACACATTCGCCACCCCCTACCTCCAGCAGCCGCTGAGCTTGGGCGCCGATGTCGTTGTCCACTCCACCACGAAGTACTGCGGCGGCCACTCCGACGTGGTCGGGGGGTTTCTGGCTCTCGACGACGACGAGTTGGCAGCAAAGCTGGAGTATCTGCAGAACGCGGTCGGGGCGGTCGGAAGTCCCTTCGACAACTTCCTCACCACGCGCGGCCTCAAGACCCTGCCGGTGCGGATGGATCGGCACTGCGACAACGCTGCGGCGGTGGTCGAGTTGCTGATCGACCATCCGCGGGTGGCAGAGGTTCTCTGGCCGGGTCTGCCCACTCATCCGGGACACGATGTCGCCGCACGACAGATGTCCGGTTTCGGTGGAATGGTCTCGCTCCGGCTGAGCGGAGGACGAGACGCGGCGATGCGATTCGCCGCTTCCACCAAGGTGTTCACTCTCGCCGAATCACTCGGTGCGGTCGAGTCGCTGATCGAACACCCGGGGGCCATGACCCACGCTTCTGCTGCGGGTTCACCGCTCGAAGTTCCGGAGGACCTGGTCCGGTTGAGTGTCGGCCTCGAGTCGAAAGTCGACCTGATCGACGACCTGTCGCTGGCTCTCGACCAACTCTGACACTTCGTCGAAGGATTCGAATTCGATAACGATTCCATCACAATCGTCGGCGAGGATCGTTCTCGTGGATACCAGATCAGAAATCGCATGGTTGGCCCGCCGAGCCGGCTGGGGCCTGGCCCCGGGCGAGCTGGACGACCTGACCGCTCAAGGCACCACGAGTGTGCTCGACGGGATGACCTCGCCTGACCTCAACGGTGTCACGGCTTCGGTGTCGCCCTGGGCCGACTTCGTGTTCATCAGGGATCCGGACAATGCGGGGGAGCAGGGCCTAGAGGCGCTGTCGTTGTGGCTCGAGAATCTCGCGACGACCCAGCGCCCGTTCGAAGACGCTCTCAGCTGGTTCTGGCACGATCACTTCGCGGTGTCGGCATCGGTGGTCAAGGATCTACACACGATGATCCAGCACCTCGACCTGCTGCGCACGGAGTCGATGGGCAACTTCCGCGAGATGGTCCGCAAAGTCACCGTCGACGCGGCCATGCTCGTGTTTCTCGACGGCGCCACCTCCACCGGCGCATCGCCCAATGAGAACTACGGACGCGAACTCCAAGAGCTCTACACGCTCGGCATCGGCAACTACACCGAACAGGATGTGAGAGCGGCAGCGATCGCCCTCACCGGATATGTGGTGCGGCGCCGCGACGGATGGAAGGTCCAGTTCGTCCGCAATCGTCACGACGACACTCCGCAGACCTTCCTAGGCGTGTCGGGGGTCCACGACGTCGACACGGTCGTCGACGCCGCTCTCGACCACCCGGCCGTTCCGGGATTCATCGCCGCCAAGATGGCCCGCTTCTTCCTCGGCGACGTTTCGTCGGCGGTGATCGACGACCTCGCTGCTCTCTTCTCCGCAGAATCACTGGAGATTCGGCCGCTGGCCCGAGCGATTCTCGAGGCCGGAGTTGCGGGCGAATCCAGCCCGGTTGTATTGGCACCGCTGCCCTGGCTGGTCCAAGCCGTGAAGGCCACCGGAGCCGACATCGAACCGCAGCTGGCTGTCACGATCCTGAGACACATGGGTCAGATGCCCGGCCAGCCGCCCAACGTTGCCGGGTATCCGGGTGCGGCGGCGTGGCTGTCGTCGTCCACCACAGCTCTGCGTTTCTCGGCCTCCGGCGTGCTCGCCGGCCGAACACCCGAGGGGGCCCCGACCCTGCAAGCTGCCGCCGAATCACGGTGGGACGACCTTGCCGATCTTCTGGTTCGTCCCGAGGGCTTCTCACAGTCGACGATCGATGCCCTTTCCGATCTGTCCCAGTCAGCGGGACTTCGTCCCGGCGAGAGCCACCTGGCGCTGGCCCTTGCATCCCCCGACCTTCTGATCGCCTAGGAGAAGCCATGTTGAGCAGACGAAAGTTCCTCGGTGCAGCAGGAGGGGTGGCGGGAGCGACCGCCGTCGGTGGAGGGGCATGGGCCGCTCTGATCCGCGACAGCGTGGAGGAGTCGACATCGGCCCCGACCACGACCACCGCCGGGCCCGCAACCACGACGACCTCCACCACGACACATCCCCCCACCAGCCTCCCGGCTGGCAATCGGGTGCTCGTGTTGGTGCAGATGGCAGGAGGAAACGACGGCCTCAACGCGCTGGTGCCAGCCAGCGGTCTCTACCGCGACGCCCGCCCAACTCTCGCAATCCCGGAATCGGAGCTCGTTGTCCTTGCCGACACCGACTTCTCCCTGCACCCGTCGCTCGAACCATTGAGTCGCTGGTGGAACCTCGGTTCGCTGGCTGCGGTGGAGGGTGTCGGGATACCACTTCAGAGTCGATCTCACTTCAAGTCGATGGACACCTGGTGGTCGGGGGTGGCCGGAGCCGTGTCGACCACGGGATGGCTCGGGAGGTGGCTCGATGCCACCCTCACCGGCGACCCCGATCCGCTGCGGGCGATCGCTCTCGGTGGAGGAGCTCCGGCTCTGGTCAGCGAACAGAGCCTTGCCACCGTCATTCGTTCCCCACAGGCCTTTCAGCTCCAGACCACTCCGGGCACTGATTCCGAAGCCTTGATCCAAGCGTTCCTCTCGACGGCCTCACCGCTCGATGCCGATCCGTATCTCGCCCGGGCGCAACAGGCGATCCCCACAACCGTCGAGTCGGTGGAGCTCATCTCACAGGTGTTCTCCGACAGCTCCGACGACTCCTCCGATACCGGCCGCAACACCGAGATGCTGTTCCGATCTGCGGCCAGCATCATCGATCTGGGTCTTGGCACACAGGTGATCACGATCGGCGTCGACGGCTACGACACCCATGCCGACCAGACGAGCCGTCAGGCCAATCTGCTCGCGGACCTCTCGACGGGAATCGCAGCATTCATGGAACAGATCGAAGCCGACGGACACGCCGACGAGGTCACGTTGATGACCACGTCCGAGTTTGGTCGCCGGGTCGTGGAGAACGGCTCTGGCGGAACCGACCACGGCCAAGGAGGCGTGCAGTTCGTGATGGGACCGTCCGTCAACGGTCGAGCTGTCCATGGCGAACTCGATCTGACCGAGCTTGCCGACGGCGACGTGCGTACCACCGTCGATGAACGTTCGATCTACGCCGAAGTGCTCGACTGGCTCGGCGGACCCACCGACGAGATCCTCGACGGTGCCTATGACCGAATCGGCGTGTTGGCGGCCTGACTCGGCTTCGTGCCGGTCAGGTGCCCGACCACTCGGGCTTGCGCTTCTGAGCGAACGCAGCCGGACCTTCGGCCGCATCCTTCGATGTGAACACCGACATCTGCAGTGGTCGCTGGATCGCCCATAGCTCGTCTTCGGTGGCGCCGATGCTCGACCGAACGATCTTCTTGGAGGCCGCAACCCCCAGAGGAGCGTTGCCGGCGACCCGCTCGGCCAGCTCAATGGCCGTGTCGAGCGCTTCACCGGGCTCGGCAAGCCGGCTGATGAGTCCGAAGTTCATGCCGTCCTCGGCACTGATCGGATCGCCGGTGATCGCCATCTCCATGGCCTTGCCGTAGCCGACCCGACTGGTGAGCCGGATCACCCCGCCTCCGGCGGCGAACAGGCCCACCTTCACCTCCGGGATTCCCAGCTTGGCGCCGTTGGCCGCCACGAGAAGGTCGCACGACAACGCAAGTTCGAGTCCTCCTGCCAGTGCGAATCCTTCGATGGCCCCGATGAGGGGCTTCTGGGCTCCGGCCTGAACGAACTCGAACATCGGGCCGATGTCCTCGCCCCGCGAGAACGCCTTGAGGTCCATACCCGAACAGAATCCTCGACCGTTGCCGGTGAGTACCCCAGCTGTGAGGTCGGGGTCGGCGTCGAGTTCCTGTATCGCCGCCCACAGACCAGTTGACAGGGCGCCGTTGATGGCGTTCATCTGGTCGGGCCGGTTGAGGGTGATGACCAGGACCTGTCCTCGGCGCTCGGTGAGAACGGCCTCTTCGGTTGTTTCGTCGCTCATGTGTTTCTCCTGCTCTGAATGGATGCGGCTATTTGGGGGGCATCCGGATGCCACCGTCGAGACGAATCGTCTCGGCGTTGAGATACGGATTGGTGATGCACTCCATCACGGTGAAGGCGAGTTCCTCGCCGGTGCCGAGCCGCTTGGGGAACAGTACCGACTGTCCCAGATGGGTCTTGAATGCCTCGGAGGCCTCACCTTCACCGTAGATCGGTGTGTCGATCAAGCCGGGAGCGATCGTGTTGACCCGGACTCCCACGGCACTGAGATCGCGGGCGATCGGCAGGGTCATTCCCACCACGCCGCCCTTGGATGCCGAATAGGCGCACTGCCCGATCTGGCCGTCGAACGCCGCGGCCGAAGCCATGTTGACAATGGCCCCACGACTTCCGTCGTCGTCGACAGGATCGGTCTGGGCCATAGCTGCCGCCGAACGGCTGAGCATGTTGAACGTCCCGATCAGGTTGACCTTCAATACGAAGGAGAACCGGTCGAGGTCCATGGGCACGTTGTTGCGGTCGATGGTTCGACCCGCGAATCCGATACCGGCCGAGTTGACAAGGGCGCGCAGCGGGCCCATCTCCGACGCGGCGGCGACCGCTGAGTCGGCGTCCTCGGTCGAGGAGACATCGCACTTTACGAATAGCCCTCCCAGCTCGGAGGCGACCGCTTGGCCTCTCGCTTCGTTGAGGTCGGCGATAACCACTCGCGAACCGGCGGCGGCGAGCTGACGTGCGCTCGCCTCGCCGATTCCGGAGGCACCACCGGTGACTATGGAGGAACTGCCCTCAAGGTTCATACGTGGCATCAGGAATCGATCCTTTCAATGATTGTTGCGTTGGCCATACCGCCGCCTTCGCATATGGCCTGAAGACCGTAGCGACCGCCGGTTCTTTCGAGTTCGTTGACGAGAGTGGTCATCAGCTTCGCTCCGGAACATCCGAGCGGGTGTCCGAGGGCGACGGCTCCACCGTTGACGTTGACCTTGGAGAGGTCGGCGCCGGTTTCCTTCTGCCAGGCGAGCACGACCGACGAGAACGCCTCGTTGACTTCGAACAGATCGATGTCGTCGACGCCAAGGTCGGCCTTGTCGAGCACCTTTGCTGTGGCGGGAATCGGACCTTTGAGCATGGTGACTGGGTCGGCCCCCACCACCGAAAAGGCGTGGAAGCGGGCCCTTGGCTTCAATCCGAGTTCGGCGGCCTTCTCGGCGCTCATGATCAAGAGGGCGGCCGCGCCGTCGGCGATCTGCGAAGAGTTGCCGGCGGTGATACGTCCGTCTTCCTGGAATGCCGGCTTGAGTCCGGCGAGCACATCAGCGGTGGTGCCGGGGCGGATTCCTTCGTCCTTGGTGAGCATCTCGGTCTCGCCGTCGATCTCCACCGGTACCGGCACGATCTCATTCTCGAAGCGACCTTCGTTGGTGGCCTGCTCGGCCCGACGCTGACTTTCGGCGCTGAAAGCATCGAGATCCTCTCGGGTGATGCCCCATTCGTCGGCGATCATGTCTGCTCCGATGCCCTGGGGAGGGAGTCCGGTGTCGGCGTAGCGATCCTGCATGGCTTGGGGGAAGGGGAAGTCCATTCCCTGCACCACGCTGGCCCCCATCGGAACGTTGGTCATCGACTCGACTCCGAGGGCGATCACGACGTCGTAGGCGCCGGCCATCACTCCCTGGGCCGCGAAGTGGATCGCCTGCTGGCTGGATCCGCACTGTCGGTCGACGGTGGTGGCGGGCACCGACTCGGGCCAGCCGGCGGCGAGGACTGCGTTGCGGCCGATGTTGAGAGATTGTGGCCCGACCTGCATCACACATCCGGTGATGACATCGTCGACCTCAGCCGGGTCGAGAATGTTTCGTTCGGCCAGGGCCTCGAGGACATGGGCGGCCAGGTCGGCCGGATGCCAGTCCTTGAGCTTCCCGTTGCGTTTGCCGGTGGGGGTGCGGACGGCATCTACGATGACGGCTTCTGGCATGGTCGTGCTCCTGATTTCAGGTGGTGTTGGATAGCGGATCGGTGGCATCTCGGCCCTCGCCACGAGCGGCGGCGATGTTGAGCGAGAGGCGGTCGAGAAGATCGGCCAGCTGATGGCGGTCGTCTCGTGAGATGCCCTGTCGGAACTCGACGCGCAGGCCGCGGTCGAGTTCGTAGAAGTCGTCGACCAGTGACTCGCCGGCGGCGGTGGCGGCAACGAGCCAGACTCGGCGATCGTCGGGGTCGGGGAGACGCTTGAGCAGGCCGCGTTGCTCGAGCTGATCGATCATGGTGCCGGTGGCGGCGCGACCCAAGCCGACCATGTCGGCCAATTCGGTCTGTGTGCTCGATCCGAAGTCGGTGACGTAGGCGAGGAGAGTGGCCTGGGAGAGGTTGAGGTCGAGGACCGACAGTCGTTCGTCGAAGGTGGCTCGAAGCTCACGGGCGGTCGCGATGATGGCGATCTCGAAGCGACGCCAAGACGGCGTGACACGCGGTGTCGTTCGGGTGTCGATCGAATGGTCGGTCATGCAGTCCGTATGGTCTCATACAATCTGGCGAACTACAAAGCCGGGAGATTCTTCCGGCTCTCACGGCTGAGAGTGTCAGGTCTGCAGCGACAGGGTGGCGTCGGCCAGGGCGGTCAATTCGGCCGTCCAGTCGGGCGGCTCAACCACCGGAAACATCACGAACTTCGACGCTCCCACCTCGGCGAACTCCGAGATCATCTCGGCCATCCTCGAGTGTGAAGTGGCCACGACATCGCGGGGGTCGGCATCGGGACGTCGGTCGGCGACACGTGTCGCCAACAGGTCGGGAACCGCACCGTCGACATAGGGAATGAGCACTCCGTAGTGATCAGCATCGATCGAACGGTCGGCATCGGCTGCCGCCTGTTTGATCGCGGCGATACCCACGGACACGTCGTGTGGCGTGGAGAACGAAGCAAGCCAACCGTCAGCCAGTCGGCCAGTGCGACGAAGTTCCGATGGAGCCTGGCCGCCGAGCCACACCTCGAACGGATCGCGCAATGGCTTGGGAAGAACCCGGGCGCCTTCGACATGGAATCGCTCACCTTGGTGATCGACCACGTCCTCGGTCCAGAGCCGCCGCATCAACGGGAGGGCCTCCTCGAGCCACGGTGCTCGCTCCATTCGTCCGACCTGGAACGCCTGGTGTTCGGCAGCCTTGGCGATTCCAAGTCCGAACGCCGCCAGGCACCTTCCCCCCGACACGAGATCGAGGCTCGCCAGAGCCTTGGCCATCAGTATCGGGTTGCGGCCGGGTATCACCGATACGGCGGGCCCGAACTTGAGGCGTTCGGAACGACCGGCGACATACGACATGGCCACGATCGGGTCGAGTTGGGGGCTGTTGACTCGTTCGGGGAACCAGAGCGAGTCGTACCCGAGTCGGTCGAGGTCGTCCACCACACGGCCCAGGCCACCCACGTCGGCGAGCAGGCTTGGCGCCGCGCCAATTCCGTACCCGATTCGTAACTTCATACGACAGCGTCGCACAATAGTTGTCTACTTGTCGTTGCCAGCGGATCGACAAAGGAGACGCCATGCAGGTCGGGTGGGGGATTGTCGTCGTGGTTCTCTCACTGCTGTGTTGGGCGGGTCAGTCGATTTCGTGGTTGGCTCCGAAGACCGCCACGAGTCTCAATTTGATGGAGGCTGAGGACGACGTCGATCCCGTGTATTGGTCCGACATCAGGGGTGAAGCCCTATGGGACTTCTTCACGTTGTGGACGATGGTGGCGACGGGATTCCTGCTCATTACCGACAGCGCGGCCTGGCCCTACTTCGGCTTGGTCGGAGGGG
>JAJCXW010000218.1 GCA_029263235.1 Acidimicrobiales bacterium
CCTCAAATTTCGGACCAAAAAGTGGATGGTATCCTCGATCCGATTGCACGACCCGCCGGGCTCGGCGCACATCACCCGCGGGTGAAAGTATTGGTCGAGAAGAAAGATAAGCGAGTCGCGATTTGCATCGAGCCCCCGAACAAATGCATGGGGGCTCGGTTCAGTGTGGGTATTGTTCATTCGATCATCCAGCCTCTGGGTTATCCGTGATTTCGCGGCGCATGGTTCGTTTCGTTTCCACGTTCAAGCGTCTGGTCGCGAAAGAGTGCGATGACGACCGCGACGATCAGCGCCAAAAGAATAACGGAAAGAATTCCGTGGAAACCGAAAAAGCCGTGCCAGGCACTGTCGCCCCAACCTATCATATCGCCGTTCGTCCAAGAGTTGTTCCACATGATCCGGTCCTCCAGTTTCTCCAGGGTTTAGCGGGTAGCCGTATCACGCGGAATGATTTGTGGTTGGGTGAAACGCTTTTACTTGATGCAGATTAGAGCGCACATATGTGACTGAAGTTTGTCCGGATTACCGCTTTTTTGTAACAAAGTTTGGCGGCCGGCGATCATGTGGCTGGACCAGAATTGACTGCGGGACGGCCTTACAAGGAACAAGACTAAGTCGCTGGGGAGACCTCCCGACGTCTCGATTCATAAACCACTGCCCAGGCGTCGCCGACCACGCCAATCCCCAGTACGCGAAGAAGGCAACATGATTCAAGATACTTGGTTCAAAAGGTACAAGGGTACCGTCGATCCGGACCTCTGTGACATCATCTTGCAAAGCTATAATACGGCCGCCGAGACGGGTGAGAGGAACTCCTACTCGGTATGCATTACCGCAGGAATCAAGGGTAAAGACATCTACATTCTGGATGTGTGGCGCAAGCGAGTGAAATTCCCAACTCTTCCGCAGTTCGTTCCCGAGCATGCCAAACGATGGGATGCCCACCACATACTCATTGAGAAGGCCAGCAGTGGCATAGCGCTCTATCAATCGCTCCACCGGAGGCTTGGTGTCCCCATTGCCGGTCGGCGCTCACCCGCTTCTGCGCCTCTCCATAAAAGGCATCACATGAACGAGATACCTTTGGTCAATCGGGACCGGCCGTCGGCTCGAAAATAGAGTCGGTGTGTTCACCGAGGAGCGGCGGCGGACGGTAGCTTGCCCCGAAGTCCGAGAATTTGAATGGGCTGGCAATGACCCTGAGCGTGGCGTCTGCGACGGGAATCTCTTGAACCAACCCGCGTTCGCGAACGATGTCGCCCGCGAGCGCCTGCGAAAGCGTCCCAACGCCGGCGACGACGATCCCGAGTGGATCGAGGCGCGCCACCCAATTCACGGTGTCATTCGTCTTCAGTAGTTTGCCGATAGCGCCGACGACGGCCTCACGGTTGGCGGTGCGCGCCGCCATGGTAGCGAAGCGCGGGTCGGTCAACCACTCGGGCTTTCGCGCTTCTTCGGCGAACTTCCGCCAGAAACCGTCGTGGGTGATGAACAGCGCCAAATGCCCGTCCCGGGTCTCGAACAGCTGCGCCGGCACGATGTAGGGGTGCGCCCCGCCGGCCAAGCGACCTGGATTCTCGTCGGCGTTCAGATGCGCGCCGGCGACGTAGTTGAGCTGCGACAGCATGACGTCGTAGAGCGACACGTCTATTTGGCCTCCCCGGCCGCCGACGATCTTGGCCACCAGGCCCAGAGCCCCCATGATCCCGGCTGAATTGTCGACTGCCGAATAACCGGTTTTCACCGGCGGCCCATGGGGCTCACCGGTCATCGCCATGACGCCGACGAGCGCCTGGATGATATAGTCGTAGGCCGGCTTGTCGGTGAAGGCGCCCTCGAGCCCGTAACCGGTAAGCGCAACGCACACGATGCCTTCGTTAATACCCTTGAGCTGGTCATAGGTGAGTCCAAGCTTCAGGATCGCCGAGGGCCGCATGTTGGTTATCAGGCCCTGTGCGCTCTTTACCAGTTCGTGAAAACGAGCTCTGTCGCCATCGTCAACGAGGTCCAGGACGACGCTCTTTTTGTTGCGGTTTAGACTGGCGAAGTACGCATTGTGAGGGCCGACGGTATGAGGGCTGATCCGCCTGGCGATATCGCCGGCCGGCGGCTCGATCTTAATCACCTCGGCCCCAAGGTCCGCCAACAGCATGCCGCAATAGGGTCCGGCTAGCATGTGGGTGAGCTCCAACACCCGGATGCCGGCCAGCGGGCCGCCGTTTGGGTCGCCCGTCATTGACCGCTTTCCGGAGCGCCGATCGCCTGATCGATGGCGGCGACTACGTCGTCGATTGTCATGGCGGCGGTAAACACGTCCCTGACGCCGGCCTGTTTCAAATCAAACAAGTCCTGAGCGGGGATCGTGCCACCGACAAAGACCGCCATGTCGTCGGCGCCCAGCTCAACCAGACAGCGAATCGTATCGATCGCCAGTTCCTTGTGGTTGCCGGAAAGGATACTAAGACCGACAGCATCCACGTCCTCCTCGACGGCGATGCGGGCGATCGCTTCGGGCGCCTTTCGCAACCCGGTGTAGATGACCTCCGCTCCGGCGTCGCGAAGCGCCATGGCAATGACTTTGGCCCCGACGTCGTGGCCGTCGAGCCCCGGCTTGGCGATGAGTATGCGTTTCAAATTAAGGCTCATGACATCACAACCGGATCGGCTCCTCGAACTCACCCCATCGCCCTTTAAGCGTCGCCACCATCTCGCCGACGGTGGCGTAGGCGTGGCAGCACTCGACAAAATAGGGCAACAGGTTCTCGTCTTCCTTGGCCGCCGCCTTCTCAAGCCGGTCGAGGCCCTTGGCCACCGCCTTTCCGTCACGTTGCTCCTTCACTGCCTCCAACTTTTCCAACACCGTGCGGCTAAGCGCCGGATCGAGGCGGAAGACCTCACCGAAGTCCTGGTCCTCGCCGGGGTTGTGGAAGGCGTTGACGCCGACGACAACGGTCTCGCCTCGGTCCTGGGCCTGCTTGCGGCGACACGCGGCCTCGGCGGTCATCTGCTGGATGCGCCCTTCCTCGATGGCCCGGACGGCGCCGCCCATGTCCTCAATCTCACCGATGATGCGCATGATTTCGTCTTCCATGCTGTCGGTCAGCCACTCCACGTAGTAGCTCCCGCCGAGAGGATCGACTGTGCGCGCGATGCCGCTTTCGTGGGCGATGATTTGCTGGGTGCGGAGCGCGATCTCGGCCGATGCCTCGGTCGGGATCTGAAACGCCTCGTCATAGGCGCAAGTGAAGATGGACTGCGCGCCGCCAAGCACGGCGGCCATGTTCTCGATGCCGACGCGGACGATGTTATTGTAGGGCTGGGCCGCAGTCAGCGACGAGCCGCCGCAGACGACCCCGAAGCGGAACATCAGAGCCTTCTCGTCGGTCACGCCGTAGCGCTCTTTCAGGAGCTTCGCCCAGATGCGCCGGGCGGCGCGGAATTTGCAAACCTCCTCGAAGAAGTCCATGTGGACGTAAAAGAAAAAGCTGAGGCGTCGGGCAAACCGATTGATGTCGCCGCCACGCCGCAACAGTTCGTCGACGTAGGCCAGCCCGTTCGCCAGTGTATAGGCGATTTCCGCCGCCGCCGTGACCCCGGCGTCGCGCACATGGGCGCCGGCGATGCTGATCGGATTGAAGCGTGGCGTTTCATCGTTGGAATAGAGCACCGAATCGGCGATCAGCCGCATCGACGGCCGGACCGGAAATATCCACGTGCCGCGGGCAACGTACTCTTTGAGGATGTCGTTCTGGATCGTGCCGGTCAGCTTGTCCCGCGCCACGCCTTGTTTGTCGGCGGTGGCCAGATACATGGCGTAGATGATGGCGGCGGTGCCGTTAATGGTGAACGACGTCGAAATCTCTCCAAGATCGATGCCGTCGAACAGAACCTCCATCTCCGCCAGGTTCGAAAGCGATACACCGACCTTACCAACCTCGGCGCGGGCCATCGGGTCGTCGGGGTCGTAACCGCACTGAGTTGGCAGATCCAGGGCTACAGAGAGACCCGTCTGACCACGCTCGAGCAGGAAACGGTAGCGTTCGTTGGTTTCCTCGGCCGAGCCGAAACCCGAATACTGGCGGAAAGTCCAAAGCCGCCCGCGATAGCCGTTGGCGAAGATGCCCCGGGTAAAGGGGTATTGGCCCGGGCCTTCCAAGTCCGCGCCGCCGGCCATCCCGGCGGTGACCACTTCGGGCACCTCAATGCCCGACGGCGTCGCCGTCGAAACACGCTCGCAGTCGGATGCCGTCTCTCGTGGCTTTGTGGTCGCCGCTGCGTCGGTCATGATAACCTCCTTGTTTTTCCTACTTGCGTCCGCCGAGGAACGCTTCGGCGGCTCTCCAGTGATCATCGTGGACCCAGGTCTCGCTGAAGGTCTCGGTCTCCAGCTTAAGCATGTCGGAGTGCGGCGCACCGACGCGGGCCGCCATCGCCACTGCTTTGAAGGCGCGAAGGGCCTGCGGCGCCTGCGTTTTGATCGGCTCCAGGAAATCGGCAATTAGGTCCGCCAACGACTGGTCAGTGGATGCGGTGGCATCGCCGAGGCCGATGGCGAGGGCGTCCGGTCCGGTGATCAACTCGCTTCGGCTCAACAGCCGGAGTCCGACCGCCGGACCGACGAGGCGCATGAGATCGACACCGCCGCCCCAGGCGGTGGAGATGTTTAGCCGCCCTTGCACGAAGCCGATGCGAGCATGATGGGCGAAGATCCGGAAATCGCAGGCGACCGCAAGCTCGGCGCCGCCGCCCAGTGCGTCGCCGTTAAGCGCCGCGACCACCGGCACCGGAAAGCGGCGGATCGCTTCGAACGCCTGCTTTGCGCCGTCAGCCATGGCCCGGGCGTCGTCCCGGGTCCTGACGCTTTCAAGGTCCTTGAGGTCGCCGCCGGCG
>JAJCXW010000219.1 GCA_029263235.1 Acidimicrobiales bacterium
GCCGATGGTGGCCAGCAGGTTGATGCTCGATCCACCGATCTGCATACCTTCGAAGAACACCGGATAGAGACGGGCCACCATGTAGATGCCCGCCACGACCATCGTCGCGGCGTGGATGAGAGCAGAGACCGGAGTGGGACCGGCCATGGCGTCGGGCAGCCAAGTGTGGAGCACGAACTGGCCCGACTTCGACATCACCGCCGCGGTGAGCGACAAGGCGGCGACCACCAATGCTGTGTGGCTCACACCGCCGTTGATGATGTTGCTGTTGATGGTGAGGATGTCGAAGCTGCCGTGACCAGCGGCCCAGAACAAGATGGTGACTCCGACCAAGAGGCCGATATCGCCGACCCGGTTGGTGAGGAACGCCTTCATGGCCGCGTCGGAGTTGGCCTTCTCTTCCCACCAGTGGCCGATCAGCACCCACGAACAGACACCGACGAGCTCCCAACCGACGATCATCTGAAGAATGTTGTCGCTGAGCACGAAGAACAGCATCGAAGCCGTGAACAGGCTCAGGAAGGCGAAGAAGTGGGTGTAGCGGCGGTCGCCGGCGACGTAGTCGGTGCTGTAGATGTGGACCAGCAGCGATACGAGAGTCACCACGAACAGCAGCACGACGCTGAGCCCGTCGACGAGGATTCCGGCGTCGAATGCGACATCGCCGTTGTGGAACCAGGTGGTGCTCTGATGAATGGCGATGGTCGGATTCTCGGCCTCACCGTGGGCGTCGCCCGCGGCACCCTCCTCGGCGGCCAACACGATCTGATCGACTGATTCCGAGGATCCGTCGATGACCAGGGCGTGCTCGCCCGAAGCTTCGGGAAGCGTGAAGTTGTCGCGGTGGTCGATCCATGCGATTCCGGCCACGACCGAGAACAGGAACGCCAGCCCGACCGCAGCGATACCGACCTCGGCACCCTTCCTCGGCATGCGCTTTCCGAAGAACAGGATCACCAGGAACGAGAGCGCTGGTAGCAGCGGAACAATCCAGGCGTGCTCGAGGAACCAGTTGGCGCCGTCGGAGACGGCGAGCGGGACGCTGGTGGCACCCTCGGCGGCTAGTAGAAGCAGGTTCACGACTGTGTCAGCCCTTCAACAGGTCGGCCTCAGAGAGGTCGATGCTGCGGCGGTTGCGGTACATGAGCAGGACGATGGCGAGGCCGACGCCGACTTCGGCAGCCGCGACGGCGATCGTGAACAATGCGAACACCTCACCGCCCACGTCGTCGGTGAGGGCGCCGAACGCCACCAGGTTGATGTTGACGGAGTTGAGGATCAGTTCGATCGACATCAGCACGAGCATGCCGTTGCGACGAACCAGCACTCCATAGACCCCGATGCAGAACAGCACAGCGGCGAGAAGCAGGAACTGATTGAGAAGCATGATCAGTCCTTCCTGGCCACGACGATGGACCCGATCAGGGCGGCGAGCAGCAGCACCGACACGGCCTCGAAAGGCACGATGTACTGCGAGAAGATGGAGTCGGCGACGGTGCTGACCAACTGGGGTTCGTCGATCACGACACGATCGTCGGCGAAAGTGTCGATGAGAGCGACGCTCATTACGGCCAACAACAAGCCGGCCACGACAGCAGCCATCACTCGTTTCTCTCCGGCCGCCGTCTCGTCGTCGCCCATCGACGCACGAGTGAGCATCACACCAAACAGGAACAGCACGACCACAGCGCCGATGTAGACAAGCACCTGGGTGACGGCGACAAACTCTGAGCCGAGCAGAATGAACTGGGCGGCGGCCCCGGCAAGAACAAGGACCAACCAGAGGGCGGCGTGGACCACATTGGATGTGGTGACGACCTTCAGGGCCGACACGATCATCAGCAATGCGATGACGCCGAAGAACACGTTCTGGGCCACGAACTGATCTGAGTCGGCGGACACCGCTGCGAGAAGTGCGCTCATGTGCTCGGCACCTTCTTGATCTTCACGGCCGCGCCGTCTTCGTAGTCCTCGAACTGCGGCACGGTCTCCATCCACTCGCCGAGACGAGACTTGTCGTGGAGCAGATCGGCGATCCTCGGCTCGGAGTACTCGAACTCCGGACTCCAGAAGAGGGCCTCGAATGGGCACACCTCAACGCAGATTCCGCAATACATGCAGAGTGCGTAGTCGATGTCGAAGCGATCAAGTTTGTTCTTCTGGCGGGGCTTGCCACCAGCACGACGCGGCGGAGCCTTTTCCTTGTGACCCTCGATGTAGATGCACCAATCGGGGCACTCACGAGCACACAACATGCAAGCCGTGCAGTTGTCCTCGTGAAGAGCGATCACTCCACGTGCACGCGGCACGGGAGCTTCCTTCTCGTGGGGATACTGCACGGTCTGGGCGCCCTTGACCGGCGTGGGGAAGGGTCGCTTGATGCCCCCCGGGAACACGGTTCGGAGAAGCGTTCCCCCGGTGACGCCGAGGCCTTTGATGAGTCCTGGTACGAGTCCCATGCGAATCCTAGAAAGCGACCTTGAGGATGCCGGTGGCCACGATGTTGACCAAGGCAATCGGGATGAGGAACTTCCACGCCAGCCGCTGCAGTTGGTCCTCACGGAACCGCGGGAACGTGAAGCGGGCCCAGAAGACGAGGAACGACACGAAGACGACCTTGCCGAGCATCACCAACGGGCCGATGACATTGAAGGCGTTGCTGTCCGAGTCGATGCCCGGCACGTACCATCCGCCGAGGAACAACACCGCGGCGATGGCCGAGAACACACCGGCGGTCGCGAACTCTCCGATGAAGAACAGAAGGAATCGCATTCCGGAGTACTCGGTCATGTAGCCGGTGACGAGTTCGGACTCGGCAACAGGCATGTCGAACGGCGACTGGGTGAGTTCGGCCTGCATCGCGATCAGGAACACCGCCAGCCCGACGAACTGGGTGAGGATGAACGGGTTGCCGATGGCGCCCCATCCGAAGATCTCACCGTCGGCCTGAGCGAGAACGATTCCCTGCATGTTCATGGTGCCGGCCTGGATGACCACACCCACGACCGCGAGGATCAACGGCAACTCGTAGGCGATGAGCTGTCCGGTGGCCCGCAGCCCGCCCATGAGCGAGTACTTGTTGGCCGAACCCCAGCCAGCCATCAGGATGCCGATCACCGAAACCGACGAGACGGCCATGGCTAGGTAGATGCCGAGATCGCTGTCGATGAACCATGCGTCAGGCCCGCCGGGCACGACCACGACCAAAAGGAAGGTCGACATCAGCACCACGAACGGCGCGGCGGCGAACACGAACCGGTCGGCCTTGCGGGGGAAGATGTCTTCCTTCTGGAGGAACTTCCCGACTTCGGCCAACAACTGCAGCGAGCCGTAGGGGCCGGTCTCCATGGGGCCCAACCGGCTCTGCATGAAGCTCACGAGCTTGAACAGGTGCAGGTAGACCAGCGTGCCGGCCATCAGCAGTACCGCGGCCAAGCCACCCACGACGCGAAGCGAAGTCGATTGCCAATACGCCAGCTCGGCCAGAGTCATCACCGGTCTATGTCTCCCAGGATGAAGTACAGGCTTCCGAGGATCGTGATGATGTCGGGGACGTAGACACCCTGAAGCAGCCAGGGCGTGATCGAAACGTTGGAGAACGACGCCGAACGGATCTTGACCCGGAACGGCACGAGGTCGCCCTTGGAGACGACGTAGTAGCCCATCGCGCCCAACGGATTCTCGGTCTCGACGTAGGCCTCACCGGCCGGAACCTTGATGATCTTCGGCACCTTGGCCATGATCGGCCCCGCCGGAATGTCGGAGAGAAGCTGATCGACCATGAGAGTCGATTCACGCACCTCCTGGAGTCGGACCCAGAACCTCGAGAACGAATCACCGTCGGGGTGGGTCCAGACCTTCCAGTCGATCTGGTCGTGAACCAGACCACATGGGTTGTCGCGACGAAGGTCGTAGTCGACTCCCGAGCCGCGAATGTTGGCACCAGACAGTCCGTAGGACAGCCCGACATCGGCCGGAATGATACCGATACCACGGGTTCGGGCCTGGAAGATCTCGTTGCCCATCACGAGGGTTTCGATCTCGTCGCAGAAGCGACGCATCTTCTTCATCACCTGTTGGGTCTCATCGACCCAGCCCTTGGGCAGGTCGTCCTTCAGCCCGCCGATGCGATCGAAGTTGGGGTGGAACCGGCCACCGGTGACCGCTTCCATCTGATTGAGAATGTGTTCGCGATCGCGGAAGGCGAAGAACACCGGGGTCACCGCTCCGACCTGAACCGCCATGTCGCCGAGGAACAGCACCACATTGGCGATGCGGCTCATCTCGAAGAGAATCGTGCGGATCCACTGAGCCCGAGGAGGAGCCTCGACCTCCATGAGCTTCTCGGCGGCGAGGATGAACGGGACCTCGTTGGCGAAGCTTCCCAACCAGTCGATGCGGTTGACCAGCGCAGTGACCTGCGGGTACGACCGCACCTCAGTGAGCTTCTCGTAACCGCGATGCATGTAGCCCATGACCGGATCGGCTTTGATCACCTGCTCGCCGTCGAGACGGGCGATGATGCGAAGCGTTCCGTGGGTGGCGGGATGTTGAGGACCGAGGTTGAGGGTCATGCCCTCCGACTCGATCTCGAGATTGACCCGCGCATCGGCGGCCTGAGCCGCGATGTAGGACAGCTTCTGACGATCCGACACGTCGGTCATGATTCGCCCTCCCCATCGCCGTCGTCGGGCATGGCCTCGACGTCGACGATGCCCGGCCACGGCTTCACGTGACGGGCGAGCAGCGGATAGTCCTTGCGCATCGGGTGGCCCTCGAACGCGCCGGGAAGATAGAGGTGCTCAAGGTTGGAGTGTCCCGAGAACTCGATACCGAACATCTCCCAGCACTCGCGTTCGTGCCAGTTGACTCCGGGGTAGACGTCGATCCAACTGCTGATGCTGAGGTCGTCGTCGGGAACGTCGGCCTTCAGGGTGATCCCCAGATGACTCGACACGTCGTTGACGCGAGCCAGGATCTGGAAACGCGTGTCGCCGCCGGCCACTCCCTGTTCAGTTGGCTCCGGGTCGGCCGACGCGGCGTCCTCGAGGCTGAGGTCGACCTGGCTTTCCATGCTGCGGCCGTAGGGCGACGGCATCCAGTCGATCGCCGAGAGGAAGCTGAAGTAGGCGAAACCGAGGTCGGTGCGAAGCAGTCGAGCCGACTCCAACCACGAATCGCGAGCGATGCGGATCCAGAGATCGTCACCGGCCACGAGATGTGAACCAACCAGAGCATCGCCGAGCTCGTCGGAGAGACGGGCGAGGAGAGCCTCACGGGCTTCGTCGGTCTCGGCCACTGGTGCTTCTTCGGTCGTGTCGGTGGAGGAGTCAGCTGACGACAATTGGCTCACCCCTCCAACGTTGCGCCATGTCTTCGTTCTGAATGCGCTCCTGCAGCATCACGATTCCCTCGAGAAGGGCTTCGGGACGCGGCGGACAACCCGGCACATAGACATCGACCGGAATGATCTGATCGACGCCCTTGGTGACGGAATAGGAATCCCAGTAGGGACCGCCACAGTTGGCACAGGACCCCATCGAGATCACGTATTTCGGCTCGGGCATCTGCTCGTAGAGACGCTTGATGGCCGGCGCCATCTTGTCGGTGACCGTGCCGGAGATGACCACGAGATCGGCCTGGCGTGGGCTGGCCGGCAGCGGAATCACGCCGAGTCGCATCACGTCGTAGCGAGGCGATCCGAATGCAGCGCCCATTTCGATGGCGCAGCACGCCAGACCCCACTGATATACCCACAGCGAGTATTTGCGGCTCATGTTGAGCAATGAGGTGAGGGGCTTCGGAATCTTCCCCGATTCGACTAGACCCACCGGAGTAGCCCCTTACGCCAGGCATAGAACAAGCCGAGCAACAAGATGAAGATGAAGATGCCCATTTCGATCAGCCCGAAGACGCCATAGGCCTCGAGTCGAATCGCCCACGGAAAGATAAACACTGCCTCGACGTCGAATAGGACGAAGAGCAGCGCGAAGATGTAGTACCGGATGTTGGCCTGCGACCACATGTCGCCGGTCGGATCGACACCCGACTCGTAACTCTCGAGTTTCTCGCTCGTGGGATTGTCGGGCCGCAGCAAGCGAGCCAAGCCGAGAAACGTACCGACCAGGGCAACGCCTATCAGACCGAAGATCGCGACGGTGAGGTAGCTACGAAGGAAGTCGGACACGAGGGGTGAGCCTACTAATGGATCGGCTGACGAAACAATGCCGAATTCAAGACACGTCCGGCGCCGGCACGCTATCGGTATCGAGGCTCAAACGCCCGGATTCCCGACCACTACTTCGGGAACGGAACCACTCGCCGCACCAGCCAAGCCGCGAGACCTGCCAACAACATCCCGGGGATGCTCCTTTGAGCCAACGCCGACAGCCGAATGAAGAACGCTGCGTTCTCGTTGGCCGAGGCCGAGGTGAGCTCGATCAGGATCGCGACCGCGCCCGCGGCAGCCACGGCGAGACTCGCGTACTCGACGGTGCGGCGAAGCGCCGGCACCACATCAGCCGGCTGCACAGTGCACACCGCCACCGCTGCGCCCAGCAGCAGTCCACCCGGCACCGGGCCGACATTGGCGAGCAACACCGACAGGGTGTCCCAGAATCCGAAGCGACTCTCGAGTACCTGGTATCGAATGAACGGCGCCGCCACGATCAGGACCGCTGAGACAACCAGAACGATCGCGAGAAGCTCGCGGGCTTCGTCCCACGACACCGGATCCGAGTCGTGTCTCCGGGCCGGGCTCAATTGGATCGATCAGCCTGCAGCAACCAGCTGTGGCACCGCGTCGCGGGCCATCTGGTCGATCGGGTCGGGAACGAGCCCGAATCCGATCGTCACCACGAAGGCGATACCTATGACGAGAACCGCAGCGGTGGGGACCCGCCTCTTCGGACGAGCCAGAACCTCATCGGACGAGGTCCCGACATACATCGCCAGCACGATTCTCAGATACAGGAACGCCGAGATCACTGCGGTGAACATCGCCACTATCGCCAGCCAGTAGGACCTGGCTTCGACTGCCGCAGCGATCACCTCGAATTTGGCCACGAATCCGGTGGTGAGAGGCACGCCGGCCTGAGCCAGCAAGAAGATGGTGAAAGCGAAGGCCAGAGCAGGCCGACGCGAGGCCAACCCATCGAGGTCCTCCAGCGAGGTTGCCCGGTCGCCGGGGCCGGAAACCACGGTGAGAACGGCGAAGCTGCCGATCACCAAGAAGCTGTAGGCGGCCGCGTAGAACACCACCGCGGCGATACCGCGATCGGACGCAGCCTGCACTCCCACCAGGATGAAACCGGCGTGGCTGATCGACGAGTAGGCCAGCATGCGTTTGGTGTCGCGCTGCACGACTGCCAGGATCGATCCCAGGCCAAGAGTCAGGATCGCCAGAACGTAGACCGCCGGCTGCCACTCGAGCCGGTAAGCCCCAAAGGTCACCATGAACACCCGGACGATCGCCGCGAACCCAGCTGCTTTCACCGCTGAGGCCATGTAGCCCACGATCGGTGTCGGCGACCCTTGATACACATCGGGGGTCCAGGCATGGAACGGCACTGCCGCCACCTTGAACCCGAGCCCGACCAGCAACATGCCGAAACCGGCCAGGAGCATGGCGTCGTCGAGCAAGGTGTTGGTGTCGAGGAAATCGCGAATGGCAATGAGGTTGGTGGAGCCAGTGGCGCCGTAGACGAACGCGATTCCGTAAAGAAGGAAGGCCGAGGAGAACGCTCCGAGCACGAAGTACTTGAGGCCGGCCTCCTGGGATTCGATGCGACGAGTGTGGATGGCCGCCAGCACGTAGACCGCGATCGACAACGTCTCCAGACCGAGGAACAAGACAATGAGGCCGTTGGCGCTGGCCATGACCACGCCACCCGCAGCCGACAGCATCAGCAGCACATGCATCTCGACTCCGCCGACGCCCTCCTGATCGATGTAGTCGTCGAGCAAGAGAGCGGTGAGACCCACCGCCACGGCCATGATGCCGGTGAACACGAGCGAGAAGCCGTCGACCCCGAGTTGATCGCCGATCGAATTGAACGCACCGTCGACAGTGGTGCGGTCGATCCACAGCATCCACGTGGCGGTCAGCGCAACGACGCTCACTCCCAAGGTGAATGCGGCATCGAGTCCGATGTCGAGGGTCCAGACCAACAGAGCGGAAACCGCCAGAACCGCGGCGAATCCCAGATAGAACCAGCCGTCTCCGAGGTCGGCACGAACCCCGTCGAACGGAAGATCATGGCCGGCAACGCCACCGAGGACGTAGGCGACAACTACCGACACCGGGCCGATAGCGGTGGTGGCCGGCGACTCGAACTTGGGCGCCAGGCGCTTCACCACCGACCGGAACATCACCAAGAGCATGGCGCCCCCGGCCAGGGCGATGATCGGAATGAGTCCGGCCCAGATCACCTCGGGAGTTTCGACCGGCACGACATCGACTTGGGCAAACATCAGTCGTGGCTCCCTTCACTGGAAGTCTCTTCATGTTCGGTGACCAAGTCCTCGAGATGAACCGGGTCGAGATGCTCGGCTTCGGCTTCGTTGAACCTCTGAACATTGTTCTAGACGTGACTGTTCAGCGCATGAACTGCCGGCTCCATCCGGTCGAGAACCGGCTTGTGGTAGACACCAAGGAACACGATCATCGAGATCAGCGACGCCAATACCAGTCCCTCTTTGGCGGTGAGATCAGGCATCGTGGCGTTGTCGCCCTCGGCCGGGCCATGGAAGACCCGTTGATAGGCCCACAACAGGTAGACCGCGGCGAGGATCACACCAGTGGCGGCAACCACCGCCCACCAACGGTGAGCCGCGAACGCACCGAGAAGAATCAGGAACTCGCC
This sequence comes from Acidimicrobiales bacterium, assembly GCA_029263235.1. Classification (GTDB taxonomy): domain Bacteria; phylum Actinomycetota; class Acidimicrobiia; order Acidimicrobiales; family Aldehydirespiratoraceae; genus SZUA-87. Next base: position 8,865 of record JAJCXW010000219.1, read on the forward strand.
GATGAAACCGTTGAGGCCGGGTAGCCCAACCGACGACAACATCACGATCATGAACGCGGCTGCCAGCATCGGGGCCGGCTTCTGCAGGCCACCGAGCTCGTCTATCTCCCGGGTGTGGCGGCGCTCGTAGATCATGCCGACCAGAAGGAAGAGTGCTCCCGTCGACAGACCGTGGTTGACCATCTGCAGGAGGCTGCCCTCGAGGCCCTGGGTGTTGAGAGAGAACGCTCCGATGAGAATGAAGCCGAGATGGGCGATCGATGAGTAGGCGACGAGGCGTTTCAGGTCGCGTTGCATCGTGGCCACGATCGCGCCGTAGATGATCCCGATCACACCAAGGGTGATCAGCATCGGAGCGAAGTAGACAGCGGCTTCGGGGAACAGGTAGATGCCGAAACGCAGGAATCCGTAGGTGCCGAGCTTCAGCATGACGCCGGCCAGAATCACCGATCCGGCCGTGGGGGCGTTGGTATGGGCGTCCGGCAGCCAGGTGTGGACTGGGAACAGCGGAACCTTCAC
>JAJCXW010000220.1 GCA_029263235.1 Acidimicrobiales bacterium
TCGTTTCGAGTGGCAACGGGATCAGTGAGGCGATCGGCCGGCACGAGACCATCGTCGAGGCCGAGCTCCTCGCCCTGGTAGATGAACGGCACGCCCGGGAGGCCCATCATCAAGACACTGAGCCCGAGTGATCGTCGGCGGCCGAGGTCGCCACCTCCGTAGCGCGTGACCGGACGGGACTCGTCGTGGCTGCTCTGAACCCAGCCCACTCTGTCGGACACCTCTTCGGTGGCGCGGCTGAGTGTGCGGCGGATGGCGGAGGCATTCCACTCCATGTGCATCGGGGTGAACCAAAACCCCACGTGGAGGCCGTCGCCGGGCACCATCTTGGCCAGATCGGCGGCGTCGAGAACGTAAGTCTCACCGATGAGCGCGGCGTCGTACTCGTCGGCGATCATCTTCCAGGACCGGAAGATCTCCAGTGTCTCGGGTTGAGTCAGATCGTGAACATGGTCCATGCATGCGAACAGGTATCGAGCATCGGTGATGCCCTCGGTCGACATGAGCATGGGATTGTCTCGAAGCTGCTCATCCTTGACCAGAGCGTGGGCCACATCGATTCGGAAGCCGTCGACTCCACGTTCGAGCCACACTCGCAGGATCGCGAGGAATTCGTCCTGGACCTTGGGGTTTCGCCAGTTGAGGTCGGGCTGCTCCGGGAGGAACAGATGGAGGTAGTACTGGCCGGTGACGGGATCAAGCGTCCAGGCCGGGCCCCCGAAATGACTCACCCAATTGTTTGGTGGCCCGCCGTCGGGCTTCTGGTCTCGCCAGATGTAGTGATCACGGAACGGGTTGTCGATGCTCGACCGGGACGCCTCGAACCACGGGTGGGTATCGCTCGAATGGTTGGGGACGATGTCGATGACGACCTTGAGTCCGAGTGCGTGGGCGCGCTCGACGACCAGATCGAAGTCCTCCAAAGTGCCGAACACAGGAGCAACACCGACATAGTCGCCGACGTCGTAGCCGTAGTCGGCCATCGGCGACGGAAAGAACGGAGTCAGCCAGACGATGTCGACCCCGAGCCAAGCCAGATGCTCGAGGTGCTGAAGCACTCCTGGCATGTCGCCCACACCATCGCCGTTGCCGTCGCCGAACGAACGGATGTAGACCTCGTATCCGACCGATTTAGCCAACCAATCCGGCCTACCGACAATGCTCACTGATGACTCACAATCAAGAAGGGCGTCGAGGCGCGCCTACATCATGTAAGCGCTTGCATTTCCCGGCGTCAACAACCTTGGGATACTTCCATCGCCGCCCTGCCGGCGTGATAGCTCGATCGAGTGAGCGGCGACGACTCCACGTGCCCTATACCCATTTGCTCGCCCACCTTCTTCCACTCGTCGAACGCCTCGGGTGCCCACCAGCGAGCTACCGGCAGGTGGTGCGACGTGGGTCTCAGGTACTGCCCGATGGTGACGATGTCGACACCCACCGAGTGAAGGTCCGAGAGGGTCTGCACCACCTCGTCGTGGGACTCGCCCATGCCCACGATCAGTGATGACTTGGTGACGAGGCCCGCCGACTTGGCGCGGGCCAAGACCGACAGGCTCCGTGCGTAGCCGGCTGAGGGGCGCACCGCTCGCTGCAACCGCGCGACGGTCTCGATGTTGTGGTTGAGCACATCGGGCTTCGAATCGAACACGATCTCCAGAGCCGACTCATCTCCCTTGAGATCGGAGATCAGCGTCTCCACCGAGACCCCGGGAGAACTCCGACGAATCGCCTGCACCGTGTCGGCGATCGCCTGGGCTCCCCCGTCAGCCAGATCGTCGCGAGACACCATCGTGACAACTGCATGCTTCAACTCCATACGTGCGACAGCATCGGCGACCCGATTCGGCTCGGTCGCATCCGGCATCTTTGGCTTGAGCGTGTCGACAAGACAGAACCCGCAGGCCCTCGTGCAACGCTCACCGAGAATCATGAACGTGGCGGTTCCGTCGTTCCAGCACTCAGAGATGTTGGGACAACCGGCCTCCTCGCAGACCGTCACGAGGTCGAGGTCGCGCAAGGTCGCACGGGTGTCGCGAAAGGCCGTCCCGTGGTCGAGACGCACCTTCATCCACTCCGGCTTTCGAGCCTTGAGTCTCACTGGATCGGAGGATCCCACCCCAGCCTCGGCCAGCCGGCCCAGCAGCCGGACCGAAGTGCCATCAGCGGCATCCCCGTAGCCGATGCCGTCGCGTCCGATCGGTGAACCCGGGCCCTCTCCCCTACTGAACGGCGACAAGTCGGAGTCGCTCGACCGCCAGGCCACGTCGGCGCGGTCGATTCGCCCTCGGGGGGCCCAACGTACGGCCGCCTTCGCGGCAACGAGGTCGACCACTTCGCTCATGGCCACGTCGACACCCTCCGCGGCGAGCGACGTGATCCCCTTGTCGGTGATTCCGCAAGGAACAATTCGGGAAAACCACTCCATGTCGGGCGCGACATTGAGAGCGAAACCATGCATCGAACGGGCACGCGACAGCTTCACCCCAATCGCCGCGATCTTCCGGGGGCGGGGGCCATCCGGATCGATCCATACGCCGGTACTGCCGGTGATCCGACCGCTCTCGAGTCCGAGATCGGCCAAGACGTCGATAATGAGCTGTTCGACACCATCGACGTAGGCGACGGTGTCGGCCATGCCGCCACCGCGCTTTCCCGGCACCGTTAGGATTGGGTACCCGACAAGTTGACCGGGACCGTGATAGGTGACATCGCCACCACGGTCGGCTTCGACCATCTCACCACCAAAGTCGGCCACATCGACCAACAAATTGGACGGATCGGCGCTGCGACCGAGCGTGACCACGTGGGGGTGTTCGAGCAGCAGCAGATGGTCGTGGGGCGAACCGGCGAACAGCTGGTGCTGGAGTGCCAGCGCGTCGCGATAGGAGACCCGGCCCAGCCACCGAATCTTCAGAGCTGGAGCAGTTGCGAGGGTCGGGGTCAGCGGACCTCAGCCTCCCAATCGCGGGTCTCGATGATCTCCTTGATGCGATGCATGAACGCCGCTGCGTAGGCGCCGTCGAATGCACGATGATCCCAGGCCATGGCGAGCACGCCGATCGAATGGATGGCAATCGACTCGTTGCCGTAGGGATCGGTGACGACCACCGGCTTGCGTTGCACTCCGTCGGTGGAGATGATCGCCACCTGCGGCTGATTGATGATCGGGAACTGCATGAGAGTGCCGTACTGGCCGGCGTTGGTGAGGGTGAAGGTTCCCCCAGAGAGATCATCGGGCACGAGTTGCTTGGTGCGGGCTCGGCTGGCGACATCAACGATGTCGCGGGCGATCTGACGCAGCCTCTTGCCGTCGGCGTTCTTCACAATCGGGGCCAGCAGGCCGTCGAAGTCGATGTCGACCGCGATTGCCAGATTGACCTCGTCGTGAAGAACCAGGTGGTCGCCGCCGAAGCTGGCGTTGAGACGGGGGTACTCGCGCAGAGCATCGACCACGGCACGCGCTATGAACGGGAGATAGGTGAGGCTGAATCCCTCATCGGCCTTCCATGCGACCTTCGCCGAACGGCGAATCTGCTCGACTCGCTCGTAGTCGATCTCCATCGCTGTGAGAACGTGAGGTGAAGTGCTCTTCGACATCACCATGTGTTCGGCGGTGCGTTTGCGGATGTTGTTGAGCGGCACTATTTGGTCGCGACGACCGGCTGGAATGGCCGGAACTGCCGCAGCCGGAGCAGGAACCGGTTGGGCATCCTTCGACGGCGCAGCGGCGCTGGGCGCGGGAGCGGGCTCGACCACCTCGGCTGGAGCGACGGGGGTTGCCATGGCATCGACCTGAATGATCTTCTCGACATCGGACCGGGTGATGCGACCGCCCAGTCCGGATCCGGTGATCGTCGAGGCGTCAAGACCGTGATCGGCGATGAGGCGACGAACGACCGGCGACAGTACCCGACCCGAGCCGGCCGTGGACTGGGGCTCTTCGGTCTGGGCCGCGGGCTGGGGCGCCTCAGGGGGTGGAGGCGGAGCGACCGGCGGCGGAGGCGGCGGTGGCACGGCCTCGGCCTCGGCTACGGGGCCCGAAGGGACGTCCACAACTTCGGGCACGGGGGCGGAGGCCGCAGCGTCGGCCGGCGCGGCGCCGACCTCTGTGACCCGCGCCAGTACCTGACCCACCTCGACCACGTCGTCTTCGTTGGCGAGAATTTCCTCGACAACCCCGGCCACCGGTGACGGCACCTCGGAATCGACCTTGTCGGTGGAGATCTCGAAGAGAATCTCGTCCATCTCCACGGTGTCGCCCACGTTCTTGAACCACCGGGTGATGGTTCCTTCGGTGACGGTTTCGCCGAGTTGCGGCATGGTCACATCAGCCATGAATTCCTCGTCTCGTGTCTTGCGTTTGATCGGGCACGCCCGTTGAATGAGTCATCCGTGCAGTGACCGGCCGGTCAGGGAGAGAACCGTCTCGCCGAACAGCTCGCTCATGGTCGGGTGAGGTTGGATGAAGGCGGCCACTTCATCGACCGTGGCCCCCCAGTTGACGGCCAGATAGCCCTGTCCGAGTTGTTCGGTCACCCATGGGCCGACCATGTGAACACCCAAGATTCTGCCGCCGGTTCCGTCGGGGAGCTTCTCGGCGATGACCTTCACGATGCCGTCGGTCTCGCCGATGATCTTGGCTCGGCCGTTGCCCATGTGGCGGTGCGATGAAGTGACGATCTCGTACCCCGCAGCCACCGCCGCCTCCTCGGTGTAGCCGGCAAAGGCCACCTCAGGATGGCAGTAGATGCACCATGGCGTGCCGTGATGATCGAGGGGCACGGGATCCTCTCCGAGAATGTCCTTGATCACCAGCATTCCTTCGGCGAACGCGACGTGCGCTAGCTGGGGGGACTTGATGAGGTCGCCCGCGGCCCACACTCCGGGCTCGCCGGTGCGGCATCGGTCGTCGACCTCAATGAAGCCGCGCTCGTCGACCTCCACGGTGGTGCCGTCCAAGCCGAGCAGATCGGAATAGGGGCGACGGCCAACCGACATCACCACGAGTTCGACCTCGACCGATTCATCTTCGCCGAAAGACACCACGGTGGAGGTGCCGTCGGGGGAAGGCGTATGGCCGTTGACCATCATCCCCGTGCGAATCTTGATCTTGCGCTTCTTGAACGACCGCTGAACGACCTTTGTGGCATCGGCGTCGCAGCCGGTGAGGATCTGGGGCAGCGCCTCGAGGATGGTCACATCGACTCCTAGGTCGCCCATCATCGAAGCGAACTCACATCCGATCGCTCCCCCACCGATCACCACCGCCGAGGCCGGTAGCTTCTCGATCGAGAGCATCTCGTCGGAGGTGACCACCAGCGAGCCATCGACATCGAATCCCGGAAGACTCCGCGGCTGAGACCCGGTGGCCAGGATCACATTGGCGCTTCGGAGTGCGAGGTCACCCGACTCGCCGCCGGTGACCGACACGACGTGATCGGCGCCCAGTGAGCCCGACCCGTTGTAGACGGTGACCTTTCGTCCCTTCAACAGTCCGCTCAGACCACCGACCAGCTGGTCGACGATGGCCTGTTTGCGAGACATGGTGACCGACCAATCGAGAGATGGCTCGCTCGAGTTGACGCCGAACTCGGCAGCATCGCGCACGGTTCGATAGACGTGGGCGGTCTCGAGGAGTTCCTTGGCGGGGATGCACCCGACGTTGAGGCAGGTGCCGCCGAGCCGTCGGTTCTCGACGAGTCCGATATCGAGACCGGCACTGGCGCCATAGAGGGCCGCGGCGTATCCGGCCGGTCCTCCACCGATGACGATCACATCGTGCTGTACGTCGGACACAGGGTTCTCCTTGATCGTTGCGACTCTATCCACTGAGGCGGGTCTTGGCCGCCGCTCAGGCCGCCATCGAGAACTGGACGGCTGAGGCGATCAGAATCACCATCCCGCAGAGCAGGGCCAGGAATATCAGCTTTCTGGTACTCATCGAAACTCTGTTCTGATGTCGAACGATCGATCGTGCCGTCGGACACCGCCGTGGTGGCCTCGACTCGAATCGTGGGGCCCAGTATCGCCCGACAGGGTCTAACATGGGCGCCTTGCGGCGACTTCTCCCAATCATCTTCGTTGCCGCGCTACTGGCTGTGTCGTGTTCCTCGTCGAGCGACTCTTCGGCCCCATCGACTAGCGACACCGACACCGACACCGAATGGCCCTACCAGTTCGTGATCGATGCCGTCGACGGCTCCACGATCGACACGGGGGACTATGCCGGGCAGGATCTCGTCCTCTGGTTCTGGGCGCCTTGGTGATCGATCTGCATCAGAGAGTCCGGTGCGGTCGCATCGGTGCAGCAGACCTACGAAGACCGAGTCGAATTCATCGGCGTCGCCGGGCGCGACAACGCCGGAGCAATGGCCGCGTTCGTTTCCGATTACGGGGTCGGGGCGTTTCCTCATATCGCCGATGCCGACCTGCAACTCTGGCGGGCCTTCGGGATCACCAGCCAGCCGGCGTTCGTGTTCATCAACGACGACGGCACCGCGGACGGCGTGATCGGCGGACTGGGTGAGCAACGTCTCATCGAGCAGGTCGAGGCCCTGATCTCTTCTTGATGGTGCGTGGCCGGTCTCGAGTGCGGGTTCCCCCACAACCACGTATGGTGGCGAGGATTCGCACTGTCCGTGAACCTATGAGTCTGGTATTACTGGACCACAGCGACTCGTTTGCTCCATCACCAAGGAAACACTCCTGTCGGAAGACACTGGGATCGACTCCCTACGAAGCTCGACTGATCGAACGGGATACCCGCTCGCTCAAGAGGCGCGCGCCTCCATAACGGCGTTCGCTCGGTCTCTGGAAGTCTTCGATCCGCCTGCCGCGCACCGGGCTGCTCTGCGAGCCAGACTCGCCGATCGGATAGCCCAAGCGGCTGGAGCCACCACTCAACAGCAGGTCGACGCGGTGTGCGGCGCCTTGCTCGGTGAAATCTCAATCGTCTTCACCCACGTCCGGCCGGTTGGCACCGTCGACGTGGTTCCCGATCCTGCCGCAGCGGTGCTGGCGGCCAGTGTGCTCAGCCGACTTCCGGAGTTGGACGGGGTGGCACACGCCATCAGACACCAGTACGAACGGTGGGACGGCAGCGGAGGCCCCCACGGGCTACGCGGACCCGACATCCCACTGGCATCTCGACTTCTCGCGATGTCGTCCACCCTCGTTGGGCATCCCCAACACGGCGGATCCCCCAACTGGACCGCGCGTCGACGACGCGTCGATGAACTCCTCGGCACCACACTCGACCCCGGCCTCGGCGCCATGATCGCCGACGAGATCGAGTCAGGGGCGGTCCCGTTGATAGATGCCGATCTCGACTCGGTGCTCGAGTCGCTCGAACAATTCGTACCGCCGCAGCACGACTCCCCCGTCGAGGCGCTCGTCAGCATCGGAGCCACGGTCAGGGCGGTGAGCCGCATGCCCGACGTACTCCAGGTGATCGGCGATCAGGCCCTACGGGCGCTCGAGGCCACCACAGTCACCATCAGCCGCGTCGGGCACGACCGGTCTCATTCCCACGTCCTTCTCAATGTCGGGAAGCTGAGCGACTCCGCTGAGACCTTTCCCGCACAGGAACTCCACGACTCCGACGATCGGCCGGGGTTCGACCTTCTGTTGCAGGGACAGGGATACCTCCGATCGGTCGACGAAGGCCTTTCCGACGATCCGACCACCGCTTCTCTTCACGCCAGGGGCCGACGCTCCGAAGCCGCCTGGCCGATCACCATCGGCCAAGACGTCTGGGGAATCGTGGAAGCCACCACTGAAGCTGCAGCCCGCAACCTCGACCACGACGACCTGGCGACTCTTCGTCTGGTGGCGACACACATATCTGCCGCGGTGGTTCAGGCCGAACGCATCGCCGAATTCGAGGAGTTGGCGTTCAAGGACCCGCTCACCGGTCTCGGCAACAGGCGGGTGCTCGATATCCGACTGCTTGAGATATTCGGCCGTCCTGCTGTCGACCGTCAGGACGTCGCCGTGATCATGTGTGATGTCGACGGGCTCAAGATCGTCAACGACACGCTCGGTCACTCAGCCGGCGACGCCCTCCTGGTTGATGCTGCGAACTCGCTGGCCACCGCAGCAGAATCGGTTGCCGACAGCACGGTTTGTCGAATCGGAGGCGACGAGTTCTGCGTGGTCCTCGATGGAGGCGGAATGCTCTCATCGCAGCCCGTCACCGACCTCGCGACAGAACTGTTCAGCCGATCCGGAGAAGGCCGATCCATGTCATGCGGAATCGCAGTGGCAACCGGCGAGGTCCGGTCGCCGGGTGAGCTCCTGAGGCGAGCCGACGTGGCCCAGTACGAACAGAAGCGCATTCGCAAGGGATTGCCCCCGGACACCCGGCACTCCACGGATCATGATCGTCGTCGCACCCGGCGCGATCCCTGATCAGATATCTCTCGCCACTAGCGCCGCGCTCTGCGAATCAGCCATCCGAGGGCCTCGCTCAGCAACGCTCCGGCCAGTGCTGCCACGAAGATCACCAGCCACAGCGGTGCCGAGCCGTCGATCCACAGCCAGGTCACGGGCGTCGAGTCGGTGTTCTGGACGATGAACAGAGCCAAGCCGATGGCAACGAGGCCGGCGACCACCAGGCCGACGATCGATCGCCCGGACTTCTCCTCGATGTCGTGTTGGTCGGTCATCTCATCTCCTCGAAGAATGCGATAGCAGGGCCAGAGTAGACGAGACCTCGCGAGCGTGGGTCGTCCAGTACTCTGACCACCATCGACAGCGGAGGTCGACCATGCGTGTGGCAGTGGCAGGAGCAAGCGGATTGATCGGCTCGGCACTTATGCCCGAGCTCATAGCGGCAGGCCACCAGCCAGTGCCGATGGTGCGACGGCCGAGGAGCGGAGGCGGCGAGCACATCCTCTGGGATCCGGCGAGCAGCGAACTCGAGCCCGATGCATTCGAGGACATCGACGCCGTGATCAACCTCGCTGGGCGAGGCATCGCCGATGCCCGCTGGTCAGGCGAACAGAAGCGCGAGATCCTCCAGAGTCGGGTATCGGGGAACCGTCTGATTGCCGAGACGATCGCCCGGTCGAGCCGCGGGCCGAAGGCATTCATCGCTGGTTCTGCGATCGGCTTCTACGGCGACACCGGCGACACCGCAGTCACCGAGTCAGCCTCTTCCGGAGACGACTTTCTATCCGACGTGTGTCGATCGCTCGAGGACGCCACAGCCACCGCCTCCGATGCTGGATGCCGCGTCGTCACCGCCCGCACCGGCATCGTGCTATCGAAGTCCGGCGGGGCGCTCGCACAACTTCTTCCGTTCTTCCGGATCGGACTGGGCGGCCGTATCGGGGCCGGACGGCAGTACTGGAGTTGGATTTCCCTCGACGACGAACTGAGATCACTCACCCACCTTTTGGATGCAGATGTCAGCGGGCCGGTCAATCTCGTCTCGCCCGACGCGGTCACCAACTCGGAGTTCACGAAGGTTCTGGGACACGTGCTCCACCGCCCCACAATGTTGCCAACCCCGAAGATCGCTCTTTGGGCCCGATTGGGGCGCGAGCTCACCAATGCTCTCCTCTATACGAGCACGCGGGTCGAGCCAGCAGCGCTGCTCTCCACCGGCTTCGAGTTCACACATTCCGATCTCGAATCGGCGCTTCGTGCGATACTCAATCGACCATCCAACCAGACAGAGAGTCGGGAGTAGATCCATGAGCGAGCGTCAGGTCTCGGTTTCGAAGTTCATCAGCCACCCACCGGAGAAGATCTTCGACCTGTTGAGCAGCCCAGCCGGCCACGCCAAGATCGACGGATCGGGCAGCGTCAAGGGCGCCGTCAAGGGGCCCGAGAGACTCGGTCTCGGATCCAAGTTCCGAATGGACATGAAGATCGGCGTTCCCTACAAGATGAGTTCGGTGGTCAAGGAGTTCGACGACAACAAGCTGATCGCTTGGGCTCATTTCGGTGGCCACCGATGGCGCTACGAACTCGAACCAGCCGACGGCGGCACCAACGTCACCGAGACCTTCGATTGGTCCTATGCGCTTGTTCCCAAGGCCATCGAACTGGGCGGCTACCCCAAGAAGCATCCAGCCAACATGGAACGCACACTCGACCGAATCGCAGAGATCCTCGACTCTGAGGTTTGATCACTCCGACGATCTAGTCCTCGACATCGACCTCGCCGTAGAAAGCGACCCGGCCGGCCACCGCCTCAGCTCCGGTTGGCTCATCCGTGGAAACACGAGACGGTGCAGCACAATTCCGACACAGAGCTGACGACGCCGTCAGATGTCGATCACCCAGATGTCGTCTGGCATCTTCTGCTCGAGGTCGGCAACCAGGCGCCCGACCCAAGGGTCGGTTCGATCCCACACCACCACGGCCTCATCGGCGGTCCGGGCCATCCATGCGTTTCGTCGCGAGAGCGACTGCCCAGCCTGTCGAGGGTCGACCGGCTGAGACCTTTCCAACTGAACAACTGATTCGGCAGCCCCAAGCAGATCGGTGAAACGACGGCGTGAGGACTCAGGCCACTTGGCATCGGGGTCAGGGAAGGGCAGCACCGCCACAAATGGAACCGACACATCGCGGGCCGCGATCGCAGCCAATGTCTCAGCCCCGAGCCGGAGTCCGGTGAGGACGACAAGATCGGGATGAAGCTGACGTTTGGCGTCGAAGACTTCGCCGAGCCGCCTCTTGACCACCTCGCTGGTGGGATTGTCTTCGTAACCACCGAGGGCCGGCGGCTGCACACCGAAGGCCGCCAGCGAGTGCCCCGTTGGTAGCCAGGACGCACCGCTGGCCCCGCTGCCAGCGGCTTCGCGTGGCTGAGCCTCGGCCGCCTCGACCGCCAGTTCGTCTGCTCGCTCGTTCCATTGGTCGCCGGCGTGACCTTTGACCCACCGGAACTCGAGTTCGTCCCGGCGAGCGCGGTAGATCTCGATCAAAGGCTCCCAGAGGTCGCGATTGGCGACCGGTTCCTTCTTCGAGTTCTTCCAATCGCGCTTGATCCACCCCTGCCACCAGCCGTCGCGAAAGCAGTTGACCACGTATGTCGAGTCGGAAATCACAACCACGCGACCATCGAGCGCTCGAAGCGCTTCGAGCACCGCTGTCAGTTCCATGCGTTGGTTGGTGGTGAGCGGCTCTCCCCCGTTGCCGCTCGCACCATCGGGCACAACCCAGCCCCATCCACCGGGTCCGGGGTTCCCTTTACATGCGCCGTCGGTATAGACGACGGTCTCGGTCGGATCGGTCTGCGGGGTCATCGGTCGGCAATCCTCCAGTGTGGTCAGTCACGGTTGCCACACCCATGGCCGAAGAGAATAGGGATGCTTCGGGAATTTCTACGGATACCGAGCGGTAATCAGTATGAAGCAAACAATCCGATGGAAGGATGGAGCAATGGCCGACCACTTCACACGCCAACTCCCCGATCTCGATCCGGCCGAGACCAAGGAGTGGGTGGAATCACTCGACGCGATCGTCGCGGCCAAAGGCCAATCCAGAGCTCGCTACCTGGTAGCGACACTGCTGGAGAGGGCCAACGAACTCCAGATCGGCGTTCCGCCGACGACGTTCACTCCCTACATCAACACGATCCCGGCCGACGAGCAGCCGTTCTTTCCCGGCGATGAAGACATCGAACGCCGCGTCCGAGCCTTCATTCGCTGGAACGCCGCCGCCATGGTCATTCGGGCCAACAAGACCGCCGACGGAATCGGCGGGCACCTGTCGACCTACGCCTCCTCGGCGTCGCTCTACGAAGTGGGATTCAACCACTTCTTCCGAGGCAAGGAAGACGGCCTGGCGGGCGACCACGTCTACTTCCAGGGCCATGCCGCTCCCGGCATCTACGCCAGGGCCTTCCTCGAGGGGCGCCTCACCGAGGAGCAACTCGACAACTACCGGATGGAGGTCGGAGGCAACGGACTCTCGAGCTACCCCCACCCGAGACTCATGCCCAACTTCTGGGAGTATCCCACCGTCTCGATGGGGCTCGGCCCGATCAACTCGATCTACCACGCCCGATTCAACAGATACTTGTTGCAGCGACGAATCGAAGACACCTCACAGTCCAACGTGTGGAGCTTCCTGGGCGACGGCGAATGCGACGAGCCAGAAACCCTGGGCGCCATTTCGCTGGCGGGCCGATCCGATCTCGACAACCTCAAGTGGGTCATCAATTGCAACCTCCAGCGTCTCGACGGTCCGGTGCGCGGCAACGGCAAGGTGATCCAGGAACTCGAGGGCGTGTTCCGTGGGGCCGGATGGAACGTCATCAAGGTCATCTGGGGCAGCCGCTGGGACGAACTCCTTCAGCGTGATGTCGATGGCGTGTTGCTCAACAAGATGAACACAACCGTCGACGGCCAGTTTCAACGCTTCGCGGTCGAAAGCGGCGACTATGTACGCGAGCACTTCTTCGGGCCCGACCCTCGCCTTCGACAACTAGTCGAACATCTCTCGGACGACGACCTGAAGTCTCTCCCACGAGGTGGCCACGACTACGACAAGCTCTACTCGGCATTCAAGGCCGCCAGCGAGGTCGAGGGGCAACCCACCGTGATTCTCGCCAAGACCATCAAGGGCTGGACTCTCGGGAAGGGATTCGAGGGTCGAAACTCGACGCACTCCATCAAGAAGATGACCAACGCCCAACTCCTCGAGCTACGCGAGAGGCTCCACATGGAGGAGGAGATCCCCGAAGAGGCCCTCGCCGATGGTTGGCCCCCCTACTTTCGGCCTTCCCCCGATTCCGTCGAGATGCAGTACATGACCGATCGTCGGCGAGCTCTCGACGGGCCGCTGCCTTCGAGAGTGATTCGGGATCGACGTCCCATCACCCTTCCCTCGCCGGCCATCTTCCAGGACCTGCGAAAGGGTTCGGCGGGCCGGGCCGTATCGACCACAATGGCCTTCACTGCGCTGCTGCGCGACCTGCTGCGCGACGAGTCGTTCGGCCCGCGGGTCGTACCGATCGTTCCCGACGAGGCCCGCACGTTCGGCATGGACAGCCTCTTTCGGGAGTTCAAGATCTACGCCTCTCGGGGCCAGCTCTATGAGCCGGTCGATCACGAACTGCTGCTCTCCTACACCGAGAGCAAGGACGGCCAGATACTCGAAGAGGGCATCACCGAAGGCGGATCCACAGCCAGTTGGATCGCCGCCGCCACGGCCTACGCCAACAGCGGCGTCCCGATGGTTCCGTTCTACACGTTCTATTCGATGTTCGGATTCCAGCGAGTCGGCGACATGCTCTGGGGCGCCGCCGACTCACGGGCCCGCGGGTTCCTCATGGGGGCCACCGCCGGCCGCACCACACTTCCGGGCGAGGGCCTTCAGCATCAGGACGGCCACAGCCACCTGCTCGCCTCTACCGTTCCCACCTGCGAGGCCTACGACCCGGCGTTCGCGTACGAATTGGCCGCGGTCATCGACGAAGGACGTCGTCGCTTGTACCCGCCTCGTGCCGCCGACGGCGAAGACATCTACTACTACATCTCGATCTACAACGAGAACTACGAACAACCACCGCGCCCTGATCACGTTGCCGACGCCGACATCACCAGTGGCCTCTACAAGTGGGAGGACGGACCCGACAAGGGTTCGCGCCGCGCCACGATCCTCTTCTCGGGGCCGTCCCAGGGAGCGGCTCGGGAAGCTCAGGGCTTCCTGAGCGAACGCCACGACATCTCGGCCGAACTCTGGAGTGCGACGTCCTACAAGAGATTGCGAGCCGAAGCCCTCGAAGTCGAACGCCGCAACCGCCTCAATCCGATGGCCGATCCGGAGATCTCCGATGTTGCCCGCAAGCTCTCCGATACCGACGGTCCCATCGTGGCCATCACCGACTACCTCACCATGGTTCCCGATCAGATCGCACGATGGACCCCCCGGCCCCTCCACGTGCTCGGCACCGACGGCTTCGGACGATCCGACACGAGAGAGGCTCTGCGCAGCTTCTTCGAGGTGGACGCTGCCCACATCGTCGTAGCGGTGCTGTCGGCGATGACCGAGACCGGCGAAGCCACTCTCGAGGAGGTGGCCGCCGCCATTCAGTTCTACGGCATCGACCCCGACCGGATCGACCCCACAGGCGTGAGATCCGTTCCCAACTGACTTCGCGGCCCGCTGGCTAGTATCCGGCTATGCCTCGAGGAACCCTGGCCGTGACCGGCGACGCTGAATCCGACCATCTGGTCAACAACGACCCGCTCGCACTCGTTCTCGGCATGCTCCTCGACCAGCAGGTCCCGATGGAGTGGGCCTTCAAGGGTCCTCTTCGTCTGGTCGACCGGATGGGCGACTCGCTCGATGCTCGCCGTATCGCTGAGTTCGATCCCGACGACTTCTCAGCGATGGTCCGGGAGAAGCCTGCACTTCATCGGTATCCCGGTTCCATGGCCACCAGGATTCAAGCGCTCTGCCAGCACCTGGTCGAGGAGTACGACGGCGACACCGCGGCAATCTGGAGAGGTGTCCGTAACGCTGATGTCGTCTTCGAGAGGCTTGTGGCCCTTCCCGGCTACGGGGAAGAGAAGGCACGAATATTCGTCGCCATTCTCGCCAAACGATTCTCCAAGACCCCGAAGGGATGGGAAGCCGCTGCTGGCGTGTTCTCCGACCAACAACCTCGATCGGTGGCCGACATCGACGGCCCCGAGGCGCTCAGCCGGGTGAGAGACTGGAAGAAGGCTCAGAAGGCCGCCGGTCGGAGCAAGTCCGACTAACGGCCGTCGCCGGAGACGAGCCAGGCCCTCTGACGGTCGAGCCAACCGAGCAGCACCGCTATGGCCCTTGGGTCGTGACGCAGGTGGTGAGCCCCTCCGCCGATGATTCTCAGGTCGGCCGAGCCATGACTGTCGGCGACCACCCGCGCGTCGAACACTGGAACGGTCTCATCGTCGCGGCCATGCAGGATCAACAACTCACGCGGTGCCATTCGCGACGCAGCGTCCGAGGTCCTCACCAACCGCAGACCCTCCGACCACTCATCGAACGATTCCGGGAAGTCAGGGTCTCGCACCACACCGATCTCGCGAGCCAACACCAACAGCTTTCGAGGATTGCGGGCCCAGTCTTCGAAGTCGGCGGGAGAAGCAACCGCGGCGACGCCGAAGACGCCCTCATCGTCGGCTGCCACTTGAACGGCCAATGCTCCACCGGTGCCGAAACCAAGGATCCATACGCCGTCGACCGGAACTGACTCTCGCAGATGCGCCACGGCCCCTTTCAGGTCGCTGATCCATCCGCTCAGAGAGAAGTTGCCCTGCGATTCCGCCACCCCACGACTCGAGTACGCGAGAACGGCCCAGCCAGACTCCGTCGCGAAGCGGTCCGCCAATTCAGGGAAACTCGATGTCGAGCTGATACCTCCGCCCACTTCGGCCGGGAAGCCATGGGCGATCACGAGTCCCGGTTGGCAGGTCGGATGGATCTGGGTGGGTCGGGCGAGGTGAGCAGCAAGCTCAACTCCATCAACTGTGAACCGGCGATCCATTTCGCGGAGACTACCGCCCAGCGCGCCGATGCCGGGGCAATGGCCCCGGCATCGGACAGTTGATCACTGGAAACCCAGGGAGACCATTTGTGGTCGGCGTGACAACTACCGACGGTCGATCCCGGGGGTGGAGCTGGCGGGTATTCGCCAGTAGGTCCAGCGGCCGTAGCTAGCGGCCAGCCACCTCCAAGGTCACAGAACTACTACCAGTCAGTTGGACCACCTCCTCTCTCTTGGTGGAACCAGTGAACCACAGTTCGTGGCGCTAGACGGACTATTTCTCGTCGCCTGGCTCTCGTTCGAGCGCACCAATGGCCTGCAGGTATCGCGTCTGGAGTTCGAGCACGCACACGACATCGACCGGATCGGGGCCGTCTTCTGAAAGAGACCTGGCGACGACAGCATCGATCGCGGCCTCGTCGACCGGAACCGCGCTGCCGTCGATCGCCGACTCTCCACCCAGCTCTTCCCCGTAGCGCGACGACAACCCGGTCGCTGAGAACCAGTCGAGATGCCACGAGAGCACGCGCGCCACGTCCTGGTAGCTGAGCCGTGCCGTGACCTCGTCGGGTAGCCGGTCAGCGATCCACTCGACGGCGTCGGGAAGCTCGTAGATGGCCGGCTGGCTCTGGACGGCCATACGCCCGACGACGCGTCCAACCGCGACCAGCGCTATCACCACGACAAGAATCCCGCCGATGAAGAGAAACAAGAGGTTCATCGGCAGACGGCCGTGGCCGGAATTCTCAGATGCCGATCCGTTGGGCGAGGAGCTCGCGGTGGTAGGTGGGGTCACCGAACATGAGCTCGGACGACTTGGCCCGCTTGAAATAGAGGTGTGCCGGATGCTCCCACGTGAACCCGATACCACCGTGAATCTGGATGTTCTCAGCCGAAGCGTGGAAGTAGGCCTCCGAGCAGTAGCTCTTGGCGAGCGACGCAACCTGAGGTAGCTCGTCGTTCATCTCTGCTGCGCACCAACCGGCGTAGTAGGCCGCTGACTTGGCCGATTCGACCTCCAGCAGCATGTCGGCGCACTTGTGCTTGATGGCCTGGAAGGATCCGATGGGTCGACCGAACTGGACCCTGACCTTGGCGTACTCGACCGACATGTCGAGACACATCTGAGCCCCGCCGACCTGCTCGGCAGCGAGGGCGACCGCGGCCAGATCGAGTACCTGCTCCATGACCGCCCATCCCCCACCGTCGGTGCCGATCAGAGAGGCCGACACGCCCGAGAATCCGATCTTGGCCTGTTTCCGGGTCTGGTCCATGGTGGACAAGGCAGTGCGGGTGATGCCGTCGGACTCGGGGTCGACGACGAACAACGAGACGCCATTGTCGGTGCGCGCCGCCACGATGAGCAATCCGGCGGTGTGACCATCGATCACATAGGACTTGGTGCCGTCGAGGCTCCACCCATCAGCCGATGCGGTGGCTTGCATGGTGATGCCCGCCTCATCCCATCGACCGCTCTCTTCGGTGAACGCCAGCGCAGCGATGGTCTCGCCAGCGGCGATTCCGGGAAGGTGAGCCTGCATCGCCGACTCGTCGCCCGAGAGGAGCAAGGCGTTGGCGGCCAGTACCACCGACGAGAAGTAGGGCGCACAGAGAAGCGAGCGACCCATCTCTTCGAGAATCACGATCAGTTCGACGAAGCCGAAGCCCTGCCCGCCGTATTCCTCCGGAATGGCGATGGCCTGCAAGCCCATCTGTTCGGCCATCTGATTCCAGACGTCGGGGTCGTATCCCTGCTCGGTGTCCATCTGTTCGCGAACGGCTGCCTCCGACGACTTGTCGTCGAGGAAGCTCCGAACGAACTCGCGTAGCTGTTCCTGCTCGTCGCTGAAGGCGAAGTTCACGCTGGTGCTCCTGTGCTCGGGGTGATTTCGGTAGGGTGAGCCACCGGTTGATGCGGAACCATACACAGATAGGCGGAGCGAACTCAACTCGTGATGTGTACACAAGTGCTACGGTCGGGTAGTGGAAAGTATCGGAATTCGAGAACTGAGAAACCAGGTGGCCGCGGTCGTCCGCCGGGCCGGCAGCGGCGAGCGCTTGGTGATCACCGTCGACGGACAGCCCGTGGCCCAACTGGGACCCATCGAGCCCACCGGCTCGCCCACTCTCCACGACCTCGCCGCCGCCGGACTGATTCGTCTTCCGGGACGCACCGACCGCGCCGATCCGCCGGCCCCGGCGTCGCTTCCAATCGACAGCCGGCCGGGCCGAGTGGTCGCGGAACTGCGTGGCGACACGACGGGGCGCACCCGCCGGTGACGCTCGCTCTCGACACCTCCGCCCTCATTCAGCGTTACGTCGCCGGGCCGAATCGAGATCTCGTTGTCGCGGCCATGGAGGCCGACCCGGTGTGGTGCGCCAGCGAGTTGGCGAGAACCGAACTGTTGATGGCCATGCACCGACTAGCCGGGAGCCAGATCACCGCCCAGGACCTGTGGGCCTCGGCTCGAGCCGACTGGGACACGTTCGTGGTGGTCCCGGTCGACAAGTCGTGTCTGGCGACTGCTGTCGAAATCGGAGCCACCTACGGAGTCCGTAGTGTCGACGCCATTCATCTGGCGGCTGCCGACCGACTGCCCCGCCCGGTCAAGTACGCAACCCTCGATTCCGGCCAGATTCCCGCCGCAGTGGCTCTGGGCTTCGAACTGATTTCGCCATCAGTCCAATGAGCGATTCGATCCGACCCTCCGAGGCGATCGAGCAGGTTCGCTCCACCCCACCCGGCAGCACCCTCATCGTCGACCTCGACCACACCCTCCACCTCGGCAACTCGACCGAGGAGTACATAGACCTCGCTTTTCCTGCCACGATCGCCGCTACCGGACTCTCAGTCCTCGAGGCCGTCCGACCTTGGCGGTGGCGCCGTGATCCCGTGGCAAGTCGAGACCACTGGAGAGTTGTCTTCGTGACGATGCTTCTTCCATGGACGCTGTGGCGCTGGCGGCGACGAAACCGGACCAGCCAAACATGGAACGAACCACTTCTCGCGGCAGTCGAAGAGCACGCCGGTCGGGGTCCGGTGGTCGTGGCCTCCAACGGATACCGAATGACAGTCGGTCCTCGGGTCCACAGACGCCTTCCCGACGTCGAGGTCATCGCCCGAGGACTGTTGACACGCGGCCCACGCCACGACGACAAAGCCGAACGGGTGATCGAGCACCTCGGCCCTGAGGTCGTGGCCCAATCCACGGTCATCACCGACAGCGAAGACGACGCCGTCCTTCTCGATGCGTGCCGCCTTCCGGTTCTGTTGACGTGGCCCGACTCCGACTGGCATGGAGCGTTGCGATCGGCTTACGTGCCGCTGCGATACACCGCCGCCAAGCACGGCAAGAGATCTCTGCTGTGGACGATCCTTCTCGACGACCTGCCTCTGATCGTCCTCGTGACTGCAATCAGCGCGCAGTCTCCTGTGAGAGCGACCCTGTCTGTACTCGCAATGCTGCTCGCACTCAGATCCGTGTACGACTCGGGATACAACGAGAACGACCACCTCAAGCGCGACTCCGAACCCAGCCCCAACGTCAGAGACGAGGCGCACGAGCACCGCCATTCCGTGCCCAGCCTGCCCGTGTTCGGTTGGGCCGTTACCGCCGCATCCTTCTCTGTAGCGATGGCCAACCCCGCCGATCTAATCGCACCATTCGACGACGGGTCGTCGCGCCGATGGTGGGCGCTCCTCGCCGCGTTCTCCGTTCTGGCAACGCTACGCGTCGTGTTCGCGGTCTTCAATCGCCTGGCTGTGAGTCAACGCCGTTGGGTTCATCCGCTCATTCAGTTGGCCCGCTACGGCGTCTTCGTCGCAACGTTCTCGATCACAGGCGTGGGTCGCGTCGCGCTGCTCGCTCAGTTGGTCTACCGCATCGTCCCCTATGCGATCTACCGCTCGCCCCGCAGCGCCGACCGCTATCCATCGGGACCCTGGGCGGTGATCCGGCTGTTGGTGTTTCTGGCAGTGGCCCCACTCGCACTGCCGATTTCCGGTCGCGAATCGGCAGTCGGTGCAGCCGTTCTGGTGTGGCTCACTTTGCGAAGCCGTCGTGACCTGCGCCGACTGCTACGAAACACCTCGGATCGACGAGCGTGATTTCTCCTATGGCCGTAGTGCTAAACACCGCGCACCAATACACTCGGCGCCATGGCTGACTCCCCGCTCTTCGAGATTCTCGGGCTCCATGCCCGGACCGCAGACGGTGCCGTCGAGATACTTCGTGGAGTCGATCTCGTGGTTGGCAGAGGTGAAGTGCACGCGCTGATGGGACCCAACGGATCCGGAAAGAGCACTCTCGCCACGGTGCTACTCGGAAGTCCCGACTTCGAGGTCACGGCCGGTTCCATCCGACTGCTGGGCGAAGACATCACCCAGTGGCCGGCCGACGTGCGGGGCAAGGCCGGAATGTTTCTGGCGTTTCAGTACCCCCAGGAGATTCCGGGGGTGTCGGTAATCAACTTCATGCGCC
>JAJCXW010000221.1 GCA_029263235.1 Acidimicrobiales bacterium
GGTTATTCTGTTGCATGATATTTAGGTTATCGTGTCTTTCTATGAAGATTTGTAGGCCGTTTTATTTACGATTCTTTGGTACCAAACCTCATGAAAAAGGTGAGTTCATAAAGACTTTATTAACACCCTTGGTTGTAATATGGAAATATAAACACCTATACGGAGTTCTTTTCGTATGAAGATAGAGTTCCATGGCGAACTTTCCATTCCTGAACTTAAACAGGCTATCTTTGAACTGCTCCAGGAATTAGAAGATGAATACCTGATTCGCCATTCAAAAAATATATCTCTTTACCTCACACCAACGGATGGCACTGGTGACAGAATCTATTGCAAAAATAGGTACGGTAAGAAAATAGACAACATAAAATGCTACGGGCCGTATCGCAGTGTTACAGAAAAATACTAGTCTTTACAGAAAGATACATCATGCCTAAACCTTATTATCTGGATTTAAAGCAGGCGCGAGAAACCTTATCCGAACTTGGCATTGAATTCAACGAACGACAAATGCAGCGAGCGGCAGAAAAAGATGTGCATGGTCGCCGAAAGCTCCCTTTCTTTGTCGACCCAATAGATAAAAAACTCAAAATTAATAAAAACACACTACTGGATATTTACCTCAATCGACAGATTGCTGCGGAAAACAGCGCGTTACATACTGATTTTAATTGATTTTAAACTATTAAATACGCTATGAATAAGTATGCCCGATATCCGAACAAGGCCCAACAAGAAGAAACCATATCAGGTGCGTTATGTTGATTGCGCCAATGCATCGGGTTACGGATATCAATCTTTTCGGACATTAAAAGAAGCAAAACTTTTTGCGGCAGGCTTGGAACTTAATAATACCAATACATCCGCTTCCAAACAGATCAGTGTTTATGACGCTGTAACACAGTGGCTCAACATCTGTGAGAAAATTGGAAGAGATGGGCGCGAAACTGTTGAGCCACAAACACTGGTGGAGTACAAGCGCCGGGGTAAAATCATACAAGACTATCCTTGGCAGAAAAATATCAATGAACTGACGCCAATCGACGTAATTCAGTTCCGTACATGGTTGATAGAAAATAAAAGTCGGGATTTAGCTCGCAGAACGCTCTCGTTGTTTCACTCGGTCATCCTGGAAATGAAACTCCAAGGCTATTTAAATACTGATCCGGCAGCAGGTATCAGTATCAAAACAAGTGGCCGATATGAAGATAACGAAGTACAAATTCCAAGTGATCAAGAAATCAGTAATCTCTTTGGCGCTATGGATAGTCTGGCCGCATCGAAGCATAGTCAACAAAGAGAAGCTTGGCGAAAATTTCGCCCCATGTTTTACCTGGCCGGTTTTTCCGGCATGAGGCCTTCTGAATATCGGGGATTGCCGTGGAAAGATGTTGAAACGCAGTCTGTCAATATTACCCAGCGTGCGGACAAAACTGGCATCATTGGACCTGTTAAATCCAAGGCGGGAAAAAGAACAATCATTGTTCCAGATATTGTTTCAGAGTTACTAATGGATTGGCAGGGATTCAGTGGGAGAAGTGGAGAACAACTTGTTTTTGCGACGAGAGATGGAAATCCTTTACTACTGAACAATATTTTTTATGGCGCATGGATGCCGTTAATGGAAGAAGCCGACCTTATGAAGGAAGTGGATTCGAGCAATGGGCCAAAGAAATGGCCCAAATACACAATGTATTGTCTGCGGCATTATTTTGCATCCAAGCTCATTGAGAGTGGTCAAGATTTTAAATATATCCAAAAGGTCATGGGCCACTCTAAAATTGAAATCACATTTAACAATTACGGCCATCTCATCAAAGGAAATGAAGACATTTATAAGGCTGCTGCCGATGATATGGCAATGTCCGTGCTTGCAACATGTGGCCAGAATGTGGCCGGTGCTGCGTAATGCATAGAAATATAAGCTTTTTCTTAAGCCTTCCAAGCTGAATATGCCGGTTCGATCCCGGTCGCCCGCTCCATTAACAAAATCAATGCCTTAGCCAGTACAAACTCCCGGAAGTAGTTAAATAATTGTTAATTTTGCCATATTTAGGATTCCGCTGTAGACCGCACATTTCCTGCATTCTCTGAATTGGTCCGATTCAACATGTGGCCAGATTGTGGCCGAAAAATCTAATCAAGGCAGTTAGCACCGATTATTTCAATAAATGGCTGCATTACTGACAAAAATAAGGATTTTCCGCATTGGAAGGTGCAGTTGTTACAAAAAAATTAAGTGGTCTTGTCCACTCAAAAGTCAAGAAAAATGACGGTTTCCATTTTGCGCTGCGCTGAATAGACCCTCCGCAATTTTTCTGGACTTTTTCACACCGCCTTAGTCGCCCTAGTCGGCAGAGGTTATGCGCGAGGCAAAACGCTTCGCTCAAAACCTCAACACCGATTTAAGGAGAAAGACTATGAGCAATGAAATCAGAATTTATGTTGCAGACTTGGCTGCATACAACAACGGAAAACTTCATGGTGTATGGATTAATGCTTGTGATGATCTGGACGATATTCAAGACCAAATTAACAAGATGCTGGCAAGCAGCCCCGAAGGATTCGCGGAAGAGTACGCGCTGCATGATCACGAAGGATATAACGGTTACGCACTGGGCGAATATGAAGGCATTGAAGCCGCACATGAAATTGCTTGTTTTATTGAGGAATACCCAGAAATAGGCGGTGAATTATTAAATAATTTTGGTGGTGAGTTGGAAGATGCTAGAAAAGCCGCCGAAGAAAATTATTCCGGTTGTTATAAATCATTGGCTGATTATGCGCAGGAACTCACGGAAGAAACCACCCAAATTCCAGAGAACCTTTCTTACTATATCGACTATGAAAGAATGGGTCGTGATATGGAATTGGGTGGTGACGTATTCACCATAGAAACAGGATTTGAAGAAGTTCACATTTTTTGGAATTACTAAAAGTAAA
>JAJCXW010000222.1 GCA_029263235.1 Acidimicrobiales bacterium
CTCGACATCGAACCGGCGGATCAGGCTACCGGCTGACGATTCGAGAAACACCGAAATCGGCGCCCGCTATCGGATCAGGCGAGGTTGTTACCACCGAAGATCTCGCTCACCGAGGTGTCCTCGAACACCGCCGAGATCGCCCGAGCGATAATCGGGGCGACCGACAGGACCTTGATCTTGTCGATCTGCTTCTCGGATGGAAGCGGAAGGGTGTCGGTGCAGACCACGCTCTCTATCGCCGCGTTCTTGAGACGATCGATAGCCGGACCCGAGAACACTCCGTGGGTGGTGGCGACTATCACCCGCTTCGCTCCCTGTTGGACCAACAGTTCGGCCGCGGCGACGATCGTTCCACCGGTGTCGATCATGTCGTCGATCAGGACACAGGTTCGGCCGTCGACCTCACCGACGATTTCCTTTGCCGCCACCATGTTCTTCTGATCCTTGGCGCGCCGTTTGTGAACGATGGCCAGGTCGGCGTTGAGCAGGCTCGTGTAGCGCTCGGCCACCTTCACCCGTCCGGCGTCGGGAGAGACGATCACCATGTCGTCGGCATCGATCTCGGAGAGATGATCGATGAGGACAGGCATGGCGGTGAGATGGTCGACCGGGCCGTCGAAGAAGCCCTGGATCTGACCCGAGTGGAGGTCGACCGACACGAGGCGGTTGGCGCCGGCACGACGGAACAGGTCGGCCAATAGGCGAGCCGTGATCGGCTCCCGGCCCGAGGCCTTGCGGTCCTGTCGGGCGTATCCGTAGAACGGGGCCACGACAGTGATGCGTTTGGCCGATGCTCGCTTGGCGGCATCCACCAGGATCAGGTGCTCCATCACTGCGTCGTTGATCGAGCTTCCATTCCAGCTGGTGTGGCTCTGGATGATGAATACATCGGCGCCGCGGATCGACTCGCCGTAGCGGACGTGGATCTCGCCGTTGGCGAACTCGTCGACATTGGTCTGCCCCAGCGAGACTCCCAGCTCGTGGCAGATGTCGGCGGCAAGATGGGTGGTGGCCCGCCCCGCAACTACGTAGAGCTTCTTGTGATTGAGCAGCTGCATGCCAGTCCCGTTGGTCGGATTCCGATTTCTTGCCCTCACACCCGATCATAGGTACATGCTTCGGGCGACTCGCTGGCCGGGCAGGGCTCGAACCTGCAACATCCGGAGTCAAAGTCCGACGTTCTAACCAATTGAACTACCGGCCATCATCGCTCTGCGATGCCAAGAACAGTACCGCGATACCGCCGCCGCGCACCGACAGAATCCAATGCAAATGAAATCCGTTGTGGCCAGAACGTGGCGGACGGTGATTCCACGGATAGCGTCAGCCGCCGTGGGTTCACTGATCAAGAAGCGCCGTAAGCGCATGCGTAAGAAGAAGCACAAGAAGATGCTGCGAAGGACGCGCCACCAGCGCAACAAGTAGCCGTCGTCGTCTCAGTGCGGCCGGATCGTACGGGCCACAACCCGTCCCGGTCCGGGATACTCGCCTGATACGAACCAGGTACTTCCGCTGCCGGCCAGTCGAGGCGTCTGCCCCGTCGCACGCGCCAGCTCATCTCTGACTTCTGCCAGACCCGGAACCATCGCCAGAGCGGCTGGTTCAAGGTCGTTACCGTTGTCGCCCACTGGGCCGCCCTGTCGGTCCCATTCGGCGTAGACCCCCGGAGTCGAGCAACCGAACGACGGTGTGGCCAACGTGTAGACGGCCTCCTTGAACGGCAACGGTTCCACGATCTCGCCGATGCCGGTCACCCGGGCCCGTCCGCCCACCAGGCAGAACGCCACGTCGGCCCCGATCCGAGATGATGCCTCCACATCATCAAACGATGCCCACCTCAGAATCGCCGCGGCGTCCGACGAGCCTCCGCCGAGTCCGGCGCCG
Organism: Acidimicrobiales bacterium; assembly: GCA_029263235.1. Lineage (GTDB taxonomy): Bacteria > Actinomycetota > Acidimicrobiia > Acidimicrobiales > Aldehydirespiratoraceae > SZUA-87. The sequence continues at coordinate 1,885 of JAJCXW010000222.1, forward strand.
GGCGGGATTCTCTTGGTGATCACCACTCGTGCCTCTCGGCGACACAACGCCAACGCGCCGCTCACCAAGTTGGTTCCCTCGATCTCGAGGCGGCGACCCGAATCGGCGTCGAGCACTTCCACACCGCTGCCTTCGGACACCTCAAGAGAATCATGGAGATCGAGACTGACCATCTCCGCGTCGATGAGGTGATAGCCATCGGGTCGTCGGCCGGTGATCCGCAGGCCAACGGTGAGCTTGGCCGGAGCAGTGAGAGTCGTCACGGCAGTCGAGACTACGGTGCTGATGACCGCACGTGGAAAGCCGCCAGAGGAGTCACCCGATGTCGCCAAGTTCGCGCTCATTCGAATACGGACTCACCGACCTCGGCGAAGGCAACTGGGCATGGCTCCAACCCGACGGTGGATGGGGCTGGTCCAACGCCGGGCTGATTGTCGACGGCGAAGAAGCACTGCTGGTCGACACCCTCTACGACCTCGACCTCACCGCCGCCATGTTGAGCGGGTTTGCCGATGCCACACCGGGCTCGACCATCTCCACCCTCGTCAACACCCACAGCAACGGCGATCACTGCAACGGCAACGAACTGGTGGCCGGTGCAGAAATCGTTGCGTCGGTCGCGGCGGCAGCCGAGATGGCCAACGAATCACCGGAGTTCATGGCTGCCCTGTTGCAGGCCGCCCCCGACCTCGGAGTGATGGGCGAGTTCTTCACGAACTGCTTCTCGTCGTTCAGCTTCGACGGCATCACCGGTGCCGAACCGACCAGCACGTTCAGCGGCCAGACCGCCCGCACGGTAGGAGACACCCTGGTCGAACTCGTTGAGGTCGGGCCAGCCCACACCGCCGGCGACGTGCTGGTGCACGTTCCCTCGCGCCGCACCGTCTACACGGGCGACATCATGTTTGTGCAAGGGCATCCGATCCTGTGGGCCGGCAGCATTCCCGATGTCGTGGCGGCTCTCGACACCATCGCTGGATGGAATCCCGAGACGATCGTGCCGGGTCACGGTCCGGTCACCGATCTCAACGGACTCCGAGAGATCCGTGAGTACCTCATCTACTGCCGGGCCGAGTGCCGCGAGAGATTCGACCGCCAGATGACTGCCGACCAGGCCGCACGCGACATCTCACTCGATCGTTGGATCACCTGGGGCGACCCGGAACGCATCGTCACGCTGGTCGACTCGTGCTACCGCGAGTTCGGTGGGCAGCCCGAACCGACGCCCATCACCGAGCTATTCGCTTCTATGGCAGAGATCTGGAACGAGCGGCGCCAGCCGTAGCGAGCCGCGCCCACGCCGCCAGATCCAGGATCTCGGCCCGCGCCGTGGGATCGACCCCGCCGGCCTCGAAGTCTGCGGCGTCGACCAGACCGGCGAGAGAACGTCGCAGCATCTTCCGGCGTTGCGAGTAGCCGGCACGTATCAGGGGCTCGATTGTCGTGAACGGCACATCGACCGGGTCGACGGGATGGCGATCGAGCCTCACCAGCACCGACTCGACCCTCGGCTTCGGATGAAACACCGCCGCCGGAACACGGCCGACGATCCTGGCCGTCGCGTGGTAGGCGACCACCATCGAAGGTATGCCCACAGCAGACTCTCCGGCACCCGCCGCCAGGCGCTCTCCGGCCTCTCGCTGCACCATCACCACCATCGACTTGATCGACGGCACCTCACGCAGCAAATCCAACACCAGAGGTGTGGCCACGTTGTAGGGAAGGTTGGCGACGAGAGTCCACTCGTCGCTGGCGGCGAGCACCTCCGGCCAGTCGAGTTCGGCAGCATCAGCCTCGATCACTCGAACCGCCGTGTCGGCCACCACCTCCCGCAGAACCGGCACGATGTCGCGGTCGACCTCGATCGCTGTCACCGAGGCACCGGTCTCGACGAGGGCCAGGGTGAGCGACCCGAGGCCCGGACCGATCTCGACCACGAAATCACCTGGGCCGACCTCGCTCAGGCGGGCAATTCGACGAACAGTGTTGGGGTCGATGACGAAGTTCTGTCCGAAAGCTCGGCGGGGCTCGAGGCCGTGGCGATCGAGCAGATCGCGGATATCGGCCGGACTGTGGGTCATGACCCCGGCGATTCGAGACCGTAGAACCGGGTGGCGTTGGCCCAAGTGGCCGCCTCCACCTCATCGACGGAGAGCGACTTCAGCTCGGCGACTGCTGCTCCGACCACCGGCACCAGCGCCGGCCGGTTCTTCTTCCCGCGGTGCGGGACCGGAGCGAGGTAGGGGCTGTCGGTCTCGACCAGCAACCGATCGAGCGGGCACCCCACCGCCGCCGCTCGATTCTCGGGAGCATTCGGAAACGTGACTATTCCGGAAAACGACAGCGAGGCTCCCCGATCGAGGCACTCGGTGCCCTCATCGGGCCCGCCGGTGAAGCAGTGAAACACGGTTCGGTCGGGGATGCCCTCGCGATCGAGAATCTCGAAGGTCTGATCCCATGCCTCACGAGTGTGGATCACCAGGGGCATATCGTGATCGTTGGCCATGGCTACCTGAGCTGCGAACACATCCCTCTGAGCCGATCTAGCGGAATGGTCGTAGTGGTAGTCGAGTCCACATTCCCCCACGGCCACCACTCCGGGGGATCCGAGCAGCTCAACCAGACCTTCGATGCCGTCGCTGGCATCGTGAGGGTGCACGCCTGCGGTGGCCCAGACTCCTTCAAACCCGGCCGCCGTCGCGATTGCTTCAAGCGACCGGTCGAGCGATGTCCCGACGGTGACCATTCTCTCGACGCCCGCCGCTCGCGCCTCGGAATGCCATTCGGCTCCGGCCTCACCGGTGGGAATGTGGCAGTGGTGGTCGAACCAGGCCATTGATCAGTCGGCCGGTTGGAGGGCTTCGAGATCGACCTTCGGGAACAGCGGGGTGGGCTTCGGAATCGCGGTTCCGGGGGCGACATCCACACGCTGCCAGCCGGCCGGTTGACCGAGGATCGCGTCGAGTTTCGCCGACGAGAACGGCAGGTAGGGAGACATCCCGACCCGGACTCCGTTGATCGCATCGAGCGCCGTGCCCAGAACCGTGGCCGACCGCTCGGGATCGACCTTGGCCAGACGCCACGGCTCGGTGGCGTTGAGATAGACGTTGATCGACTGCGCGGCATCCATCGCTGTTCGGAGAGCCGCCTTCAGTTCGACACGTTCGATCTGCTCCGCCTCTTTGGCGAGAAGAGAGTCGACGGTGTCCAGTAGGGCCAGGTCATCCGCCGTGCGCTCCCCGGCGGCCGGCTTGGCCCCATCGTGGTTCTTGTGGATCATCGACAGGACACGGTTGACGAGATTGCCCCATGTGGCCGCGAGTTCTTCGTTGATTCGTCGGGCGATCTCCTCGATCGAGATCTCCGAGTCGCTCTGCTCGGGGAACGATGCCGCCAGTGCGTAACGAAGCGAGTCGGGTTCGAACATGTCGAGGCCTTCACCGATGGTGAGTCCGACTCCGCGGCTGGCCGAAGCCTTGCCCCCCTTGAAGGTGACGTATTGGTTGGCGGGCACATTCGTGGGCAGGTTCATGCCGCCGTATCCCATGAGCATCACCGGCCACACGATGGCGTGGAACGGAACGTTGTCCTTGCCCACGAAGTAGTAGCTCTCGGCTTCGGGGTTCTGCCAGTAGCGACGCCAGAGGTCGGGCTCGCCCTTGCGTTGTGAGAGTTCCTTGGCGGCGGAGAGGTACCCGATCACCGCGTCGAACCAGACGTAGATTCGCTTGCCGGGCCCCAGGTCGTCGACCGGAATCTCGACACCCCAGTCGAGATCGCGGGTGATGGCCCGATCGTGGAGACCCTCCTCGATCCAGGACCGGCAGAAATTGACGACATGAGGGCGCCAGCCGACCCGGGTGTCGAGCCATTCGCCGAGCTGGTCCGAGAAGTCGGACAGCCGGAGATAGAAGTGCTCGGTCTCGCGCACCACTGGAGTGGAGCCCGACATCTTCGAGCGAGGGTCGATCAGGTCGATGGGGTCGAGAGTCCGGCCGCAGTTGTCGCACTGGTCGCCGCGCGCCTCGCCGTAATCGCAATGGGGACAGGTGCCCTCGACATATCGGTCGGGCAGGAACCGACATACCTCTTCGTCGTAGAACTGCTCGCTGCTTCGCTTGTCGATGAAACCCTTGTTGAGCAGTTCGAGGAAGATGTCCTGGGTCACCGCGGCGTGGTTCTCGGTGCCGGTCGAGGTGTAGCACTCCCACTGGATTCCGCAGCGTTCCCAGTTGTCGAGGAACTCGGCGTGATAGCGATCGGCGATGTCGGAGGGGCTCACACCTTCGGCATCGGCCCGAACGGTGATGGGGGTTCCGTGAACGTCGGAGCCGCTGACCATCGCAACGTCGTTGCCGATGATCCGGTGGTAGCGGGCAAACACGTCGGCCGGAAGGTAGGCGCCGGCGAGATGCCCGAGGTGACGGGATCCGGAGGCGTAGGGCCAGGCAACTGCGACGAGAATCGGTTTCGGCATCACCGGCGAGACTACCTGGCACCCTTCAGTAGTCGACGCCTTTACAGACCTGGCACTCCTCACCCCCGTGGGTGAGCGCCGCGGTGTTCGCGTCCTGCTCCGACTGGTATTGAGGGCTGTCGAGCCGCAGGGTCCGATCGTCGTCAGCGCCGTTCGTCGTCGGGCGCAGTACCGCGTCCTTCCAATCGTCGCTGGTGTCCCATCGATGAGGCAGGCCGTGGATCCATCCGGGGCGATCAGCTTGGGCGAAGGCACCGAGCGCCGCTCCTACGATCTCCTTGTTGAGTGCGGGCTGGTCGGGTCGGCCACTGGTGTGCCCCAGTGGATAATCGAGGAACACCGCGCGGGGCGGGTTGACCGCCATGGTGATGTCGCGGGCGCTGGTCAGGACCACGGTCGGAATGCCGGACTCCTCGAGTTGGCGTGCGATCAGACCCACGGTCTGATGACATACCGGTCAAACAGGCACCAGCAGAACGACATCGATCGAATCATCGTGGCATCGGCCGACCAGATCCGGTGCCAGTTCATCGTTGACACGGCGCTGGGAGTAGATGCCTCCCATGCAGGTGAAGAAGTCTGGAGCCAACTCGCCGACGACGTCTTCGGATGCGAGCGATCGCAGAGTTTCGATCGGAAACACCACGTTGATGTCGCGGCGAGCGTCGGTCAGGTCGTAGGCGAAATGGGTGGCACGCAGTTCGGAGACGTCGGTGTCGGATGGAATCGCCCGAAACGTCGTGTCGTCTCGGTGGGTGAACGCCGTCTGACCCGATCGATATATCCCTCCGCTGGCAATCACACCGATCCGGCACTGCGACAGTGGCTTGGCCATTGGTGCCCAAGGCGAAGCCTTCGGGTTGGTCGCCCACGAGTAGGGGGCGTAGCCGAGCGAGTCGTATTGATCGCGGGTGCGATCGATGTATCTCACGGGAGGCTGTCTGTGATCTTTCAAGGGACCTCCCGTCGGGTGTCGGTACCATGATGGCCTCATCCGCTCGACCCGGCCGTATTCAAGGCGGCACGGTCCGACCCGCGAGGGCCCGATGGCATCCTCCACAATCTACGAGATCATCGGCTATCTGGCCTCGGCTCTGGTGATCCTCTCTCTCACGCAGAAGTCGATTCTCCGATTGCGGCTCGTCGGCCTGGTCGGATCTCTCGTGTTCCTCAGCTACAGCCTGCTGATCGGGGCTTTCCCGATCGCGGTGGTCAACGTCGCAGCAGCCGGGATTCATCTCCATTTTCTGCGACGACTCGTATGGAGAAAGGCCGAAGTGTTCTCGGTTCTTCATGTGAGGCCCGAGTCGAAGTATCTCGAGTACTTTCTCGACTTCTACGAGGACGACATCACCAGTCGCTTCCATCCGGGCTTCGGGTACGAGCCAAACGCTGACCAGTTCGCGGTGTTCATTCTGCGAGACCTGGTTCCGGCCGGGTTGTTCATCGGACGATCCCACCCCGACGGCTCCGTCGAGGTGATCGTCGACTACGCCATACCGCAATACCGCGACTTCAAGATGGGTCCGTATCTGTATTCCCCGGCGTCGGAGCTGTTCTCGGATCGCCGGTGCACTCACCTCTGGTCTGTCTCGACCAGCGACACCCATTCCGAATACCTCACCCGAACCGGCTTCTCGCTGTCGCCGACAGACGACCACCCCCAGCGCTATGAGCTCGAAGTCGAGTCGCCCGAGGTGAGCACGAGGTCGTAGACCCGGCTCCTTCCCACACCGAGTGCTGCCGCGACCTCGCTGGCGGCGTCTCGACGACTTCCCCCGGCGGCCAACGCTGCAACGATGGCCTCGGTGATCTCTTCGTCGGTCGGCTCGGCCGGAGGCGGTGCCCCTTCCACGAGGATCACCACCTCGCCCTTGATCGAACGGTCGGCCCACTCGATCAGTTGATCGAGGCTGCCTCGAATGAACTCCTCGTGGAGCTTGGTGAGCTCACGGGCGACAACGGCCCGCCGGCCGGGCCCGCACACCTCGGCCAGATCGCGAAGAGTCGCTGCGGTGCGATTCGGCGACTCGTACAGGACCACGGTTCGGTGTTGGGCGGCAATGTCGAGAAGGGTCTTCTGTCGAGCCGAACCGCGCCGCTCGAGAAACCCCTCGAATACGAATCGGGCGGTGGACAGTCCGCTGGCCACCAAAGCGGCCAGAGCGGCGGACGGTCCGGGAATCGACGACACCTCGAGGCCGGCGCCAAGCACCATCTCGACCATGTGTTGTCCCGGATCGGACACGCCGGGGGTTCCGGCGTCCGACACGAGCACCACTCTCTTGCCTGCTTGGAGATGTTGGATGACTTCGTCGGCCGCGCGATGTTCGGTGTGTTCGTCGGCCCGCATCAATCGAGCGCTGATGCCCAGATGGGAGAGCAGGCGGCCGGTTCGGCGGGTGTCCTCGCAACAAACCAGATCGGCTGCTGTGAGCTCGTCTATCGCGCGCTGCGAGAGATCGCCGAGATTGCCGATGGGGGTGGATACGAGAACCAGTGCGGATGTCACCCGCGAATCTCCAGTTGAACTCCCGGTTCGATTCCCCATCTACCCATTGAACCCTCCTCGGCTTCGAGAACGGCTCTGGCGCCGTGGCAATACCTCCCCAACCGTCCCGGTTTCATGGTGACGACCGAGAGCACGGTCATCTCGCTGTCGAGGTGGGCCACGTCGATCGTGAACTGCATGCCGATCGTGTGGACCGAACGAGCGGGTTCCAGAAGGAGGGCTCCTTCGACGGTGTCGCGGCCCAACAGTCCGCGTCGCCGCAATCTCTTGGTGTCGGCCACCTCCACGGAGGCGACCACATGGTCTCCGGCCACGAGCCACGGCATGCAATGAATCTATTGGCTGAGCGCCCGCTTGTGAACACGAGCGACGAGTCGATTCTGATCAGGCCGGGATCGGTGCCCGATCTCCTGCCCTCTCGGTGGCCTCGGCCCGACGCTCGGCCATCCGACGTCCGACCTTTCCGACTCGCTCGATCTGTCTGATGAGTCGATGACGGGATTCCTCGGCCTCCGGAGTGAGTCCTTCCAGCCTCTCGACACCCCAGTGTCTCATGACAACTGGCTGGAGAATCTGGTCGTGATGAATGGCAAGGTCGTAGATGCCGGCATCGGCGATCGCCTTGGCGTGCCTTTTGAATCCCGGGATTCCTGTGCCGGGCATGGCGAAGGCCTTCACCTGACTCTCGATCGCCACCACGGCCCTCGATGGATCGAACTCGATCACTGCCGACATGGCGTCGCGGTAGAAGAGGTAGTGGAGGTTCTCGTCGGCGGCCACCCGTCGCATGATGGTCCGGCCAGCCGGGTCCTCGAGTTGAGAGCCGGTGTTGAAGTGCGAGATTCGGGTTGCCAGTTCCTGAAGCGATACGTAGGCGAGCCCCTCGGCGATGGTCTCGGGCTCGGGCACTTCGCCGGTTGACATCTGTTCCATCCGGGCCCGTTCGAGATCCGCCGGATCTATGGACCGGCTGGCCACCAGGTACTGGTTGAGCACCATGCCATGGCGAGCTTCTTCGGCGGTCCAACGACGGACCCACTCTCCCCATGCCCCGTCGCTCCCGAACATGCGCTCGATGTCGCGGAAGTAGTAGGGCAGGTTGTCCTCGGTGAGGGTGTTGACGAACAAGGCACTGCGCACCCCGGCCGCCACTCCGGCTTCTTCGGGACTCCACTCGTAGTCGTCGGCGTAGTCGTGGCTTCGTGACCACGGCACCAGCTTGTGGGGAAACCACTCCTTGGTGGTGGAGAGATGACGTTCGAGCAACTCCTCGCCCTTCTCGGTGAGTGCTTCGAGGAGGGCCAGATCGGTTGGTGTCGACATATGCCAGTCAGCCTACCTACCAGCAGGCAGGCCACCTACCTACCGGCAGGCAGGTAACTAGACGTTGAATCGGAACTCCATCACATCGCCGTCCTGGGCCACGTAGTCCTTGCCCTCGGAACGCACCTTCCCGATGTCGCGGGCCGCCGCCCACGACCCCGCAGCGAGCAACTCATCCCACTGAATCGTCTCAGCCCGAATGAAGCCCCGCTGGAAATCCGTGTGGATGACCCCCGCACACTGAGGTGCGTTCGAGCCGGAGCGGAAGGTCCAAGCCCGACTCTCCTTCTCGCCGGTGGTCAGAAAGGTTCGAAGACCGAGCTTGTGATACGCACTCTTCAAGAACCGCGGAACCGCACCCTCCCCCAGACCCAGGGCCTCGAGCATCTCGGAACGTTCGTCCGCATCGAGCTGAGCGGCCTCGGCCTCGAGTTGCACACACAACGGAACGACCTCGGCACCCTGCAACTCGGCCCGAACCGTGGCCGCGACCTCATCCTCGGAGCCGACCTGATCCTCACCGATGTTGAGCACAGCCAACACCGGCTTGTTGGTGAGCAAGAAGAACTCCTTGAGCGACTCGCTCTCCTCCTCGTTCAATCCAGCCCGGTAGAGAGGAATGCCCTCCCCCAAGGCGTCGACGACCTTGGAGAGCAACTCGACGGTTCGTCTCAGTGAGGAATCGCCCTTCATGGACCTCTGATGCTTGTCGAGTTGCTTCTCGGCGGTGGCCAGATCAGCGAGGGCCAACTCGATCTCGACCACTCTCAGGTGCTCCAGAGGATCGGTGGAGCCGGGCACGCCCTCATCGAATGCCCGCAACACGAACACGATGGCGTCGACCTCGCGGATGTGGGATAGGAAGGCGTTGCCGAGACCCTCGCCCTGGCTGGCGCCCTCGACCAGGCCGCCGATGTCGGTGAACTGAACCGAGGCATGAACGACATTTTGGCTCTCGCTCATCACAGCCAACCGATCGAGCCGGTCGTCGGGCACCTTGGCCACCCCGACATTGGGGTCGGTGGTCGCGAAGGCGTAGGGCGCCGCGTGGGCGCCACCGCCCGCCAGTGCGTTGTAGAGCGAGCTCTTGCCGGCATTTGGCAGACCGACGAATCCGAAGCGCTCCATACCTCTCCCAGGCGATCGTTGACCACAGAAGGGTACCGGTGGAGATATCGTGGCCAACGTGTCCAACACGACCACTGAAGTCGAGGAACCCGGCTCCGGCTCCACCACGATCGCCACCGGCGGCGAGGCTGAAGCCGAACGAACCTTCTCGATCTCGATCGCCATTTCGGCCGTGCGATGCACCTTCACCTACGTGCTCATCCCATGGGTCTTTCCTTTTCTCGGAGAGACCACCGGAGTCGGGCCCACGCTCGGTGCTGTGGTCGGCGTGGCCGCGATCATCGCCAACGTCTTCAGCATCAGGCGGTTCCACCGAGCCGATCACCGCTGGAAGTGGCACATGACCTTCATCAGCGTCGCGGTGATCGCGTTGCTGGTGTTCCTGGTCGGCATCGACATCACCGACCTCATCGACTGACCGACTCCGGTCCACCGAGGGGTGTCGGAGGTGCGATCGCCCCGATATCCTCGTTCACCATGTCGAAGCGAACCCAAAAGGCGAGGGCCAAGGCCCGCCGCAAGAAGGCCAATCACGGGCGTAAGCCCAACCTCGGCCGCAATAGCTGAGGTCGGCACAACCCAACAATTCTCCGCCGGCTCCTCCAGGGGCCGGCGTTTCCATGTTGCCGGTATTGGGAATCTCCTCGACACGGTCGATAATGGACCCGTGCTACTGGTATTCGATGGCGACTGCGGATTCTGCACCACCTCAGCGCGGTGGATCCAGCGCCGATTGCCCGATTCCGTGTTGGTCGAACCATGGCAATCACTTGATCTCGAAGAACTCGGCCTGACACGCGACGACGTCATCGCAGCCGCCTGGTGGGTCGACGATTCCGGCGACCTCCACCGAGGCCACATGGCCATCGGCCAGGCCTTGCGAGCAGCATCCGGGTTCTGGGGACTGGTCGGCCGGGTGATCCTCACGCCGCCGTTCTCGTGGTTGGGTGGTCCGATGTACCGACTCGTGGCCCGATACCGCTACCGGCTGCCCGGTGCCACCGACGCGTGTCGGCTTCCCGACAACGACTGACTGCTGGTAGACCACCGCACGTGACGATCACCCTCTCAGAAGCCGAATCGAGACGCATTGTTGCTCGCCATGGCGTGAGCGTCTCGCCATTCGTCACCGGATCCAGCGCCGACGCTGTGGTGGAGGCCGTCAACGCCGACCCCAACGTCACCTACCCCTTGGTCGCCAAGCTCTGCGGCCGGAGGATCGCCCACAAGACCGAGCGCGGCCTGGTTCGGCTCCGAATCGCCGACGAGGAAGCACTTCGCTCGGCCAGCAACGATCTGCTGGCCGCCACCCGACCTGAAGACGGCGAGGTCGAGTTGCTCGTTTCGTCCATGTTGCCGGGAAACCGCGAGCTCATCGCCGGCCTCACCACCGATCCCCAGTTCGGTTTGGTGGCGATGTTCGGAGTGGGCGGAATCCTCGCCGAGGCCGTTCGCGATGTGTCGTTCCGTCTGGCGCCCCTCCAACCGATCGATGCGGCCGAGATGATCGACGATCTGGAGACGAAACAGCTGTTCGGTGAGTTCCGAGGGGAGCCGGCGGTCGACCGCGACGCCCTCATCTCGACTCTGATCGGGTTGTGCCAGGCCGGTGCCGACTTGGAAGGGTTCGTGTCGGCGGATCTCAACCCGCTGATCATCGTCGACGGAAAGCCCGTGGCTGTCGACTCGCTCGTCGAAGTCGAATCCGGAGACGAACCCGACGAGAGGCCGAGTCGGTGAGCCACGACCTGTCGTCGCTGTTCGATCCAAAGGGCATCATCATCACCGGCGTTTCGAGCCACCCCGGCAAGTTCGGCTTCGTGGTTCTTCACAACCTCCTCGCCTCCGGATACCAAGGCCGTGTCTTCCCCGTGGGACGCGAGCCCGGCGAGGTCCTCGGGCGCGAAGTGTTCGGATCGATCGACGACATTCCCGAAGGGGCCGCCGACCTCGTGTTCATCTGCACACCCCAGTCGGTCAACGAAGACCTGCTGCGAGCCGCCGCGGCCAAGGGCGTCACCGCGGCCTTCTTCGCGGCCGCCGGATACCGGGAGGCCGGACCCGACGGAGTGGAGGCAGAGCAACGACTCAAGGCTCTGGCCGACGAACTCGGCATCGCTCTTGCCGGACCCAACGGCCAAGGGGTCGTTTCGACTCCATCGTCGATGTGCGCTCAGATCGTCGCTCCCTATGCACCCGCCGGCGAGATCGCGGTGGCGTCCCAGTCGGGCAACTTCGTATCGTCATTCCTCAATCTCGCCCACCACACCGGCGTAGGCATCAGTCGTGCGGTGGCTGCCGGCAACGCTGCCGTACTGGGCATCGTCGACTACCTCGAATGGTTCGCCGACGATCCGGCCACCAGCGTGAGCCTGATCTACATGGAGTCGATCGACAACGGCCGGGAGTTCTTCGATCGAGTGCGTCCGTTGGCAGAACGCCAACCGATCGTCGTGGTCAAGGGTGGAGCATCGGCCGCCGGGGCACGGGCGGCCGCCAGCCACACAGGGGCCATGGCGAGCGACGACAGCGTCTTCGACGGCATGTGCCGCCAGGCCGGACTAATCAGAGCCCGCGATGTTGAGGAAGGTTTCGAGGTGGCGGCCACCTTCGCCACCCAACCACTGCCACTGGGCAACCGCACCGTGATCGTCACCTCGGTCGGTGGTTGGGGCGTGGCGGCGGTCGACGCCATGGCCCATACGTCACTTGTTCCCATGACTCTTCCCAGCGACCTGATGGAGGCGATCGATCTGAAGTTGCCACCCCGATGGAGCAAGAACAACCCGATCGACATGGCCGGAGGCGAGACGCGAGACACCGTGCCGGAGATCCTGGAGATGGTGGCGACCCATCCTGAAGTCGACAGCGTGGTGTTCCTGGGGCTCGGGATTCAGTCCAATACCGCCGCGATGATGCGCGGCGGCCCGTTCCATCCTGACCACGGTCTCGAACGCATCGTCGAGTTCCACGAGCGGCAAGATGCTCGGTACGCCACGGCCATGTCCGACATCTCGCAACGAACCGGCACCCCGATAGTCGTGGCCACAGAGCTCGCCAACGCCCATCCCGACAACCCGGGACCCGCGACCCTGCGATCCCTCGGCAAGATGTGCCACGCGTCGGCAGGAAGGGCCGTGAGGTCTCTCGACCTGCTCACCCGCCACGCTGCCTGGAGACGAGCGCGAGGCCTTTCAGCATGATCGGATCCATCTCGTGACCATGCCCGATCCTCCATACCTCGCGGTGATCTTCACTTCCATGCGGACCCCTGGCGAGGACGTCGAATACGACCGCACGGCAGCGCGGATGGAAGAACTCGCGGCAGAGATCCCGGGGTTTCTGGGAATCGAGTCGGCTCGTGGCTCCGACGGAACCGGCATCACCGTGTCGTACTGGACCGATCACGATGCCATTGCGGCGTGGCGTGCCCACCCCGACCATCTCGATGCCAAGAGTCGGGGTCGCAGCGATTGGTACGAGTGGTTCGACCTGCGTATCGCGCTGGTCGAGCAGGCCCGATCGTCTCGCTCGTAGCCTTCCGTACATGACCGACATTCTCGATCGCATAAGGTCGTCGTGCGCTGCTGTCGCCGCCGACTCATCTCATGTCACGATCGACCACGACGGGCTCGACCGGTTCGCCCAACGCCTCGACACCACGCAGCCCGAACCCGACCCAGGGCAGATCGAGATCGGAGATGAGGAATCGACGGCTGCCTTTGTGTTGAGCCTCGACTCGATCAACTTCGGCAGTGGGTACTTCCCCTACATCAAGAAGCGACCCGGCATGTCGGGATATCACACCGTGGCGACATGCCTGCGAGATCATGTCGACCGAACCGGGGCCATCACCCCCCAACGGTTGTCGAAGTTGACCGGACCCGAGTGCGCTCGGATCTTCGGCCAGAGCATGGATGTGGAACTACAGGCCGAGCTGATGAACTTGTTTGCTCAGGCCCTCAACGACCTCGGAGGGTTCATCGACAATGTCGGCCAGGGATCATTCTCGGCGGCTATCGCTCGAGCTGATCAATCGGCCGCCGGACTCGTCGACCTGCTCGACACCATGCCGTTGTTTCACGACGTCCACTCTCACCATGGCAACGAGGTCCCGATCTACAAACGGGCCCAGATCGTGGCTCAGGATCTCCATATCGCGTTCGCCGGCCAGGGCCCCGGCCGATTTCGGGATCTCGACCGACTCACGATGTTCGCCGACAACCTCGTGCCCCACGTCCTCCGGTTGGAAGGGGCCCTCACCTTCTCCGCCAGCCTGATTGCCCGCATCAAAGCTGTCGACGACATTCCGGTGGGCTCCGAGGCAGAGGTGGAGATCCGAGGCTGCTCGCTGCACGCCGTCGAACTGCTCCGATCGAGACTCCTCTCGGCTGGCACCGGCATCACTTCGGGCGATCTCGACAACGTGCTCTGGAACCTCGGATCGGCCCCTGAATACAAGACCGAATTCAGGCACCGCACCCGCTGCGTCTACTACTGAGCCGCCGTTCCTCTCAGGTCGCATAATCCGGCCGCTCACGGTCCGTGGGGGACTCGCCACACCTCTTGTGATTGTCGGCACTCGACCGAGCAGAAGCCAGCGCATCGCGATACCGTTTCGGAACTGTGACTCGGGCCGCCTGGCACCGAGTCATCCGCAACAGACCGCCGAGTTGGCGGCACGGAGGATCCATGCGTAAGCGTCTAATACTTCTGATCGGCATTCTGTCGTCGTTCACTCTCGTGGCCGCGGCCTGCGGCGACGACGGCGACGAAGCTGTCACAACGACAACTGCTGCCGCGGTCACCACCACGACCGAAGCTGAGGTCGACTTCAACATCGGTCTCACATTCGACATCGCCGGTCGCGGCGATCAGTCGTTCAACGACTCGGCTGCTGCCGGTGTCGACAAGGCTGTCGCCGACTTCAACGTGAGCTTCACCGAGGTCGTGCCCAACCAGGACGGTTCCGACCGGGCCGAGCTTCTGCAGCTCCAGGCCGAGCAGAGCGACATTGTTGTTGCTGTCGGATTCCTCTTCGCCGACGACGTCGGCGCGGTTGCTGCCGACAACCCCGACGTGAAGTTCGCTGTGGTCGATGATGCCATGCTCAACTTCGACACCGATCCGCCTTCACCCCGCGGCGACAACATCGCCGGTCTGGTCTTCGCCGAGGAACAGGGCTCGTTCCTGGTCGGCGTGGCCGCCGCACTCACCACCACCACCAACAAGGTCGGATTCATTGGTGGCGTGTCGGGCTTCGGTCTGATCGAGAAGTTCCAGGCTGGCTTCGAAGCCGGCGTGGCCGCAGTTGACCCCACCATTGAGGTTCAGCAGCAGTACATCACCGAGTTCCCCGACTTCGACGGCTTCTTCGCCCCCGACCGGGGCAAGGAAATCGGAGCCGCCATGTATGAGGCCGGTGCCGATGTGGTCTACCACGCA
>JAJCXW010000223.1 GCA_029263235.1 Acidimicrobiales bacterium
TCGGAGTCGACCCCGACCTGTTCTTCCCCGAACGTGGCGCCTCAACCCGCGAAGCCAAAGAGGTCTGCCGGGGCTGTGTGGTTCGAGAGGATTGCCTCGAGTTTGCGCTCCGCAACGGAGAAAAGTTCGGTATCTGGGGCGGAATGAGCGAACGCGAGCGGCGTCGGATCCGTCGTCAGCGGGCCCTGGCCCGAACCGCCGCGCAGGAAGCCTCCATCACCGCCTGAGCTGCGCCGGCCGCCTACTCCGGCCCCCTCATACAATCTGCACCCCGGGGCGGTTACCCTTCTAGGTATGAACCTCGGAACCCCCGAACTGCTCGTAATCTTGTTGATCGTTCTTCTGGTGTTCGGCGGAGCCAAGCTGCCGAAGCTCGCCCGATCTCTCGGTCAGGCCCAAAAGGAATTCAAAACCGGACTTCAGGATTCCTCGAGCGCCGACAAGACCGAAGACAAGACCGAAGACAGCGACACCTGATTCAGAGGGTCGCCACGGCGGCTCCCCTGGTGATCAGGCCACTCTTGCTGTCTCGCGGCGGGACTTGAGAATCCGGCGTCGCTGACGTTCGCTACATCCGCCCCACACTCCGTGGTCGATGCGGTTCCGCAGTGCGTACTCAAGGCACCGTTCCTGCACGGGACAACCGTTGCAGATACGACGAGCCACTTCTACTCCGACGCCATCGGACGGGAAGAATGTGGTCGGCGGGTGGCTGGCACAGTTGCCGGTTGCCATCCATTTTGTGTCCATTTGCCTCTCCTAGGTCGGGAAATCAAACCCAAACCGCCCGGCTGTGCACTACTACTACGTTCACAGGAGGTCGAAAGTTCCCGTAAAGGTCGCATCGGAACATTTCTCGACGAACTCGAGTCCATGGTCTGATCCGTTTCACTTCCGGGGCGTGGGCCCAGGCCCGGTACACTGTTGGTCTCACTAGCCCCTGCTGGCTGGATCTCCCGGGAGCACACATGACAGACACCGTCGATACTGAAGACGAAGCCCCAATAGCGGAGGCCACCATCACCTATCTCGGGCCGGTCGCTCCCCACTGGGAAATTCGTGGCGTCTACGGCGAGCGTGAGGTCATCGACTCATTCCGGTCACGAATCAACGCCCGGTTGATGCTGCTCCCGCCTCACGATCCTCAGTTCCGCCGCAATCGCGAGCGGGTGAATCGAGACGGTGAGCGAGAGAACATCAAGGTCAACTGGGATCTCGGCTACCCCGAGGAAGAGCCGCAGCAATGATCTGCGGCGAGCAGCGGGGCAGCGCAACGTGAGCGTTCCCGACCAACTCGCCGACGCAACAGATACTCCGGTTGCAATTTCGGTCGACGGACACGACGACAACGACACCCGCTACTTCAACCGCGAACTGAGCTGGCTCAGTTTCAACGCGAGGGTGTTGCAGCTCGCCGGTGATCCCGCCACGCCGCTGCTCGAACAACTCGGGTTCTTGGCGATTCACGCCAGCAATCTCGATGAGTTCTTCCAGGTGCGCGTGGCCGGTCTCCACGATCAGGTGGCGGCCGGCATCACCAGACGCACCCCGGATGAGCGCTCACCCATGGATCAGTTGACGGAGATTCGAACCGCCGTCGAGCGACAGCTTGATCGACACGAACGCTGCTATCTCGACGAGGTCAGACCGCAGCTGGCGGTCAACGGAATCGAGTTGCTCGACTGGGACGACCTCGAACAGACCGAACGCGATGGGCTGTCGGTTCGTTTCCGCCAACGCATCTTTCCGGTTCTGACTCCGCTGGCGGTCGATCCGGGGCACCCCTTCCCATACATTTCCGATCTGTCGCTCAACCTCGCGGTCAGGCTCCGAGACTCGTCCGACGAACGCGATCTCTTCGCTCGTGTGAAGATTCCGCCCACCCTCGACCGCTGGGTACGAATCGACGACCGTGCTCGATTCGTGCCACTCGAACAGGTGATTGCAGCCCATCTCGATCAGCTGTTCCCGGGAACGCAGATCCTCGAGAGTCACGCGTTTCGGGTCACTCGCAACGCCGACCTCACCCTCGAAGACGAAGAAGCCGACGACTTGCTGGCTGCGGTCGAGATGGAGCTTCGCCGCCGCCGGTTCGGTCGTGCCGCGAGGCTCGAAGTCGCGTCCGACATCTCCGATGAGGTACTCGACCTCCTGACGCGCGAACTCGACGTGATGGCCGCCGATGTCTACCGCTGCGCGGGCCCGCTCGATCCCAAGTCGCTGTTTGCCGTAGCCTCGCTCGACCGACCGGAGCTCCGTTGGCCGGAGTGGCGCAGCATTACCGAGCCGGCACTCGATGGCGACGACGACACCGTCAACTTCTTCGATGTCCTGCGCAAAGCCGACGTACTGGCACATCATCCCTACGCATCGTTCGGAAGCTCGGTGGTCGAGTTCGTCCATCAGGCTTCGCTCGACCCATCGGTACTCGCCATCAAGCTCACCCTCTACCGAACCAGCGGCGACAGTCCGATCATCGATGCTCTCATCGCTGCCGCCGAGAGAGGCAAGCAGGTAGCTGTTCTGGTCGAGCTCAAGGCCCGGTTCGACGAGGCTGCCAACATCGGTTGGGCCAAGCGCCTGGAGCAGGCGGGCGTTCACGTCGCCTACGGACTCGCCGGTCTGAAGATCCACACCAAGGTGGTGATGGTGGTCCGTGAGGAGCCCGACGGAGTGCGTCGCTACTGCCATGTAGGCACCGGCAACTACAACAACCGCACGGCCCGCGTCTACGAAGATCTGGGGCTTCTCACCTCGTCGCCAGCCCTCGGATCTGATCTGTCCGACCTGTTCAACTCTCTCACTGGC
The DNA here is from genome assembly GCA_029263235.1 of Acidimicrobiales bacterium. Lineage (GTDB taxonomy): Bacteria > Actinomycetota > Acidimicrobiia > Acidimicrobiales > Aldehydirespiratoraceae > SZUA-87. The sequence goes on from JAJCXW010000223.1 coordinate 2,809, forward strand.
TATGGCCGGTCAATCGAATATCAACGGTTGCTGGTGGCTCCGGAGCATCTCCGTAACGCGATGTATCGGCTGATTGATACCGAGGTCGAGTCTGGCCGCGGCCGCATCATCATGAAGATGAACAGTCTCGTCGATCAGGGAATGATCGAGAAGCTCTATGCAGCGTCGTGTGAGGGAGTCGACATCGACTTGATCGTGCGAGGCATCTGCTGTCTTCGTCCCGGGGTCCCCGGAATGTCCGACCGGATCAAGGTGCGTTCGATCGTGGGCAGATACCTCGAGCACTCCCGGATCTACCACTTCGCCAACGCTGGCGGGATAGGCCAAGGGTGCTCCTTCATCGGTTCGGCCGATCTGATGGGCCGCAACCTCGACCGTCGGGTCGAGGCGCTGGTTCCGGTCGAGGACCCGACGCTCGAGGGTCGACTGGCCGAGTTTCTCCAGGTCGAACTCACCGACGATCGTCTGGCGTGGACCTTGGCCGGCGACGGGACCTGGACCAAGCGTCATGGCCCGGCTGGGATCGACACCCACGTGCGGATGCAGCAGATGGCCGGCGCCAGTGCAAGTGTCTGACCTTCTGAGCCGGCTTCGAACCGAACACCCCGACGTCAAGGTCTGGGCTGCAGGCGGTGTAGTTGCACGCTCCTCCAAAAGAGGAGTGAAGATTCTGTTGGTCCATCGACCTCGCTACGACGATTGGTCTCTCCCGAAGGGAAAGATCGAGAAGAACGAATCGCTGGAGTCTGCGGCAACTCGTGAGGTTTTGGAGGAGACCGGATTCGCGTGCGAGCTCGGAGAGAGGCTCCCGACCATCACTTACCGC
>JAJCXW010000224.1 GCA_029263235.1 Acidimicrobiales bacterium
CATCGACATCACAGCCCGCTCGACGCAATAGGTCGAGCCCGTCCTCGGCGATCACTTCGGTGACCAGAACCCTCTTCATGAGAACATCATCTCCCTTGGCCGGTCATTCAGCGACGGATCTCGACCGATGGCAGTTCGCCGTCGGGCACAAATCCCAGTATCTCTCCGAAAAACGCCAGTTCGGCTTCCAGAGCGGCGACGATATTGTCGGCCGACCGGAAACCGTGCTGCTCCCCCTCGAAGAGGAGGTAGGCAACAGGGACGCCTCTCGACTCGAGCGCCGCAACGATCATCTCGCTCTGGTTGGGCGGCACGATCTGATCTTCGGATCCCTGCAGAACGATCATGGGACGGTCGAAACCGTCGACATGGTGGATTGGCGAACGGGCCTCGTATGTCTCACGGGCTTCGGGCCACGGACCGACCAAGGTGTCGGTGTAGCGAGACTCGAACTTGTGGGTGTCGGACGCCAACGCAGCCAGGTCGGCCACGCCGTAGCGACTTGCCCCCACCGCGAACACGTCGTGGAAGGCGAGAGCCGAAAGGACCGTGAAACCGCCGGCCGAACCGCCGCGGATCATCAGACGGCCGCCATCGACATCGCCGCGGTCGGCCAGATACTTCGCCGCGGCCACACAATCGGCCACGTCGGCCACACCCCACTGACCATCGAGCGCCCGCCGATAGGTGCGTCCGTAGCCGGTCGAGCCTCGGTAGTCGACGTCGACAACGGCCACACCACGGGAGGTCCAGTAGAGGACGCCTAGTTGCAGCTGACGGCGCGCTTGGGCTGTCGGGCCGCCGTGGGCAAGCACCAACAACGGTGGGCGAGCGTCGCCGGGGCCGATGTGACCGGGGTTGAGAGGGGCGAAATAGAGAGCATGGGCCACCGCGCCATCGGTGGTCGGATAGGTGACCGGCGTGGGCTCGACCAAGAACTCCGAATCGACCGGCAGGTCACGAAACTCGGCCACGACCTCGCGTCGCACGCCGCCTTGTTGATCGACATGGACCTGCACCAGCAGCGACTCGTGTCCCCAGCCTGCACCGATGTAGGCGAACCCATTGGGCGTGGCCTGCAGCGACGAGATGGACGTGTCGGGCATTGCCAGGGTGCTTCCGTTGATCACCAGTTCGTCGCCCCCGGGCAAGCCGGCGACCGCGGCCACATGTTGGCCGCTCACCGACCAGCGCTGCATTCCGAACACCCACGGCGGCGTCGCGATCTCGAAGGATCCCCCGACCACAGATGTCAACGATCCGGCTTCCGGGTCGACCTCGTAGAGATTCCACCACTCATCGCGATCGGTGCACACGAAGAGCCGTCCGTCGGCCGACCAACCCGGCTCGCACAACGCCTCGCCGCCGTTGCCGACCAGACACCTCGGGCCGGAAACGGCTCCGTCGGAGAAGTCTGCAATCCACAACTCGGTTACGTCCCACGGCATCGATGGATGGTCCCAGGTCACCCACACCAACTGGTCGCCCTCAGGTGAGATTCTCGGCGACATGACAAAGTCGCTGCCCTGCCAGAGCACCACGACCTCACCGGAGCCGTTGGTGGGCACCGCCACCAACTCGTTGACCGGTTCACCCTCTTCGATATGGCGCTCACGCACCGCCACCAGCCAGTTGCGGTCGGGTGTGACGATGAGGTCGGCATAGCGATGGCTGCGGTTGGAGGGCGGCTCGAGAGTGAGCGGCACCGGTTCACCATCGCTGCTGATTCGCCGGATCTGTTGATCGGCCAGCTCGACATAGAAGAGCGAGCCGTCCGAAACGGTCCACGCTCCTCCGCCGTATTCGTGAACGAGCGTCCGGACGTAGGCATTGGGTGGAGTGAACTCCACGACCTGCCCGTCGCGTCGGCGCATGATCGCGACCCGGCCGCCTTCGTCGGGCCGGGCCTCCGACCACCACAGATCGTCGCCGTCGACGCAGAGTCCTCCCACACCGACTGCTCCGCTGACGAGAGACTCCGCCGAGATCGGCGAGGGCCACTCGCCGTAGGGCGTCAGCGTCGGGACGGCGACGTCGTTCACGAGCGGCCGAGAAGATCGGCCATGCGGCCAACCCCGTCGGCCAGATCGTCGTCGCCGAGAGCGAACGACAAGCGGGCGTATCCCGGAGCACCGAAGGCCTCCCCCGGCACGATGGCCACCTTGGCCTCCTCGAGTATCAGGGTGGCCAAGTCGATCGTGGTGGCGATGGAGCGACCAGCGATCTCACGACCCATGAGCGCCTCGAAAGACGGGAAGGCGTAGAACGCCCCCTGAGTCTCCGCACAGACAACACCATCAATCTCGTTGAGCATGCGACGCATGATCTGGCGACGACGGTCGAAGGCCTCCCGCATCCGCACCACCGCATCGAGAGGACCATTGAGAGCAGCAGCTGCGGCCACCTGGGCAACATTGTTGACGTTGCTGGTGGAGTGGGACTGCAGGTTTCCGGCGGCCTTGATCAGGTCGGTCGGGCCGGCCATCCACCCCACCCTCCAGCCGGTCATGGCGTAGGTCTTGGCCACGCCGTTGAGAACCACACACCTGTCGGCCAACTCGGGAACGAGCACCGCAATCGAGTGATGAGTCACGTCGCCGTAGACGAGATGTTCGTAGATCTCGTCGGTGATCACCCACACCCCGTGTTCGACCGCCCATCGACCGATCGCCTCGATTTCGTCGCGTGGGTACACCGCTCCGGTCGGATTCGACGGCGAAACGAAGATCAGTGCTTTGGTGTTGGGGGTTCGGGCCGCCTCGAGCTGATCGACCGTGACCCGAAAGCCCGACGATGCATCGGTTGGCAGCACCACGCTGGTGGCTCCCGCCAGCGCAACCGGCTCGGGGTAGGTGGTCCAGTAGGGAGCAGGCAGAAGAACCTCGTCGCCCGGGTTGAGCAGCGCTTCCATGCAGTTGTAGACCGCGTGCTTTCCGCCGTTGGTGACGATGAGGTTGGCCGGATCGATCTCGAGGCCGCTGTCGCGCCGGGTCTTGGCGACTATGGCCTCCTTCAGCAAGGGCAGGCCACCGACCGCTGAGTACTTGTGGTTGCTCGGATCGCGGCACGCTTCCACCGCCGCCTCGACCACATGGGCCGGCGTCGGGAAGTCGGGCTCGCCTGCCCCAAATCCGATGACGTTTTCGCCCGCCGCCCTCATCGCCTTGGCCTTCACCGTGACCGCGAGCGTGGCAGACGGGGCGATTGCCCCGACCCTTCGTGAGATCCGGTCAGTGCTCATTGCAGGCTCGATTCCACAGAGTTG
>JAJCXW010000225.1 GCA_029263235.1 Acidimicrobiales bacterium
AAATAGGAACGATTGAGCGGTCGATCGAGATCGACGCGTCGCCCAAGACCGTGTTCGAAGTGATCACGAGTCCGATGCATCTCACGGAGTGGTGGCCTGACGAGGCGCTATTTGAGCCGAAGCCGGGTGCGGTCGGACGCATCGTGTTCGGCGATCGGGCGTCGGGCGATGCCAGTGTCCCGAACATCACGATCATTCAGCTCGAACCGCCGCGGCGGTTCAGCTTCCGCTGGCTGTATCCCGACGATGAGGTCGCTCGGGAGGGCAACTCGTTGTTCGTGATCTTTGAATTGGAAGACCTCGGCGGCCGGACGCTACTGCGCATGACGGAGACGGGCTTTCGAGAGCAGGGGTGGGAGGTCGCGATGCTCGAGGAGCAGTACCGGCTTCATGACGTCGGTTGGGATCGTCACTTGGCCCGCCTCGTCGGCTACGCCCCGACGGTTGAAGTGCGATCGTGATCAACGACGAGCTCTGGTCAGCAATCGGTGAACCGATCCGTCGTCAGGTGATTGATCGGCTCCTCGAGAACGGCACCGGCACAGCGAGTTCGCTCAGCGGTGGCCTGCCGGTGACCCGGCAGGCGGTTTCGAAGCACCTTGTCGTGCTGGAACGGGCGGGTCTCGTGAGCTCCACCACCGTGGGTCGGGAACGGATCTATCAACCCGACGAGGCGCAGCTCGCCCGCGCCGCGGCACAACTCGCCGCCGTGGGGTCGAGTTGGGATGGACGACTCCGTCGCATCGCCCGAATCGCCGAGGACGTCGAGCGAGCGGGGCAGCAGAAGTGAAAGCCAGCACCGCACTCCAGGAAACAGAGGATGCAACATGACCACGACCCCGATTGTCTCTCCCGAGGTATGGAACCAAGCCCGCGAGGAGCTCCTCATCAAGGAGAAGGAACTCACCCGAGCCAGCGACGCCCTCGCAGCCGAGCGGCGTCGCATGCCGCGGTTGGAAGTCCACAACGACTATCGCTTCGACGGTCCCGACGGGCCCGTCAGCCTCCTCGACATGTTCGATGGTCGCAGTCAGCTCATCGTGTATCGCTTCTTCTATGAGCCTGGCGTGCACGGCTGGCCCGACAGCGGCTGCACTGGGTGTTCGTTGATGGCCGACCAAGTTGCCCACCTCTCACACCTGAACGCCCGCGACATCACGTACGCGCGGGTGTCGCGCGCTCCCCAGGCCAACATCCAAGGGCTCAAGGCTCGGATGGGCTGGGACGCGCCGTGGTACACCATCACCGATGACTTCGACGCCGACTTCGGTGTCGACCAGTGGCACGGCACCAATGTGTTCCTCCGCCAGGGATCGCAGATCTCCCGGACCTACTTCCTCAATCTGCGCGGTGACGAAGCGCTCGGTAGTACGTGGAGCTACATGGATCTCGCGCCGCTCGGCCGACAAGAAGAATGGGAAGACTCGCCCGACGGTGTTCCGCAGACACCGGCGTATGCATGGTGGAACCGCCATGACGAATACCCATCAGGCACCGTCGACCCCTCGTCGTGATCGCCCACGTTGGCGGCTTACCCATCGATGAGCTTCTCCCGATAGCCGTCGCCGCCAGCGGCACCTTGCGGTACGCCGGAAGCTGGGTGCGCGCCAGGTTCCGCCCAACACGAGAGCATTCGCGCTGAGCCCCGAAAATCTGCTCGATTTCGCGCGGCAGGGACTTGCGCTGCGACCGCCCGAGATCCTCACATGAGATCGGGCGACGGTGGTCATCGATGACCTAGCGCATAACACTGAGACCGGTCGCCATCCGCCGCGCCCCATCGCCGGCGAAGTCGAACGCCTCCAAAGCCGTGAAGGCCGCTCGATATTCACCTCCCAGATGAACGGGAGACAGTGCCCTATCGGCACATCTGAGCGCGTGTCGGGTCAGGCGATGTCGGCCAGGAAGTCGAGAATCGTGGAGGTGGCGTCGGCATCGTGGGTCGAGAAGATGTTGGTGCCGTGGGCCGAGCCTTCGAAGGTCACCAACTCTGCGCCGGTGGCGGCAGAAATCGCGGTGAGGTCGCCGACGTACGGCTGGTCGTTCTGAGAGACGAGTAGCAGCAATGGCACATCGAGCCGGGCGGCGCCGGCCCCTCCGTCGAGTCCGAGGAAGTTCGCCGGGGCGGACATGGCGATCACGCCGTCGGCTCCGAGATCGGCGCCACCCTCGAGTGCCGCGGTTCCGCCCATCGATGCGCCGATCAGCACGACCGGTCCGGTGCTGTTGGCGCGCGCCTGCGCCACCGCGGCGGCGAGGTCGATGTCGAGGTTGGTGTCGCGGTCGCCGGTGGAATCTCCGTAGCCACGGAAGTCGAAGGCGATGGTGGCATGTCCGGCCGAGGTGAGGTCGTTGATGACCGGATCCCAGGTCGATCGGTCGGCACCGCGCATGTGGGCCATGACCACAGTGAGGGCGGTGTCGGCCGACGGCCCGGCCGGCAGTTCAATGGTCGTCGAGAGTGCCTCTCCGTCGGCGGTGGCGATCGTGACGACGCCGGACTGCGGGACGGCGGGGGCAGCAGCGACAGCAGTGGTCGTTGTGGCGGCTGCGGTCGATGTGGTGGTCAAAGGCTGGACAGCGCTGCCGTCATCTCCGCAGCCGGCCGCCACCAGAGTGAAGGCAACAGCGACTGCGATCATCATTCCGGTCCGACGCATCGTCGGAGAATAGCCCGCCGCGTCGGGCAACGGCCGGTCGCCTCAGCCCTCGTCGGCTCCGTCACGATCCAATCGCAGCGAGGCGGAGTTCATGCAGTAGCGCTGGCCGGTGGGCTGTGGGCCGTCGGGGAAACGGTGGCCCAGGTGGGCGCCGCAACTCGCGCAGACCGCTTCCTCACGCACCATTCCGTGGGAGGTGTCGGAGTGGATCTTCACCACGTCGGGGCCGACGGCGTCGAAGAAGCTCGGCCAGCCTGAGCCCGACTCGAACTTGGTGTCGCTGGAGAACAGGGCGGTGTCGCACACCACGCAGCGGTAGGTGCCGTCGTCGTGACAGTCCCAGTATTCGCCGGAGAAGGCGCGTTCGGTGCCGGCCTCTTGGGTCACGGAGAACTGAGCCGGTGTGAGGCGCTGGCGAAGTTCGTCGGTGTCGTGTTGTATCTCGGTCATGTCTGGCCCTCCGGTGTGGGATGCCGTCGATCGTCGGCACCATGAGAACACACTTGCGGCCGATGTTGGTCCCGCCTGATCCGCGAATGTCGTGTCACGGAAGGTCGAAGTGCCAGGCGCTGAGTTCGTAGACGCTCACGAAGCCGACGCTCTCGGCCAGTCGACGTGAAGCCTCGTTGGATCCGTCGCAGCGGTAGAGCGGGTGGAATCCCTGATCGAGCGCGGCCTGGGTCACGTTGGCCACCACCGCTCGGCCCAGGCCGGCCTGGCGATCGGTCGGGGTGGTGACGACGCCGATGTCGACGAACGCGGGCACCGAATCCCAGGGGATCCAGCTTCCGTAGGCCGCCGGCCGTCCGGCTGGGTCGACAAGGAACTCGATGTGGGGATCAGGCTCGTTGATGTCGATCTCAGCGGCGTCGAGATCGTCGTCGGGGTTGGCGTCGACCAGCTGGCGAAACACCGCCATGTCGTCGGGGTTGGTCGGGTCGACCACCATCGCGGCGAATCCGGCTGGCGGGGGAGAGGGGCAGATTCCGGTTTCGGCGAGCACGTGAATCAAGCCTCGGCCTTCGTGGGACGCGCCGCCGGCGAATCGAGCTTCGGCATGGTCGATCGTCAGAGAGATCGCGCGGTCGAAACCATCGAGCAGCTCGTCGACGCGAGCGACTACCGACGGGTCGCACCAGAGAGTGGTGGACAGGCCGTTGTGGTAGATGCTGCAACGGCGTGACCCGGTTCGTGCCTCGAGCCCCACGACCGTGGTCCCGGTTTCGGACAGGGCCCCGGCTCGAAGATCGAGCAGTCCGGCGAGCCCTTGGAGGAGAGCGGCGTGGGCGGGGCCGTCTGGAATCGGGTGGTCTGGCATGAACAGAGTTGGCTTTGGTCCTTGCATCGAACGGGTGTTCGCACTTACACTGCTGTCATTCGTTCGTGTCGGTGGGTGCTCTGGCAGAGAGTGTCACACCCTCCTCCTAAGTTAGACACCAAGTTCAAATCCCCCCACCACAAGTTCCGCAAACCTCCGTCGGTCCCGGCCATCGGACAACGAGAAAGCACCACAAACACATGGCTCAGCGAGACAAGTCATCTGCTCGTAGCAAGATAACCGATCGAGACAAGCCGGTAGACCGAGACAAGGCACTCGAAATGGCGCTTGGCCAGATCGAGAAGCAGTTCGGTCGAGGTTCGGTCATGAAGATGGGCGAGAAGACATCGCTCGGAATCGAATCGATTCCCACCGGGGCTCTCGCTCTCGATCTCGCCCTCGGCATAGGTGGCCTTCCTCGGGGCCGTGTCACCGAGATCTTCGGTCCGGAGGCTTCGGGCAAGACCACCCTCGCCACCCATGTCGTGGCCGAGGCTCAACGCAACGGCGGCAAGTGCGCCTACATCGACGCCGAACACGCCATGGATCCGGTCTACGCCAAGGCCATCGGTGTCGACATCGACGAGCTTCTGATCTCCCAGCCCGACACGGGTGAGCAGGCGCTCGAGATCGTCGACATGTTGATTCGTTCCGGTGCGCTCGACGTGATCGTGATCGATTCGGTGGCCGCGCTCACCCCACGAGCCGAGATCGAAGGCGACATGGGCGACACCCACGTCGGCCTCCAGGCTCGGCTCATGTCGCAGGCCCTCCGCAAGCTCACCGGCAACCTCAGCAAGTCAAAGACGGTCTGCATCTTCATCAATCAGCTACGCGAGAAGATCGGCGTGATGTTCGGTTCGCCCGAGACCACCCCGGGCGGTAGAGCACTCAAGTTCTATTCGTCCTGCCGTCTCGACATCCGTCGTATTGAGGCCATCAAGGACGGCGTCGAGGTCGTCGGCAACCGCACCCGGGTCAAGGTCGTCAAAAACAAGTGTGCTCCTCCGTTCCGGCAGGCCGAGTTCGACATCATGTACGGCGAGGGCATCTCCCGTGAGGGTTCGGTGCTCGACCTGGCGGTCGACGAGGCCATCGTCAAGAAGTCGGGAGCTTGGTACACCTACGACGGCGAACAGCTGGGCCAGGGCCGCGAAAACGCCAAGAAGTTCCTCAAGGACAACCCGGAGCTGATGGTCGAGATCACCGATCGGGTCTGGAAGACCGTAATGCCCGAGCCTGAGCCCGAACCAGAGGTCGACACCGATGCGGTGGCGGAGGTCGAAGAGTTCTCCGACGCCGACGACATGCCGATCAATCTCGACGACTAACGAGGCCTCCCCCGGTCATCGGGCCCAGCGGTAGCCTTGCGCCCGTGAAACGGTCGTATGTGATCCGCACCTTCGGATGTCAGATGAATGAGCACGACTCGGAGCGAATCGCCGGGCTTCTCGAAGCCGACGGTATGGAACGTGCCGACGATATGACCGATGCCGATGTGGTGGTCCTCAACACCTGCTGCATCAGGGAGAACGCCGACAACAAACTCTACGGCGCCCTCGGCAACCTCAAGACCCTGAAGGAAAGCAACCCCGGCATGCAGATCGCCGTGGCCGGATGCCTGGCCCAGAAGGATCGTGATCTGATCCGGGAACGAGCCGGACACGTCGATGTCGTGTTCGGCACCCACAACGTGAGTCGGGCCGCCGATCTTCTCACCCAGGCGTCAGAACACGGTCCTGTGGTCGAGATCCTCGAGGCGGTGGCCCGCGACGACGAAGAGGCCTTCCCCTCGGCGTTGCCGACCCGCCGCGAGGTTGATCACGCCGCGTGGGTCACTGTTCAGATCGGTTGCGACAACAACTGTGCGTTCTGCATAGTGCCGGCGGTCCGCGGACCCGAGATCAGCCGGCCGTTCGGTGATCTGATCGACGAGGTCGAGAGGCTGGCGGCCGATGGTGTCAGCGAGATCACCTTTCTGGGCCAGAACGTCAACAGCTACGGCCGTGACCTGGCTCTGCAACGCCGAGGCAATCCGGCCGACGACGACGAGTGGATGTGTGGCTCTTCCTGGACCGGCGACCGTCGGGCCCGGCCGCTGTTCTCCGACCTGCTCCGGGAAGCCGGCGAAGTCGAGGGCATCCATCGCATTCGCTACACCAGCCCCCACCCCAAGGACATGCGAACCGACACGTTCGCGGCCATGGCCGAGGTCGATGCGGTGTGCGAACACCTCCACTTCCCGCTGCAGTCCGGCAGCGATCGCATCCTCGCCGCCATGCACCGCGGATATACCGCTGAGCGATACCTCGAACGACTCGCCGAGGCCCGCAAAACCATCCCCGGCCTGGCGGTCTCGACCGACATCATCGTCGGGTTCCCGGGTGAGACCGACGCCGAC
>JAJCXW010000226.1 GCA_029263235.1 Acidimicrobiales bacterium
CATCCACCCCGGAACCGCAGCTGCGGATGACGGCCGACACTATGCAGCGCTGTACTTGGGCCGAATTGTTGCGCCATGCACCCGTGGCAGCCTGGGATTCTGGGCGGGCGATATCGAGTAGCCAGTACGTCGTCAGGATACGGCGCCAGTTGATCGGGATTGCCGGTTACGCGGTGCCGAAGGTCACTCGGCTGGGATGTCAATTTCGAGCATTGCCGGGCCGTCGCAGAGGTCCGCGGTTCGCATCAATGATTGCTCGCAATCGGATCAATTCCGCGAGAAGAACCCCGACATCAGTGCGTGCGTGAGCGATGAACTCGGCGTTTTCATCGTGACGGCGACTGGCGTGACGGAACTCCGCACCAGGCGTCTGCACCAGCGTGGCCGCTACCACTGCGTCGTGGGGGAAGTCGGGCCATCTGAGCTCGAGGTGATGATCCGGGTTCGGTCTTTGGGTCGTGACCACGACGAGAGGGTCGCCGTTGCCGTCCTGGTAAACGTCGGAGTACCACGGGCTCGGCGTGGCCCGCCCGACCCGGCTGGCGATTCCGTCGAGGTCGATGGGTTCGTGTCCAAGGAAATCGGTCACTGGTGATGGCCGGCTGGCCTCCGGATCAGTTCGAGTCCCAGTCGACGCCATTCGCGAACCGTCTATCCCGTCGCGTGGAGCCATCGATGACGAAGAACTGCCTGGCGGGTGACCGTGCAGGTCAGGTTGCTCTCGTAGGCGTATCAGTTCCGCCAACAGAATCTCGACATCGGTACGTGCACGTTCAATGAACTGGCTGTCCTCGTCCCACCGCTCAAGCGCGTGACAAAACCCGCAGCCAGGCGCCTGTACCAGCGTGGCCGCGATTACTGCTCCTGTTGGGAAGTTGCGAGATCTGTGCGAATTGGAGTTGAGACCCGGACTCGGCTCCAGGGTGGTCACCACGACCATCGACATTGCCCAATCGTCGTGGTAGGTGTCGCTGTACCAAGGTCCAGGCGTGGCGCGGTTCAGTCGATCGGCGATGCCGACAAGGTCGATGGGTTCGTACGATTGCTGGTCCGTCTCGACGCCCATGTCGCCACGGTAGGCCAAGCCAGGTCCAGATCTGTCGTAATCTTGCTCCTATGTCAGAAGAAGCCCTCACGGTGCGGCGTGGGGCGCGCGATATCGGCACATCTGATCGGTTCGAACGAGGCTCAAAGCTGAAGTCGGGGAGAGCCTCCTAGGGCCGGGACTATTCGGCCTCGCCATACAGGGCCTCGGTCAGCGAGATGCCGGGTCGGTGGAGTCGAAGTCGCTCGTCGAGCCGTCGAATAGCGCTGGCCGTGGGTGCAGCGGGTGCGAACATTGCAAGCGTGAGCAGTAGTCCGACCATCGCCACCCACTGCGCGTTCGAGAGAACGAAACCCACGAACCCGACGAGTGCCGCAAACTCTGCGAAGGCAATGCGGCCGAGGACCAGCTGCGGGTACGCCACGAGTACAGGGTGAGTGTCGACGCGCCGCAGGAAACGTCGGACCATCCAGCTTGACGCCACCGCCCCCGCACACCCAACGGCAACGACAATGACCGCCATCACCGCCGGGGAGACGATTCGGTCCTCCCCGGCCGTATCGACGATCAGCACGACAGCCCCGATGTAGACCAGGCCCAGGGTGAAGACCAGAAACACTCGCCGAAGCGACCACAAGGTGCCCGTAGAGCCGAACCTCCTTGTGATCAACCGCGGGAGAAGCGCATGCCAAAGTGGCGGCCAGCCGGGATCGCGATCGTCGTGTGGGCCGCGCATTGGCGTGACTGTAGACCCGCCAGCGCTGGGGCACATTTCAGTGGGCGTCACGCTGACTCCGTCGAAAGGGTCGTGGGTCCCGCCGAGGCGCCAGACCACTCGGTAACGGCACTTGAGGGCGGCGCGGCTGCAGTTCCGACGCTGTCGAATACCCGCTCGTAACGACGCTCACCGGACGCGACGATCGTGTCGCATAGCCGGCGAACTCGAGTGCCATTGGTGTTGCTCAGCCGTCTTGTGTTGAGGCCCGTTTCTCAGACCAGTTGGATGGGGCAGGCGGCGCCGTTGAGGCCATCGATCTGGACATCCAGAGAGCGACCGAGAAGTCCGCCGGCTACCACCAGTACTTCCACCGGCAGGCGCTGAAGGTCCGTGTCAACCAGAATCTTCAGGTCATCGCCGACTCGGTGTCGTCGGTAACCTTCGAGCTTGCGACCTTTTGTGTGGGCGTCGACCGACACCTCGAACTTCTTACCTCAACCGTACGGTTCGAGGAGATCGATGATGGCGGTGCCGCCCCGTCGGCGGATCACGGCCGCGGCTTTCTCTGTGACATCAATCTGCACGAACCCTCCAACCCGGTGAGGAACGCAATAATTCCACACCCTGTCCAGATGATGGCCGACGTCGGGCGCCGGTATCCTCATCCGACTGGCTGAGGACGCTATGAAGAAGTGGTGGCCCGCTCTCGATGGGCTCAGAGGACTAGCTGTTGTCGCGGTGGTGATCTACCACCTCGATGAGCAGGCCCTACCCGGTGGATTCCTCGGGGTCAGCCTCTTCTTCTCGATCTCGGGCTTCTTGATAATCGGCCAACTGGCGAAGGAGTACAGGACCGAAGGACGAGTCGACCTTGCCAGATTCTGGGCTCGACGAATTCGGCGGCTCGGTCCGGCTCTGATGGTCACGCTGCTCGGCACCACCGCATGGGTTGCGCTGACCGATGTTGAATCCCTCGACCGGATAGTGGTCGACGCCTTCGCTGGGCTCGGGTATGTGGCCAACTGGCATGACATCACCGCGACTGCCACCTACGCGGAGCGCTTCGGCACGGTGATCGAACCTCTTGGTCACATCTGGTCACTGTCGATCGAGGAGCAGATGTACGTGGTGGCCCCCCTGATGGTCGCTTGGGTGGGAGTGAGAAGGTCCGGTTGGGCCGCAGTGATACTGGCTGGGGCCGGGCTCGCGTTCTGGTGGGGCTCACCTGATGCCTATCTGGCCACCCCGGTGCGCCTGATCGAGGTGTCGGCCGGAGCTGTGCTCGGGGTCAGGATCTTCAGCGGACGTCGGGCGCCGGTGTGGCTGGTGAAAGCTGGCTGGCCGGCCTTGATCGCGGCTGGGGTCGTCCTGGTGTCCGTTGCCGACAACGACCGCATCTTGTTCACCTGGTTGCTGCCTGCGGTGTCGCTGGTGTGGGTGGCGTTGATTGCCGCTGCCACCGCCGAGGGAAGGTTCGCTTCGATTCTCGGTCATCCGATACTCCGATGGGTCGGGGAGAGGTCATACGCGATCTATCTGTTTCACGTTCCGCTGATAGAGCTGACCGACTGGTCGCCGATGGTCGTGGTGGTTGTCACCCTCGCTCTGGCCGAGGTCAGCCATCGCTACATCGAGTCGCCGGTTCGCCGAGGTGTGGTGCCGGTCCGCTTGCTCCTCGGTGGGGTAGTCGGTGTCGTAGTGGCGGTGGCAGCTCTCTCGCTGGTGGAACCGCAGCCCGTCGATGTCGCCAGCGCTCTGCAACAGGCCACCGCTCCGGCGGTCACCACGTCCACGTCCACATCCACGTCTACATCGACATCCACGTCCGTGCCACAGCCCGATGCCGTCGAGCCTCTGGAATCGGCAGTTGCTCCTGAACCGCCGACTCTGCGGTTCCCTTCGTCACCCAGTGTGTTGGTGGTCGGGGACTCGACAGCGCACTCGCTCCAGCCGGCCCTGGAGGTATTTGTGGAATCCAGATCGGGATCGCTGGTTGGCACCGCGGTGGAGGGCTGCTCGCCCCTGTTCGACCAACTCGAAGAATGGAATGTCAGGTTCAGCACCGAACCCGATGGGTTCGCGCCGGCGGGTGCCTGCCGGTCGTCTGTCGGCTCTCTGATGGAAACCCATGGCCCGACGGATGTGGTGTGGATGATGGACCACGGGATGGTGTTGGCCGATCATCAGCCAGTAGGAGAGTCCGATGTGTGGCTGTCGATCCTCGACCCACGCCTCCGTTCCGCTTTCGTCGAGCGCTACGAAACCTGGATCGGTGAGGCCGAGAGCTGGGGGGCGCTCACCGTTCTGGTGACGTTGGCGGATGGCCCGATCGTGCTCCCTGATTCGGCGTCCGAGATAGTCGACCGGTCGGAGCGGGTGGCAGCTCACAATGAGATCGTGAGATCGATCGCCGAAGCCCATGCCGAGAGTGTGGTGCTGCTCGATGTTGCCGACACGGTTGCTTCGGACCCGGAACGATATGACCGACCCGACGGCATACATTTCAGCGAGGCGGCCGGCGCTGTGGCGTTCGTGGTCGACTTCGTACTACCGAAATTCCCGCCCTTGCAATAGGGCGAACATATGTTCGATACTGGGTGTGATGGCACCACCTGGATCAGAGACCGCAGCCTTGCTCGACTTGGTTGCGCGGCAGACCACCCCACTCACCCTGGCCCACGAACAGACCCTTCCGGTTCTTCCCGTCCTCGAAGGTCTTCTGCCGGGTGGGGCGTTGAGGCGCGGTTCCACCGTCGAGATACATGGCATCGGCGCCACCTCGTTGGCGTTGGCATTGGCAGCCAAACCTTCGGCCGCCGGGTCATGGACAGCACTGGTCGGTGTTCCGTCCATCGGTCTCATGGCCGCCGGTGAGGCCGGTCTGTCTCTCAACCGTCTGTTCGTGGTCAGGCCCCCGACCCCGGGATCATGGTCGGGTGTCGTGGCTTCCCTGGTCGGATCGGTCGATGTGATCGTCGTAGCGGGAGGTCGCCGAGCGGGCAACGGAGATCTGCGTCGCCTCACTGCCAGGTTGCGGGAACGCGGGTCGGTGTTGATTCGCGTTGGCGACACACCGTGGATCTCTGGTTCATCGAAGGCCACATCCGGAAACGGTGCCGACGTACGCATGAGGATCGTGTCGTCGAAATGGGAGGGTCTCGGTGATGGCCATGGAGTTCTGCGTCGTCGGTGTGTAGAGGTGAGAGCCGATGGCAGGGGAGCGTCGGCGCGCCCCAGGTCGGCCCAGCTGTTCCTGCCTGGTTCGAATGGTGCCCCCGAACCGGTGGAGTTGGCTTCGGTGGCGCAGCTTCGGGTCTCCTGACCATGGACGATCCGGTGCGCACCCTTGTTGCGTGGTGCCCTGATTGGCCGGTGGTGGCCATGGGACGCAGCCTCGATCAGCCAGTGGCAGTAGTGGCTTCCAATCGGGTCGTGGCTGCCAGTCGAGCGGCCCGGATGGCGGGAGTGGCACGCGGTCAGCGGCGGCGGGCGGCCCAAGCGGCATGTGCCGACCTCGAGGTCCTGTCGCGCGATGAGTCGATCGAGGCTCGTTGTTTCGAACCGGTGCTGGCATCACTCGACGATCTGACTCCACGAATCGAGGTGGTGAGGCCCGGCACTTGTGCGTTCGCCGTGCGGGGGCCATCGAGATACTTCGGGGGCGACGCCGCGGTGGTCGAGGGAGTTGTGCAGAGAATGACCGAGGTGGTCGGCAGCCGAACCGATGTGAGAGTCGGAGTGGCTGATGGCCCATTTGCTGCCGGTCTGGCAGCCCGGCTCGCCGATCCGGTGAAGCTGGTCGAAGCAGGCGGGGTTGCCGGGTTTCTGTCGCCCATGTCGGTCACCGTTCTCGAGCATCCCGAACTCTGCGATGTCCTGATCAGGTTGGGAATCACCACTCTTGGGGCATTCGCCGAACTGCCGGCGTCGAACGTCATCGGCCGGTTCGGGTCGGCCGGCGTCGAGGCCCACCGGTTGGCGGCTGGTCTCGACCCGTACCCACCCGAAGCCCGGTCACCCGGTCCCGACTGGTCGGTGTCGGCCGAGATCGATCCCCCGGCCAACCGTGTCGACCGGGTGGCGTTCTGCGCTCGTGGCCTGGCCGATGAACTCCATGGTCGCCTCGCGGCCGAGGGTGTGGCGTGTGTGAGGGTGGCGATCGAAGCCGAGACCGAACACGGTGAGGTGCTCCTGCGGTTGTGGCGCCATGAGGGGGCACTGAGTGCGGCGGCGGTGGCCGACCGGGTCAGGTGGCAACTCGATGGCTGGCTGAACGGGTCGGCGGTGTCGAGGCCGAGCGGGGGGATCTCCCGGTTGGCTCTGATGTCCGACGAGGTGATCCCGGCCACGGGTCGTCAACTGGGCTTCTGGGGCGGTGAGACCGAAGCCGACGAGCGGGCGGCCCGGGTGGCGGCGCGTTTGCAGGGCCAGCTGGGCATCGATTCCGTGATGGTCCCCGAGTTGCGGGGAGGACGTGAAGCCAGCCAGCAGGTCGAGCTCGTTTCGGCGGCCACGGTCGAGCTGCGGGGTCGGTCGATCCAGCCGGAGTCAAACGAGTCGGCTCCGTGGCCGGGTGGTCTTCCGGTGCCTTCACCGGCTCGTGTGCCGGTCGATCCGGTGGCAGCCGAACTTCTCGATGGTGATGGTCGGCCGGTGATCGTGTCGGGTCGAGGCGCAGTCTCAGGCCGTCCGGCGAGGTTGGCGGTTGGGGGCCGGTCAGCCGAGGTCGAGGCGTGGGCCGGGCCGTGGCCGGTGGACGAACGTTGGTGGGATCCGGGTTCGCATCGCCGTCGTGCCCGGTTCCAGGTGCTCACCGACGACGGCTCGGCCCACCTTTTGTCGCTCGAGGGTGGTCGCTGGTGGATCACAGCCACGTGGGACTGATCTCGTATGGCAACATCTCCGGGTGAGTCAATTGTCTGATGAGCGTGACGACTGCGAGCGGTGGTTCATCCGACAGGGCCTACCTCACCTGATCGACCGGTATTCGGCCACCGAAGACGTGTTCACCCGTGCTGCGCCGTTTCTTGCCGTGGTCATGTTCTCCGAGCTGTTCCTGAGCTTCGGCGACCGCTGGAGCGGCTGGGCTCAGGGCCTGGCCTTCGTCTCGGGACTGGCATCGATAGTGGGGACGTTCGTTGTCATCAACCGGCTTCGGCACCGCCGGCCTTTCGAACTCCCCGACGACATCGGCGTGATCGAACTGGCCTTGTTCGTCTTGTTGCCGGTGGGGCCCACGGCAATCGGTGCCGAGGGTGAGGTCATCACCAACGTCGAGACTGTGGTGGCTTTCAATCTGGCGACAGTGGCAGTCGTCTATCTGGTCACTCGTTGGGCGCTGATCCCGATGGTGATGTGGTCGGTGGGGCAGATGCGCAGGCGTATCGGCGACGTGTCGGCCCTGGCCATGAAGTCGCTGCCGACGTTGGTGCTGTTCTCGGCGTTCATCTTCCTCAATGCCGAGATGTGGCAGGTGGCCAACGATTTCACGCTGCCCTTCTTCGCGTCGGTGGTGGCATTGATCTTCTCGATCGGCGGCGGGTTCGTGGCGATGTCGGTGCGGCGGCTCACCCTCGATCTTGCCCGGTTCTCCACCTGGGCCGAGGTCTCGGAGTTTGCCGACGGCACTCCGATCGAGGGTCTTGTCCCCGACGATTCCGCGGCACCCCCCGACAACCTTCCGTTGGGCCGGAGTGCGACCTGGAACGTCGGGCTTCTCCTCTGGGTCTCACAGGCGGTTCAGATAGCGCTCGTGGCGATGGTCATCACCTTGTTCTACGTGATCTTCGGCATGCTCACGGTGCGCGAAACCACCTTGTTGCAGTGGACCACGGTCGCCGAGCTCACCCGTGATTCCGATTGGGCGGTGCGTATCCCGCTGTTTGGTTCGGAGATGTTGTTCAGCCGTCAACTCATGGTGGTGGCCAGCTTCATCGGGGTGATCTCAGGGCTGCAGTTCGCGGTGTTGCTCGTCACCGACGAGTCGTATCGCGCCGGGTTCGCCGAGGAGATGGCAGGCGAAGTTCGCGAGGCCCTGGCAGTGAGGGCGGTCTATTTGAGAGAACTGGTGCCAACCCGAGGTTGAGAGCGAACACATGTTCGTGTAAGTTCGATTCATGGGCTGGAACAACCCCCAGGTCCCATGGGCCGAAATCGAACGGCGACTGTCCGGGCGCCCCGCGGCCGGGCGCCCCACCGACATCTGGTCGGGTGATGGTGGCGACAGCCCGGCTTGGGCTCGGAAGCGTTCGGCTTACGAACCACCCGATGTTCTGGGGCGGCGACCAACAGGAGTGCCTTACGCCGAACTTCATTGCCACTCCAACTTCTCGTTTCTCGACGGGGCGTCACATCCCGAGGAGCTGGTCGAAGAAGCGGCCCGGTTGGGGCTCAAGGCCTTGGCGCTCACCGATCACGACGGTTTCTATGGTGTGGTGCGTTTCGCCGAAGCGGCCCGGGCGGTGGGGATGCCCACCGTCTTCGGTGCTGAGCTCACGTTGTCCTCGAGTCCGGTCGATGTCGTTCGCCAAGGCCCGGCCGATCCGGAGGGCGATCATCTGCTGATCCTGGCTCGCGATCCTCAGGGCTATGCCGCTCTGGGCCGGGCCATCAGCGAGGGGCAGCTCGCTGGCGACAAGGGCGCTCCACGTATCGGCTACGACCGACTGGTGGAGCTCGGTGGCACCAGTGGCCATTGGTTGGTGCTCACGGGTTGTCGCAAGGGGCCGGTTCCGCGGGCGCTGGTCGACCATGGGCCGGCCGCGGCCGGCCGGGCGCTCGACCATCTGGTTTCCGACTTCGGCCGCGACAACGTGGCGGTCGAGTTGTGGGATCACGGCCTCCCGCTCGATTCGGTACGCAACGACGGCTTGGCCGGGCTGGCGGCCCGAGCCGGGGTCGATGTGGTGGCCACATCCAACGCCCATCACCACAGCGTGGCCCGGCAGAGACTGGCGTCGGCAATGGCTGCGGTGAGGAGTCGCCGCAACCTCGATGAGATCGACGGCTGGCTGCCACCGGCCGGGATGCCGATGCGATCAGGCGATGAGCAGTCCCGACGTTTCGCCCGATACCCGGGTGTGGTGGAGCGGGCCGCGGCGATCGGCATCGAGTGTGCCTTCGATCTGTCGTTGGTGGCTCCGGAGCTGCCTCCGTATCCGTGCCCCGATGGCCTTGATGAGATGGCCTACCTGCGCCGCCTCGTGGAGCAGGGCGGCCTTGCCCGCTACGGGCCGAGAGGATCCGAACGGGTGAGCAGAGCCTGGACCCAACTCGACCATGAGCTCGCCCTCATCCAACAACTCGGTTTCGCGGGATACTTCCTGGTGGTTTGGGACATCGTCGAGTTCTGTCGCCGCTCCGACATCCTCTGCCAGGGCCGGGGTTCGGCAGCCAACTCTGCGGTCTGCTATTCGATCGGCATCACCAACGCCGACGCGGTCTCGCTCGGATTGTTGTTCGAACGGTTTCTGTCACCCGAGCGCGATGGTCCACCCGACATCGACATCGACATCGAGAGCGGTCGCCGTGAGGAGGTCATCCAATACGTCTACGAACGTCATGGTCGCCACCACACAGCTCAGGTCGCCAACGTCATCAGCTACCGGGCCAAGTCGGCCATTCGCGACATGGCCAAGGCCCTTGGCTATGCCGCCGGGCAGCAGGATGCCTTCTCCAAGCAGGTCGATCGCTGGCACCACGTGAGCGACGGAGTGAAGGAGGCCGGTTCTGATTCGGGATCAATCATCCCGTTGCCGGTGCTCGAGTTGGCCGCCGAGATCGAGCACTTTCCTCGTCATCTCGGGATTCATTCGGGCGGCATGGTGATGTGCGATCGCCCGATCATCGAGGTGTGCCCGGTCGAGTGGGGGCGCATGGCCGACCGCAGCGTTCTCCAGTGGGACAAGGAGGACTGTGCCGCGGCCGGACTGGTCAAGTTCGATCTGTTGGGTCTCGGGATGCTGTCGATGCTCCACTCCGCGATCGATCTGGTGGCTGAGAACGATGGCTCCGAGATTGATCTGGCGGCCCTGCCTCAGGAGGACGAGGTCTACGAGATGTTGTGTCGGGCCGACACCATCGGTGTGTTCCAGATCGAGTCGCGAGCCCAGATGGCGACCCTGCCCCGGCTCAAACCTCGATGTTTCTACGACCTCGTCGTCGAGGTGGCTCTGATCCGACCCGGGCCGATCCAAGGGGGGTCGGTGCATCCCTACATCCGGCGCCGCAACGGGCTCGAACCGGTCACCTACCTTCATCCTCTGCTCGAGAACTCACTGGCCAAGACCCTCGGTGTGCCGTTGTTTCAGGAGCAACTGATGCAGATGGCGATCGATGTGGCCGGGTTCACCGCCTCCGAGGCCGACCGTCTCCGCCAGGCCATGGGTTCGAAGCGGAGCCGCGAGCGGATGGAGCAACTCAAGGCGAGGCTGTTCGATGGAATGCGACAACGCGGTATCACCGACGACATCGGTGAGCTGATCTGGGAGAAGTTGGCGGCGTTCGCCAACTACGGGTTTCCCGAGAGCCACTCGGTGTCGTTTTCGTATCTGGTCTATGCGTCGGCCTGGATAAAGCTGCGCCATCCGGCGGCCTTCTGCGCGGCGCTGCTCAACGCTCAACCAATGGGATTCTGGTCGCCTCACACCATCGTCGGTGATGCCGGCCGACACGGGGTGGTGGTCAACACCCCCGACATCAACGCGTCGACCCATGAGGCCACCCTCGAGCCATGCCCCGACAGCACCGGGGGGTGGGCGGTCAGGCTGGGGCTGGGCTATGTGCGCGGTGTCGGGGTCGAGCTGGCCGAGGAAATTTCGGCTGGTCGCCCGTATGAGTCGATCGAGGACCTACGTCGTCGGGTCACCAAGATGCCGTTGTCGGCGCTCGAAGCTCTGGCCACCGCGGGGGCGTTCGGTTGCTTCGGGGTCGATCGTCGTTCCGCGCTCTGGACCGCTGGTGCCATGGCCCAGACCTCAGTCGACCGTCTTCCCGGCATCGTCACCGGAGTCGAGGCTCCAACCCTCCCTGGCATGTCGCCCCAAGAGGTGTCTCACTCTGATCTGTGGGCCACCGGTGTCGCCCCCGAGGGTCACCCCACCTACTTCATGCGAGCCGACCTGACCCGTAGGGGTGTGCTCACCGCCGACGCTCTGGCTGGGGTCGAGCCGGGCTCCCGGGTTCTGGTCGGGGGAGTGGTGACCCACCGACAGCGCCCGGCGACCGCTGGTGGCACCACGTTCATGAACCTCGAAGACGAGACCGGCCTGATCAACGTGGTGGTGTCGATGGGCTGTTGGAGGCGTTACCAGAGTGTGGCCAGGGGGACCCCGGCTTTGTTGGTCAGGGGGAAGCTGGAGAGCAGCGAAGGTGTGATCAATGTGGTGGCCGACAAGCTCGAGCCGTTGCCGGTGGTCGGGTCGGTGGCATCACGCGACTACCGCTGAGCAGGGTCCGCGGTCGATACTGAGGTCATGCACGACCCACACGACCACGACGACCATCACGAGCACGACCACCGGATGCACCAGGACGGCACCACCTGGCAAGCCATGCGTACGTATCTCCCGAGAATTCGTGAGTTCTGGTCCAATGATGTCAATAGCGCTGTGGTTGATCTGGTGGCCCCGGACGAAGGCGAGACACTTCTCGACATCGGAGCAGGAATGGGGGCCGCAACTTTCGACGCGGCCAAACGAGTCGGCCGCAAGGGGAGTGTGATCGCGATCGAGCCCACACCGTTCATGCGCCGTGTTCTCGGCATCAGGAAGCTGGGGAACAGGAACCGGTCGCGTGTCGCTGCGCTCAATGGGCGGGCCGAAGAGTTGCCGGTCGGTACCGACATGGTTTCGGCGGCATGGGCGGTCAACGTGCTCCATCACGTCTCCGACCTGGATGCTGCGGTCATCGAGCTACGGCGGGTGCTGGCTCCGGGGGGAAGGGTGGTGTTGGTCGACGAGGACTTCGATGAACCCGACCATCCCAGATACGAGGAAATGAAGGCCCGCCACGGACAGAAGCACGGCGATCACGAGCACCTGATGATCGCCATCGACGAGCTGGGGGAGTCGTTCACGGCGGCCGGCTTCCGTGATGTGGCCGCTCGGCTCGACCGGGTCGCGGGGGTCCCGGTGCGGATGCTCACCGCCAACCTCCTCGGCCCGAGCGACGCGTAGATCTGAGAGAATCAACCGAGATCTGGAACCGAACGGCCCCTTTGTGCGTCTGATGGTGTGGCGATGACTGAAACCGGACCGCGCTCTGAGCCTGTGATGGTGAACGAGGAGTCGATTGACGCGCCGCAGTTCGCGTCGTTCAGTGAGTTCTATTCAGCTCACAGCAGACCGGTGTTCGAGGCCCTTGCTCTCACCTTGAGAGACGAGGAACTGGCTCGCGACGCTGCTGCCGAAGGGATGGCCCGGGCCCTTCAACGATGGAGCGATGTCAGCACCTACGGCAATCCGGCCGGGTGGGTCTACCGCGTTGGCCTCAACTGGGCTACATCGCGTGTCCGGAAGTTTCGTCGGGAGGTGTCCCGCGAGGTCTCTCCAGAACACGCGGCTCCGCCGACTCCTGAGATCCATCCCGGTCTCGAGGCGGCAATTGCCGAACTCCCGGTCGAACAGCGGGCGGTGGTCGTGCTTCGCTATCACCTCGACTGGAGCGAGGCATCCACGGCCGAGGCTCTCCAGATCGCCCCCGGCACAGTCAAGAGTCGTCTGAGCCGTGCCCTCAGCCGGTTGGCCGTCGCACTGGACGAACGCTGATTCTTCGGGTTTCTCGGAACCGAACGGACCTCTCGTGCGTCTATGGACATGAACTCCTTCGAAGATGAGCTGAAGTCCCATCTGGCGGATCGTGCGGCCTCGATGGGTGTCGAATCGGCAAGCGTGGCCGATGTCGAGCGTCGTGGCCGACGCCGCACCCGACGGGGCCGAGCCGGCGGTGTCGTTGCAGTGGTGGCAGTCGTTCTCGTGGCCACCGTGGGAATCCGCCCCTTGATCACCGACGACCAGTCGACTCTCGATGTTGCCGCGGGTGCCACCACCACGGTGGCGCCGACGACGACGGTGGGCACCGCCGGTCGCTCCACCGACTCGGCGATCCCTTCACCGCCACCCCCTCCGTTGTCGCAAGGGGAGGCGATCGCGGCCGCGAGCTCATTCCTCGTTGGTTCGGACTATTCCTACGGTGGCGGAGACTGGGTCGTGCCGTGGGGCGATGGCTTCCTGTCGCTCACGACGGTGTGGGACACGCCGCTGTTGCCGGGACCCGACTCCGAACTGGCCGCGCTGTTCCCACCCGAAATACTCGAAGTGGTGCAGGAGGCTGGCGCAACCACGCTCAACGAAGCCATGGCTGCTCTGCAGGCGGCGGGTCTGCTGGAGCAGGCCACCGACCTGGTCGAGAGAGATCCGGAGCTGATGAGCGTCTTTCAGTCGCTGAGCGTTCCGGGCCCGGCGAGGCTTCTGGCCCAGACCTCACCCGACGGTGTGGTCTGGACCGATATGGAGGGCTTCGTCCCGCCTCCGGTTGGCACTTCCTTCAGCCAGGTCGTCTCTGACGGCACCCACTTGGTGGTCGCCGGGCAGGTCTGGAACGACGAGGTTTCGTTCGACGACCCGGGAGTGGCTTCAGGCGACGGGAGCTCGACGATCACTGTCTCGGTGTCGACCAACCTTTCCGACTGGGAGGCAGTCGAGATCGTTTCACCATCAGTCGATGGGCCGGCCTACGTTCAGACCGACCGCTCATTGTGGGATCTGACCATCGGACCTGATGGTTGGCTGGGGGTCGTCTCCACGAATTCCTACGTTGACATGTGGTCGTTGCTACCGCCGGAGGTTCGTGAATGGCAGGGGGGAAGCGGCATCACCCAGACCCCCGACGGGTTGGAGGTTGAGCTCTATGCAGCGTTCGAGGTTGGTCTGGAGGCTGAGTTCGAACCACCACCTGCAACGACGATAGCTGTGCTTCCCGGTGTCTCGACTGCCAGCGCTGAGGCCACTGGACGTACTCCGCTCGCCGATGAGTCCTGCTGCGAACCAAGTGAGACGAGATTCTATTCTTGGTCTGATCTGGGCGTGGATCCCGACGAATTCGAGACGTTCCGATCGACGTCTGAGTTCGCATCGTCGAGCGACTCCATCTGGATCGGAGACTGGAACGGAACACCGGCCTCTGGTTCGGTCTTCGGTGGGCCGGGCGACCGGATCAATGGGGTCGTTGGCACGGATGCCGGATTCCTGGCCCTCAAATACACGATGGAGTCCGGTTCGCGTGAGTTGCTCTTCTCGGCGGACGGCTTGGTCTGGAGGCCGACGGAAATGCCGGCCGGCGACCCAATCGAGAGCATCCTGGCGGTCGACGGTGGCGCATTGGTCCAGACCCGCAACCAGCTCGATCTGAGTATCTGGCGTGGGGCGGCCGATGGCACCGGGTGGACGAAGGCCGAGGTTCCTGCCGAACTGACGGACGCCGGCTATCTCAACGGGTTCTTCGGTGCCAGTCGGGGCTTGGTCGCGGTGATCGACACCCGTGTGTACACCGACCTGAGCCAGCCTCCGGTCGAGTTCGATGTGGCCATCGAGCAGGACGGACAGTCGATCCACCTGTTTGCCCATGACGACGGGACCGCTGACCTGGTGATCACAGATTTGGCGACCGGCGAAGTAGTGGCTGACCTCAATGGCAACTACGGCGGCCTGTCGGCCGACTTCGTGCGCATCAGCGACCCCGGAGACTTCATTGAGATAGTCGACGACGGTGGGAATGTGCTGGTGTCGATTCCGATGGATGTGATACTCGAGGTGGTGCTGCCGGCTCAGCAGGACGCCATGGATGCATCGGATTGGGTCCCCCCTCCGCCCGTTGAGGAGTTCCCGGAGTTCACACTCGTCGCCACCTTTGATGGAATCGAATGGCTTGCCGTTCCCCTCGACAGCGATGCTGGCAGCGCCGGGTATGTCGAGTATCCGTCCTCCATGGGTATCAACGGAGACAACGTCGTGCTGCGACGTGGCGGAACCTGGGAGAGCTACACCATCGGCTGACCTCGGCCGGGATCGTACCCTTGGGGTCCGTGTAGCGTCCGAGCATGGCCGGCCCCGAAACGTTGACCGTCACGATCACCGGATCGGGTTGTCCGGTTCCAGATGCCAGCCGGGCCGGCCCCGGTGTCCTCGTTCAGTACGGAGACCTGGCACTTCAGTTCGACGTCGGCCGCTCGACGGTTCAACGGTTGGCGGCTCTGGGCCTCTGGCCGGGCGACTTGTCGGCGGTCTTTCTCAGCCATCATCACTCGGATCACACAATCGGGTTGCCCGACCTGGTGCTCACGAGATGGGTGATGGACCGAACCGACTCACTCCGGCCTCTGCCGATCGTGGTCCCCGACGGACCGTTGGTCGATTTCGCTGAGGGCATGGTCGCCTCGTGGACCGACGATGTGTCGGTGCGCCTGGCCCACAATGGCCGGGTCGGCCGACCCGAGCCCCAGGTCGTCGGATTCGAAGCGTCGTCCCAGGTCAGCGAGGTCTGGAGTGCCGAGAACGTGACGGTGAGTGCCGTGGCAGTGCATCACGAACCGGTGATACCCGCGGTCGGGTTCAGAGTCGACACTCCGGCGGGTTCGGTCGCCATCTCGGGAGACACCGTCGTGTGCGACGAGATGCTCCAGCTCGCTCGGGGAGTCGATGTGCTGGTCTACGAGGCGATGCGTTTCGAGCCGATCGAGGCCCTACCCGCACCTCGCCGATTCATACTCGACTACCACGCCGACACTCGTTTGATCGGGGCCCAAGCCGCCGAACTCGAGGTGGGAACCTTGGTGCTCACCCACCTGATCCCGGCGCCCGACACTCACGCGGAACGAGCCGCGTTCGTGGCGGACATTCGGGCCGGTGGCTACCAGGGCGAGGTCGTCGTGGCCGACGACCTCGACGTGGTCACGACAACCAACCAACCCTGAACCGCTGTCCCGACCCCAGGTCGTCTCACAGTAAGAGGCTGCTGGTTGTGGGTGGCACGGTGCTGCTGGTTGTGGGTGGCACGGTACTGCTGGTCGTGGGAGGGGCCGTGGTTGTCGTCGTCGTGGTTGTTGTCGTCGTAGTTGTGGTTGTGGTGGCGGCGGCCGTTGTGGTTGTGGCCGGCACGGTGCTGGTGCTGGGCGGTTCGGAATCGTTGTCGCACTCGTCGGAGTCGTCGTGATCTGAGTCGTCGTGATCGGAGTCGTGGTCGGAGTCGTCCGAGTCATGGTCTGAGTCGTCGTGGTCTGAGTCGTCGTGATCTGAGTCGTCGTGGCCTGAGTCGTCGTGGTCGGAGTCGTGATCGGAGTCGTCCGAGTCGTCGTGATCGGAGTCGTCCGAGTCGTCATGGTCTGAGTCGTCGTGGTCGGAGTCATCGGACTCGTGCTCGTAGTCCGAATGGCACTCGTCGGACTCCGAGAAGCTGAGCGCCGAGAACCCACCGGAGCCCGAGAGGTCATCGGCTGATTCGGCCACCCAATCCGTCGGAGCGACTGCCGTCTCGTCGTCCTCCACCCATGAAGGCGTGATCGATGCCGGAGCCTGAGACGCCAGCCAATTCCCGGCATCCACGGGGGTGAACGACGCTCCACCGAGCGACATTGAAGCCCACGTGAAGAGGCTGATCGTGCTCCCGATGAGCACCAACCGCTTGAGAACTGACGGTCGATTGGTGTTCTGACGCTGACGTGGGTTCGAATGACTGGGTCGCATGTCACATCCTTTTGTGTATGCGAGGTGTCGGGTCCTAGGGCTTTCGACTTGATCGATGGGTAGGTCCGATGGCCCACAATGAGCCGAACGACCCAACTCGACTGCCACATTGCTCCGCTGTCCCGGTCAGCCTCCGGCTTAGTATCCGACGATGGTCGTGTTGCAGGTGCTGGTCGGTTTCGTCGGTGTGGTGTTGGTGCTGGCGACTCTCGGATCGGCGATTCGCACGGTCGTTGTGCCTCGGGCCGAGCAGGTGTTCATCACTCGTGTCGTATTCCTGGCCTTGCGTGGGGCAACCCACTTCATTGCCGATCGCATGAAGTCATGGGAGGCCCACGACCGGGTCAAGGCCCGTTTCGCTCCGTTCGGCCTCATGCTCTTGCCAGTGGTTTGGGCGGTGACACTGATCGGGTCGTTTGCTCTGATCTTCTGGTCGTTGGGCGATCTGTCGGTCGGTGAGTCGCTGGCGTTGTCGGGCTCGTCGCTGACCACACTCGGAATTCGTTCCGCCGATGGCGGGGGTCATCTGACGGCGGCGATCGCTGAAGGCCTCATCGGTCTGGGTCTGGTCGGGCTCATGATCAGCTTCCTGCCCACCATCTACGCGGCGTTCTCGCGACGTGAGTTGGCGGTGGCGAAGCTTCACCTGAGAGCCAGCGGGCCGGCAGGGCAGTCCGATCCCAGCACCCTTCTCACGAGAGTCCACTACATCGACGGCCTTGATCAGATGACGCAACTCTGGAGCGAATGGGAGGACTGGTTCGTCGACATTGAGGAGACACATACTTCCTTCCCGATGCTGGTGTTTTTCAGATCGCCAGTCGCCGAACGGTCTTGGGTAAGTGGGGCCGGTATCGCGCTCGACACTGCAGCGTTGTATGCGTCCACGCTCGATTTGCAGCGTGCGCCGCGGGCGGAGTTGATGATCCGAACCGGGACCCTGGCCCTACGCCGGATCGCCGACTTCTTCGGTTTTGAGTTCGATGCCGACCCTTCGTGCGACGATCCGATCTCGATCGAGCGGGGAGAGTGGGACGGGGTCTACCTGGGGCTCCGCCAGGCCGGACTGCCGGTTCGTGAGAACCCCGACGAGGCGTGGCGCGATTTCTCCGGTTGGCGGGTCAACTACGATCAGCCGCTTCTGCAGATCGCGTCCTACGTGGACGCGCCCCCGGCGCTTTGGTCATCGGATAGGTCTGTGGCATACCGTCGGCCCACGCTCATGCGTCGCCGTCGCTGAAGGCACCCCCCTAGCGACTTCGGCGGTCCACTCCGATCAGGAAGAAGTCCCATGAAGACGCGATTCACCGAAATGCTGGGCATCGAGATTCCGATCGTGCAGGCCCCGATGGGCTGGATAGCCAGGTCTGCGCTGGCATCGGCGGTCTCCAACGCAGGAGGACTCGGGATCATCGAGACCGCGTCGGGTGACCTCGATGCGGTCAAGGGTGAGATTCGCTCGATGCGCGACCTGACCTCGAAGCCGTGGGGAGTCAACATCGCCCAGCACTTCGTGCGTGACCCACAGGGCCTCGTCGATTTCGTGGCCGAGAACGAAGTGGCATTCGTGACCACATCAGCCGGTGACCCGGCCGTGTTGGTTCCACGACTCAAGGAGCGCGGTGTCACGGTCTTTCATGTCGTGCCGTCGCTTCGAGGGGCCGAGAAGGCGGTGGCGGCCGGGGTCGACGGGCTCGTCGTCGAAGGAATCGAGGGGGGTGGATTCAAAAACGCTGACGGAGCGTCGTCGCTTGTGCTCGTTCCCGAGATCGTCTCGCGATTCGATGTCCCGGTGATCGCAGCCGGTGGATTCGTCGACGGCCGCTCGATGGCAGCTGCTCTGGCGATGGGAGCCGACGGTGTTCAGATGGGGACCCGGATGGTGGCCTCAGTTGAGTCGCCGATTCACGAGAACTGGAAGCAGGCGATTGTCGCGGCCAAAGAGACCGACACGGTGGTCGTCAATCGCCGCCACCGTCCGGCGATGCGGACCTTGCGCACCGAACTCACCAGCCGGCTCGAGTCCGAAGACGCGCCGGCGATTCTCGGGCTGGAAGAGATGATGAAGCTCTACTTCGAGGGCGACATGGAATCAGCGGTGGCCATGGCCGGACAGGTCGTCGGCCGGATCCAGTCCGTCGAGCCGGTCGAATCGATCCTCCACTCGGCTTGGGACGATTGCCGAAGCATCTTGCGGGAGTTGGGCGCTCAGGCCGACTGACCGATCTGGTCCGGGTTATCACCTACTCGCGGCCCCTGAGGCTGCACACTGGCGGAGATGAAAGGGCCGACACGATCGACGGGCTTTCTGTCGTCCCTCGCAGGCGGCGACACTGTCGCGTATCGGGACAGCCTCACAGCCATGCTGCTG
Source organism: Acidimicrobiales bacterium (assembly GCA_029263235.1). Lineage (GTDB taxonomy): Bacteria > Actinomycetota > Acidimicrobiia > Acidimicrobiales > Aldehydirespiratoraceae > SZUA-87. Next base: position 18,873 of record JAJCXW010000226.1, read on the forward strand.
GCGTCGATTGCCAGCATCGTTTCGGGCATCACACTGGCCTCCACCACCGGCACGCTGGAGGAATTACCAGGGTTGCTGATGCTCATCCCGGCCGCGTTGGCCGTGAAGGGCAACGTGTTTGGTGCGCTCGGGAGTCGTCTCGGCACTTCGATCCACACCGGCACCTTTCGTCTGACCCCTCGCCTCGATTCCGTCGTTGTGCAGAACACCCTCGCGGCGATGATCCTCAGCCTCGCGACATCGGTGCTCTTGGCGGTTCTCGCCAAGTTGGTGGCGATCGTCTTCTCTGTCTCGCCGACGATGTCACTCGCCGATTTCGTCGTCGTCTCCGCGGTGGGTGGTCTGCTGGCCTCGGTGGTCGTTCTTGCCATCACCTTGCTGCTGGCCGGGGGCTCTGTGCGCTACGGGTGGGATCTCGACAACGTCGTCGCCCCTTTAGTCAATGCGGTCGGCGATCTCGTGAGCCTGCCGGCCTTGATGATCGCGGCTCAGCTGGCGGGGGTTGATCTGGTCACGCCGTTGGTGGCCTCCGCGATGATCGCAGCAACTGTGGCCGTCTCCGCGTGGGCCATGTGGTCGCGCCTCGACCTGGTCAGGGTGATCATGCGGGAGTCGTTGCCGATCCTCGCCCTGGCCGGTCTCATCGACCTGCTGGCTGGCATTGCGGTGGAGAAGCGCCTCGACGATCTACTGCGATATCCCGTGTTGCTAATTCTCCTGCCCGGCTTTTTGAACAAGGCCGGTTCGTTGGGTGGAGTGCTTTCGAGTCGGCTCGCCACCAAGTTCCACCTCGGCCTGCTCGATCCCGACGGGGTTCCGAGCCGGAGAGTGGGAAGCGATGTCGCCATGATCTTCTCTCTGGCTGTTCCGGTGTTCATCGTCGCTGCGCTCACTGCAGAACTCGGAGGGTTGATCACCGGCGATGTCGGGCCGGGAGTGATCAGTCTGATCGCCGCGGTCATGCTCGGCGGCATGATCGCCACCGCGTGCCTTGTCATCGTGGCCTATTACACCACGGTCGTGGCTGTGAGGTTCGGGCTCGATCCCGACACCTACGGCATTCCGGTGGTGGCCTCCACTCTCGATTTCGTTGGTGCGTTCGCGCTGATACTCGCGCTCGTCTCGGTTGGTGCCATATGACGTTTCTTGGATTTGACCAGCCGGGTAGACCTACGATTACTGAACCCAGCAGGGGGAGTTGATGGACGACAGACCGCGGAATCTCCGGGAGATGTTGGCTGAAGCCAAGGACACGTCGGAGTTGATGGTCGACCTTGCCTACGCGTCGCTGTTCTTCGGCGATCTCGAAATGGCCGAGGAGGTCGATTCTCTCGAGGAGGCCATGAACGAGTTGGTCCAGGACATGCGCGGTGTGTGCGTAATGGCGGTTCGTAGCCCGAAGGACTCCGAGGGCATGTCGTCGGTCTTGCAGGTCATCAGTGCCATCGAACGCATCGCCAACGATGCGGTCGACATCGCGCGCATCGTCACTCATCAGGTCGGCATCCCTGTCGAGTTGGTAGCCGACCTCTCCGATGCCGAAGAGGTCAGTCATCGAGTCTTGGTATCCGATGGATCACACATGGCCAACCGGCCGCTGTCGGCCCACGAACTTCCGGTACAGACCGGCATGAGGGTGATGGCGATCAAACGGGATCGTCGATGGATCACCGATGTCGGAGGCGACATCATCGTGGTCCCCGGCGATGTGATGTTTCTTCGTGGTTCACCCGATGGCATCACCCGGCTTCGGGAGTTGGCGGCAGCGCCGGCATGGACCCCACCACAAATGCCCGAGGACAGCTACACCACCGACCTCGACCGCGCTGTCGATGTGCTGGTCGACATGAAGAATCTCTCGGAGGTAGCTGTCGGGTTGGCCTACTCCTCGCTGGTCCTGGGCGACGTCGGATTGGCGGCCGAGGTCTACCAACTCGAGGACCGACTCGATGAGATGAAGGACAAGCTCGAGCTGTGGGTCCTCAAGGCCGCTTCCGAGCGCTCCGACCCGTCGCCGCTGCGAGGCCTGCTCCATCTGTCCCAGGCCGCCGAAGACATCGGGGATCAGGCCCAACAGATGGTCTGGATCATCGAACAACAAGAAGACGTGCATCCTGTGCTCGGGTTGGCACTCGGCGACAGCGACGACGTCGTGGCGAAGGTCCCGGTGGCGTCCGCCAGCCAGGCCGATGGCGCCACCCTTGCTGAGCTTCAGCTCAATATCGAACCCGGCTTCACCGTGCTGGCGATTCGGCGCGGTGGGCAGTACATCTATCGTCCGCGAGGTGCGGTGCTTCTGCTCCCACGCGACGAGATCATCGCCAGCGGACCCGACGAAGGCCGCGAACACTTGGCCTCTATCTTCGGGTGGCGACTCGTCGATCCTGATGGCGACGGTGAGCTGCGTCTCGAGCCTCTCAAGACA
>JAJCXW010000227.1 GCA_029263235.1 Acidimicrobiales bacterium
TTTTTGTGTCCCCCCCCCCCTTTTTTGGGGGGGGGGTTGGGGGGGGGGGGGTGGGGGGGGGGGGGTGGGGGGTGGGGGTGTGGGGGGGCTCGGGGTAGAAGCGGTGGCGGGCGGCTTGGGCCACGGAGTCGCGGGCGACGAGAGCGGGTACCTCGAGCAACGGGCCGACCACACCGGCCAAGGCTTGGCCCGAACTCACACCGAACACTCCGATGGCGACTGCTATCGCCAACTCGAAATTGTTGCCGGCGGCGGTGAACGCGAGAGTCGTGTTCTTCTCATACGACAGCCCGAGCTTGAGCCCGAGCGCAAACGAACCCAGCCACATGATGGCGAAATAGGCGAGAAGCGGCACCGCGATACGGGCCACGTCCCACGGTTCGTTGGTGATCCTGTCGCCTTGCAGAGCGAACAGAACGACAATGGTGAACAGCAACCCGTAGAGCGCGACCGGCCCGATCGCCGGAAGGAACTTCTCTTCGTACCAGTCGATGCCTTTCGAGCGTTCTCCCCACTTCCGCGTCAGGAAGCCCGCCAACAGCGGGATCCCAAGGAAGACGAGAACGATCTTGGCGATATCCCACATCGACACGTCGAGACTCGTCGTCTCGAACCCGAGCCAGTTGGGGAGCAGCTCGAGATAGAAGTACCCGAGCACGGCATAGGCGAATATCTGGAAAACCGAGTTGAGGGCCACTAGCACCGCCGCTGCCTCACGGTCGCCGCTGGCCAGGTCGTTCCAGATCAGCACCATGGCTATGCAGCGCGCCAGCCCGACGATGATGAGTCCGGTGCGGTACTCGGGCAGGTCGGACAGAAACAGCCAGGCGAGTCCGAACATGAGGGCTGGTCCGGCCACCCAGTTCAGGAACAACGATGAAACCATCAATCGCCGGTCGGCGGCCACCGCGCCCACGCGGGAGTAACGCACCTTGGCGAGCACCGGGTACATCATCGCCAGGAGCCCGATGGCAATCGGCAACGACACAGTGCCGATCTCGATCTTCTCGAGCGCATCGTCTAGATCGTCGATCAGCCGGCCGAGGATGATTCCCAAGAGCATCGCCAAGCCGATCCACGCCGGCAGGAAGCGGTCGAGCATGGGGAGTCGGTGAAGAACGTCGGCGCTGTCGGTGTTGGGTTCAGTCGATACCGGGTTCACGACGATCAGCGTATATCGGCGCCCCGGTCGGAGGCACCGTCGACAGCGGTCAGTCGACAGAGGTCAGAAGAACACGCCGGGATTGAGGATTCCGGTCGGATCCAGACGGTCCTTCACTGCGGTGAGGCCGGCCCGGAACAGTGCGGGGGATTGGGCCTCCCAGCCTTCGCGATGGAGTCGGCCCACACCATGATGGTGGGTGATGGTGCCACCGGCCTCGATAACGGCCCGGTTGGCAGCGTCCTTGATGATTCGCCACTGTGCCTGCTCGCCGCCGGTCGTACCCAACCCGCCGAACGTGTAATACGGCGCCGGACCGTCGGGATAGACGAACGCGAACCGACAGCTCAGCCAACTGGCGGTGAGCGTCGACTCGAGAGCCCGTCCGACCTCCGCCCGAACATGGGCATCGAAGGCCGGCCAGTTGTCCCAGGTGATGGCGGTCTCGAAGGTGTCGGTGATGAAGCCGAGCCCATGGATCAGGCCGGCATTCACCCCGGTGAACGACTTGCGCCAAGCCCCGGCGGCCGATCCGTCGTCACCGACAGCGTCGGATTCGTCTATGACCCTCATGGAGCCCGACGTGATGGAACCCCCGAGTCGCTCGACCATCTCGGTGACTTCGAGGAGGTTGGCATGCTGGGAGAAGTCGGCACTCTCGAAGGCGAGTATCAACAGGGCATGGGAGCCATCTCCGCCGGCAGATTTCTGTGACTCCACCGGGTCGAGCAGTCGCAGGTTCGACGGCCACAGCTTTGTCTGCACGATCTGCCGAACGGCTTCGGCGGCGGTCTCCATTGTCGGAAACTCAGCGGATGCCTTGGCCCTGAAGACCGGGCGTTTCTGGATTCGTACCCAGGCTTCGGTGATCAGACCCAGCGTTCCTTCGGAGCCGAGCACGAGGCGGTCGGGGCTGGGACCAGCGCCACTGCCCGGAAGACGCCTTGATTCCATCCATCCTTCGGGCGTGAGCATCCGGGTCGATTCGACGAAGTCGTCGATGTGGGTCGGGCCGGTGGCGTAGTGACCAGCAGCTCGGGTCGCGATCCAGCCTCCCAGGGTCGACCAGGGAAAGCTCTGTGGGAAGAACCGCATGGTGTGCCCTGATGAGCGGAGTTGGTGTTCGAGGTCGGGGCCGCTCACGCCGGCTTGGATGCGAGCGGCACGCGACGTCTCGTCGATGTCGAGCACTTGGCTGAGCCCTCCCATCACGATCGTGACGATCGACTCCGAGTCGGGTGGGCTGACTCCGTAAACGACCGATGTTCCGCCGCCGTAAGGAATCGTGGCGTGCCCCTGGTCGGCGCACCACTCGAGTACCCGTTCCAGGTCCTCTTCCGTGCGGGGTCTCGCCACGACATCGGGTGGGTTGGTGAAATCGCCGCGAAAGCCCCGCAACAGTTCCATCGGGTGACCGCCGATGCTGTGGGCAGCACGGGTGTAGGTATCGGTGGCGCAGATGTCGTGAAGGTGCTCGGGAACCGTCACCCGAGAAGCCGGCAGTTCGATCGACTCGGGTGTCGGCGCGGCCACAGCAACCACTTCGCTGCCGACCATTGCCGAAACGGCGGCGGCAGCGTGGCGACGCTGCTCGTCGGTGGGCTCGTTTTCGGTCGTGCCCCAAGTCCAGAGGCTCTTGCGGGCGGGCTCACGGTTCACGATCGCACCTCCGACTTCGGCATGGAGCGCCGACCCCCGCCAACCTAATGTCGCGACCGTGGCGATGGAAAGTCCCGCGTGGCAGCGTGCGTGTCGTCCGCGGATCACCGTCGGCGTGATTCAATTGCGACCCATGCGTCTACCGATCCAGACCCAACGGCTGACGCTTCGACCAGTCCGGGCGGAGGATGCCTCGTCGCTGGCGATGCGACGAAGCCAGTCCGAAGTAGCCGAGTTCCAGAGTTGGACTCCGCCATATCCTCTTGCTCGGGCCGAGACGCTCATCGCCGATACGATGTCGATGGATGTTCCCGAGGACGACGCCTGGTGGATGTTGATCATCGCTGACCGCGACGATGTAGCCACCTACGGGGATCTAGCACTTCGCTTGAGCTGGCAGCACCGTTCGGCCGAGATTGGGTTCACCCTGTCGAGCGAACATTGGGGGAACGGATACGCAACCGACGCGGTCGATGCGTTGCTGAACGCGTTGTTCACCGATCTTCCCATCACCCGGGTCGAGGGGCTCGTTCATCCCGACAATGTCGCCTCGGCGATGGTTCTCGAGCGCACAGGATTCGTGTACGAGGGACAGAAGCGGTTGTCGTACTGGGTGGGCGACGACAACTCAGACGATCGCATCTACGGCCTGACCCGTGAAGACCGGGAGTCCTGGCAGGGCCGGTCGGCCGAAACCCCGAATCGAGTTGATCTCGTCGAGATCGACGTCCACAACGAACGGGTGGTGGCCCGGTTGGCCACCCACAAGTCACAAGAACGCCTTGTGGCGCCGATGTTGCAGTCGTTTGCCGATGCCCAGTTTCCCGAGATCGTCGACGGACATCCGGTCGTGCCGTGGCTCCGGGCGATCGAGGCCGACGGTGAGATCGTCGGATTCGTGATGCTCGCGGTCACCACCGAACACCACCCCGAGCCCTACTTGTGGCGCCTGTTGATCGATCGAAGGCACCAACGCCGTGGTATCGGCGGTCGAACCATGGACCTGGTGTTCGAGCATTGCCGGGCCTCGGGCGACCGATCTCTGCTCACGAGCTGGATCGATGGTCGCGGATCGCCGCGACCGTTCTACGAGTCGCTGGGGTTCGAGGTGACCGGACGCGTGGTCGACGGGGAGAGGGAAGCCAAGCTGGCTCTCGACTGAGTTCGGGTCAGTCGCTCCTCAACGAAATACGAGAATCTGGTCCCGTGGCCAAACCCGACCGGAGGTCTGTGCCGTGTTGTCGACGCGCGCTGTGGACGTTTTCGCGAAGTGTTGGAGATCGAGCAATGACAGCAGTCGAAGTCACCCCACCTGAGGTAGGACGACATTGGGGCACCCCCCTGCGTTCGCGTCAACAGGCCCTATTTGTCGGCGGCGACCCCATACAGGTTCGTGTCGACTCCGAGTGGAAGATCCTCAACGGCCGTGAGCATCTTGCCAAGTTTCTCGACATTGACGAGTCGGAGATGGCAGATATCGCCATCGGCGAACTGCTCCATCCCGACGACGTCGGAATCTCTCCTACGGCAATCCGAAACCTCGGTGAGCCTGTCATCCTGAGGTTCCTGCAGCGCACCGACGGCTACGTGAGACTTTCAGTGTGCATCGCTCAGACCGATGAAGGTTGGCTGATGAGTCTCAGTGATGTCGACGCCGAAGTCGTCGACCTGCGTCCGTCCTCCGACTGAAAGACCGACAGCAGTTGGCAACTAGCCGGGAGTTCAGCCTCCGGCTGTACCGATGCAGGTGCTCAGCTGAACTCGCTGCTCTTCTGTGATCGCTGCGGCAGCCTGCTGAAGGGCTTCGACATCGGTCGGGTCGGTGATTCCGAGCTGAGCGAGTAGGTCTCCCTCGCACGTGGCCTGTGCTTCGGGGGGTCCCGACACTTCGAGAATCTCGGTGAGTTCCTCACCAGTGACGTTTCCGTCGGCCGCGGCCTTGGCGATGAGTTCGTCGACGGCCTGGCCGGAGCCGACCGGGTCGACTTCGAAGACGGTTGCCGGATCCACGGTCGTCTCGGGGGGAGTTGTGCCTTCGTCATCGGTGGGGACGGGTTCGGTGGTGTCGTCCTCAACGGGATCGGCCGTGGATTCGGTGGTGACGGCACCGGTTGTCGGCGGCTGATCGTTCGATGTGTCATCGGCTCCGCCGCAGGCTGCTGCCAATAGCAGGAGGGCGGCGCTGAGGGTCAGAAGTCGTGCTCGCATGGCCATCAGTATGGCGGGAATTTCCCACCAGGAACACAACACGAGCGCTACGTTCGGTGTGGTTCGTAAATCGGGCTGTAGCGCGTTCCGCCTAAAACATAGGGGTCGCCCGACCTATTGCGCCTTCCGGTTCATGTGACTACTCTCCGGGTTCAGAACTTTGTTGTGAATTGACCAATAGTGGTCATGACGGCGAAACGAACAGAAAGGGTGCTGAGAGTGGCAGCACTGGAGAGCCAACCAGAACTAAAGGCGACGGTGCTCGTCGTCGAGGACGATGAAGCAATTCGCAAGGGTGTGTGCGATCGGCTCATCGCGGAAGGCCTCGAAGCCATTCCTGCGGCCGACGGACACGCCGCACTTGCTGCGGTCGCCCGACTTGCCCCCGACTTGGTTGTGCTCGACCTCGGATTGCCTTCCCTTTCCGGGTTTGAGGTTCTTCGGAGACTTCAGGCCAGCGACGGCCCTCCGGTGATCCTTCTGTCGGGGCTTGGAAGCGAGTCAGATCGTGTTCTTGGTCTCGAAATGGGGGCCGACGACTACGTCACCAAGCCTTTCTCCAGCCGTGAACTAGCCGTACGGGCTCGAAACCTTCTCCGCCGGACGATGTTCCGTGAAACGCCTGCTGATGTGGGTGATCAATACTGCGGCAGCATCGATGGTGTTCAACTCGATGTCGACTTCCCCCGCCGGAGCGTGATGCTCGATGGTGGTGAAATCGCGCTCACTCCGCGTGAGTTCGATCTTCTCGCCTGTTTCGTTCGACATCCCCGCCAGGTTCTGAGCAAGCCTCAGCTCCTCGAGCTCGTTTGGGAAGCCCAAGAGGGCTGGGTCGGCGAGGCCACGGTCACCGAACATGTTCGTAGGCTCCGCCTGAAGCTGCAGACCGAGAGAAGCAAGGCCAACTGCATCGACACTCTGTGGGGCGTCGGATACCGATTCGAGCCCGATCCCTCGTAGTGGCGCTGCGGCTAGTGCTGCGGCTGTTTCGAGGTGATGTACTGCAGATCGGTGAGCATGTCGGCTACCGCAAAGGGCTTGTGCCGAAAGCAGATCGATTGTGGTGAATCCCACGAGTCGACGCTGATGCGCTCGTATCCCGACATGAGGATGATCGGAAGGTCGGGGTTGGTCAGCTGAAGCCCTCGAGCCAGGTCGACGCCTGATACCCCCGGCATCATCACATCGGCAATCAACACATCGAGGCTGCCCTCGAACGACTCGATGAGACTTCTGGCATCGTCGCCGTCGACCGCAGTTGTCACATAGTGGCCAGCCGAGCGGAGGCCGCGGGCCAGCGAATCCCTGATGGTTACGTCGTCGTCGGCCACCAACACCCGAAGCGAGACACGCCTCACTGATGGCGACATCACCGGATTATCGACCGCCGCCTCGATGTTCTCGTTGAGAGCTGGGATTCGAAGTTCGAATCGGGCCCCTTCCCCGAGAGCAGTCTCGACTGTCACGGAGCCGTTGACGTCCTCGAGGAGTTCGCGCACGGCGAACAACCCCAGGCCGGTGCCGCCTTCGCCGGCCTTCGATGTGTAGAACGGCTCAAAGATCTGCTCCGCAACTTCCGGACCTATTCCGGGGCCGTTGTCGGTGACGGTGATGATGCCGTCGTTACCATCGAGACATGATTCGATGAGGATCGTTGCCCCGGTGCCGGGTGCGGCATCGACGGCATTGATCACGAGGTTCACGAGGATCTGCCCCAAGCGGATCCTGGGAATCTGCAGCCGGGCCGTGTCGCCGCAATGAGAGACCGTCAGCTCTATGTTTCGGCCGCACAACCGACGCAACAGCGGCTCGAACGCGTCGATTGCGCCGACAAGATCGGCCGGAGGCTGAGGGGTGGCGCTGTTGGTGATCCGGGCCGATTCGATGAGTTCGCCCAGCACCGCGGCGGCCTCACCCACCCGTTGTTCGAGGGCCCGACCCGTCGTCATGACCTCTCGAGGGTTGGCAACCCCGTCGGTGAGGGTCTCCGCCGACATTTGGATGGCGGAGAGAATGTTGTTGACATCGTGGGCGACGGCGGCGTTGAGACGGTCGTTGACCTGTAGTCGCTGGGTGAGCAGCAGCTGATCCTGTAGTTCGCGTTGTCCGGCTCGGTGCATCTCCTCGATAGTGGATCCCTGGTCCACAACCTCGTCGGTCAGGCGCTTGCGGCGGGTGGCACTGACGTAGACCATCACCACCACTGCGCCCAGAAGCGGCAGCTCGAAGAGCTCCTCTATAGGAACCTCATCGTTGGAAACACCGATGAGAAGCCCGACCAGCACGGCGATGCCGGTTGGGATGCCTCTGAGGAGAAGCCCGGCCAGGTCGACGCGAATCGATACCAGCACGACCAAAACGAACGATCCATGGAATGCGATGACGACGTCGTCGGAGACGAACACCCCGACAGTCAGCACGATCAGCATCAAGTCGAGAGCAATCCCGGTGTGGTCGAGTTTCATCAGCCAGCGAAACATGAAGGCCCCCTGGGAGGTTCGGTTGTTCCTGACAAGAAGGGTCCACGATTCGGCCCTCTACGGCAACGTTTCCCCACGAGATTAGTCAGTGTTGTGAGTTTGGTGGGTATGGAGTGTTTGGCAGTTGATAACCGGTGACCACTGTTAGCGATGGAAAACCGACGAATGCGTTGACTTCTATCCGGAAGATCGGTCACCGAGGATAGGACGAGCTAATGGTGAGCCCGGCTTTGGTTTGAAACTTCGAACTACCCATGAGG
>JAJCXW010000228.1 GCA_029263235.1 Acidimicrobiales bacterium
ACCGCCTGGCGGGCGGATAACCATTTTGTTTGGCTCGACCTTCTTGCGAAGACCGAGCCGGCTCTCCCGATGCCATAGGCACCGGGCATTCTGAATTGACAGACAACGTCATCAAGTCGCGAAACCCAATGACGTCGCCCACACTCGCTTTTGCGTCCGTCTCTTCCGTTTTCAAGGAGCAGTCGACGCCGCGAGGCGCCGGACACGCAGTGCCGCTAAGGGCCCAGTTGGTGTCCTACTCGTTCTCCCCCAGGCACCATCGGTGCTTTCGGGGCGACTGACTACGCTACCGACGTGACCCGGGAGCGTCAACCTCCGGCATCGATTTCTTCGGGTCGATCAGATCGGCCCGTGTAGCGCTGGATGGAAGCTATCTCCCCTACCACGCCGCACCAACGCCGAACCCAAGGAATACGGCAAGACGGCGGGTGATCAAGGTCACACCAACTCAGTCTGGACGGGTCACCGCGAGGTGTCGCTGCTTCTTGCCACGCTGGATCAACACGAAGCGTTCACCGATGGCCTCAACAGGGGCGTCGGCCTGGCCGACTTTCACCCCGTTGATCCTGATTCCTCCCTGGGCGATGGTTCGCCGAGCGTCGCCTCGCGAAGAGCACACTTCGGTTGCCACCAGCAGGTCGACCACCGCCTCGTCGCCACCAATTGAACCCGGGGACAGCAAGGTCTCGGGGACAATCCCCCGAAGCGCCGCTAGGCCTTCGGCAGTGGGATCCTCACTGCCGAACAGCACTGCCGCGGCCAGCCTCGACCGCCGGACCTCCTCAGCACCGTGAATCAACGCCGTGGCCGAGTCGGCCAGTTCGCCCTGAGCCAGACGGTCTTCAGGTGAATCGCCGTGAGCGGCCATGATCTCGGCGATTCGCTCCGTCGACAACAGTGTGAGCTGGAGCAGCGTCCGCTCCACATCGCGGTCGTCGACCCGCAAGAAGTACTGATGAAACTCATAGGGCAACGTGCGATCGGCATCGAGCCACACCGCCCCGTCGGCGGTCTTGCCGAACTTGGCTCCATCGGACCGGGTCATGAGAGGCCATGTGAGGCCGTGGACAGATGCACCACCGCGTCGCCGGGTGAGGTCGATCCCGGCAGTGATGTTGCCCCATTGATCGGATCCACCGATCTGGAGGTCGCATCCGTAGTTCTCGTGGAGCCACCAAAAATCGTGAGCCTGCAGAAGCATGTAGGTGAACTCGGTGAACGAGATGCCGTTCTCGCCGCTCATCCGCGACTTCACCGAATCCTTCGCCACCATCTGGTTGACCGTCGCGTGTTTGCCCGTGTCGCGCAGGAAGTCGAGAAGTGAGAGGTCGCGCGTCCAGTCGTGATTGTTGACCATGCGGGCCGCGGCCGGCCCGTCGAAGTCGAGAAGATGTTGGAGCTGGCCACGAATCCCCGCCAGATTGGCATCGAGCGTCTCTGTGTCGAGCAGATTGCGCTCGTCGGAACGGCCGCTCGGGTCGCCGATCAGCCCGGTGGCACCGCCGACGAGGGCCAGAGGACGATGGCCGGCGTCTTGAAACCGACGCATGGCGAGCACCCCGATCAGATTGCCGAGATGGAGACTCGAGGCCGTGGGATCGATGCCGTGATAGAGGGTGGTTCCGCCCGCCGACAGCAACGTGACGAGTTCGGACTCATCGGTGTGATCATGGACCAGCGAACGGGCCCTCAGGTCGTCGAGAATCTCAGCGCCTTGCATGAGGCACAACGATATGGCCACCTGACGTGGTTCGGGGGCGAATTGCCAGCAGACTGGTTACTGCATGCGCCGAATTATCTCCCTCGCCATCGTCGCTGCCGTGGTGGCGACCAGTTGTTCCTACCAGACCAAGGACTTCGATCAGCTCTTCGCGGGCTTCACCGAGGACTCTCTGGCCACCGCTCAGACCTCGAGGGTGTGGGACCGCAACGGGAATCTCATCACCGAACTTCGGGGCGATCAGAACCGCACCGACGTCGACATCTCGCAGGTGCCAGAGTTGGTCCAGCACGCTGTCGTCGCGATCGAGGACGAGCGGTTCTACGACCACTCCGGTGTCGACCTGAAGGCCATTCTGCGGGCCGCACGGTCCAACCTGAGCGCCGGCGGCATCGCCCAGGGCGGCTCCACCATCACTCAGCAATACGTCGGCAACGTGTTCCTCGATCGTTCCGACCAGACCGGAAGCCGCAAGATCGAGGAGATCTTCATGGCCCGCCGGTTCGAGCAGCGCTTCTCCAAGGACTTCATCCTCGGCAAGTACCTCAACTGGGTCTACTTCGGAAACGGCGCCTGGGGAGTCGAAGCCGCGGCCCGCGAGTACTTCGGCCCTCCATCGTGTGAGAGAGCCACCAGCATCAGCCAGCCCGACGACCGAGATTGTCTGAAGGTCACTGAGCTCACTGTCGTGCAGGCTGCACTCATCGCCGGGCTCATACAGTCGCCCAACAGCTTCAACCCCTACCGGAACTACACCTCGGCTCTCAAGCGGCGCGACCTCGTCCTCGGACGCATGTACGCCAATGAGTACATCACCGAGGAGGAGTACGAAGAGGCCCTCACCGAGCCGATCGAGTTGGTCGAGGATGTTCCGCTGCTCGAACAGCGCTATCCCGCGGCCTACTTCGTCGAGGACGTGAAGCAGTGGTTCCTCGGCAACCCGGCTTTCGGCCCGACCCGCCAGGCCCGCACCCAACTCTTGTTCGAAGGTGGCCTCGACATCCACACCACCGTCGACCACGACCTGCAGGCCGAGGCCGAAGCTGTCGTTGCCGAGATTCTCCCCGACGATGGAGTCAACCCCGATGCTGCCGCGGTGGTGGTCGGAACGACACCAGCCGACGACGGAGAGATCCTCGCGATGGTCGGCGGCCGCGACTTCTTCGGGGACTCCGAGGACGCCAAGTTCAATTTCGCATCAGGGTCGGGGCGCCAGGCCGGGTCGTCGATGAAGCCGATCGGACTGGCCACCGCTCTCGAACTGGGGATCCCGATCACACGCGTCTACCCGGCGCCGATGAACATCGAGATCGAGGAGCCGAGTATCTGCGGTCCGACCTGGAAGGTCCGCGGCGGCTTGCGGCCCCCACCAGTCGACCCGGCGACCGTCACCGAAGACACACCCGAGGTTATTCCCGAAGCCACCTTGGTGAGGGCCACCCGCAGCTCGCTCAACGTCGTGTTCGCACAGTTGATGGTTGACATCACACCGAGGCGCTATATCGACATGGCCGAGCGACTCGGCATCCAAGAAGGCGGTCTGCAGGAAGTCTGCGCGGCCATTCTCGGAACCGAGAACGTCAACATGGTCGAGATGGCCACCGTCTACTCCACGTTCGCACGAGGCGGCGTCAGAGTCGACCCGATCATGGTCACCCGGATCACCAACTCCGACGGCACCTCGCTGTTCGAGTCGGTCCCCAACCCGGTGACCGTCCTCAACCGCACCATCGACAATCAACTCACTTGGGCGCTGACCAACGTCATCAACTTCGGAACCGGCACCCGGGCCCAGATCGACCGGCCGGCCGCTGGCAAGACCGGCACGGCCCAGAACAACGCCGATGCCACCTTCGTCGGGTTCACCACCCAGCGAGCCACAGCGGTATGGGTTGGTCATCCCGAGGGTCAGATTCCGATGAAGGGCCTTTACCACGGTGGTCCGGTACAGGGCGGCACATTCCCGGCCGAGATCTGGAGAGAGATCATGCTGGCGGCCCACGACGGACTGCCGGCCGAGGACTTTCCGACTCCACCACCGAGCTCCACCACGACCACGCTGCCTCCCCTTCCCGACTCGGTCGAGGTTCCCGACCTCATCGGCCGCGTGTTCGACGAGGCCTTGGTGCTCGAACTCGAGGAGAAGTCGCTGCTCATCACCCCAGCCGAGATCGAGACCAACGAGTTCGTGCCCGGCACCATCGTCAACCAAGCCCCTGCGGCCGGCGACCTGATCCCGGGTGGTGCAACCATCACCGTCGAGGTGGCGGTGCTTCCCCCCGAACCGCCCGCCGAGATAGTTCCTCCCGTCATCGGCTTGTCCGAATCCGAGGCCAAGCAGGTCCTGACCGGCCTCACATTCGCGGTCGACTCCGTCTTCGATCCCGACCCCACAGCCAGTGGAACACCACCGGTGCCGGGGCAGGTCTGGGCCCAATCGCCCGTGAGCGGAGCATCAGTTCCTGCCGGGTCCATCATCACGATCTGGGTCAATCCAATTCCATGAAATCAATCAATCTGACCATCGGTAAGTTGTTGGCTGGCGCGGCAGTTCTCGCCTGGCTGGTCTTCTGGATCTGGGCGTTCGTATTTGCCGATCCCGGCGATCCCAACAAGCTCGAGTCGCTCGAATACGGCCCGGTGGCCGAGCGAGCATGCGCCGCGTCCATCGCCGAGATCGAAGCCATGCCATCTCCACGCGATGCCGAGACGCCCTTGCAACGATCTGAGCAGGTTCGGGAGAGCACGCTGGTGGTCGAGGACATGGTCGCCGCCCTTCACGACGCGGCCGACACTGCTCCCGGCGAACACGACATCGAGATCCTCACCGGGTGGCTCGCCGACTACGACGCCTACGTCGCCGACCGGTGGCGCTATGTCGACACCCTGGCCAACGCCGATGAGTCGTCCTCCGACAAGGATCTGGCCTTCACCCTCACCCAAAGGGTGAGAGGTGGCATCTACACGACTCGGGTCGACACCTTTGCCCGCGCCAACGAGATGCCTTCATGTCAGATTCCCGGCGACGTCTGATCAACGCGGCAAGCGTCGCCCTCGCTCTCAACAGATCCCGAGCCTCGTAGCAGCCTGTCTCCCCTTCGAAGCCAGTCGGGTGACTCCATCGTCGACCCCGAGATCGGCCACGCTCCCTAAGGCCACCCACTTGTGATCGAGTGACTCGTGGTTGCCGACGAACTCCGCTCCCGGTGGCGACACCACCAGGAAACGGATGTCGTGATGGAAGTGTGGCTCCTCTGAGGGAGGACGAACCTCGTGGATGTCGAGATCGATGGCCCGAGGCCAGACGCGTAACCCGCTGATGCCGGTCTCCTCAGATGCTTCTTTGAGAGCCACCGCCGCGAGGTTGGCGTCGCCGTCGGCATGGCCTCCGGGCTGCACCCAGATACCCAGCTTGGCGTGCAGCAAGAGAAGGGTGAGACGGCACTCGGAATCGACGACCAGCGCACTTCCGGTGAGATGTCCGGGTCGGGAATCTCGATGGAGTGGTCTCTGAACCGTCTCGATCAGATGTCGTACACGGGCGCGGGTCGCCTGGAGATCAGAGTCGGCCACATCCGCTATCGCAGTCCACGCATCGCCGACCCGGTCTGACGGGTCGAGCTCGGGATCTTCGGCTGCGAGCAGCGACGAGTCGGCCATGGCAGCGAACCTACAGCCGGTCGGTGTCGCCGTGCCCGCGTTGTAGTTCGAGGGCGGCAAGCCTCTGACGGAACGAGACAAGTTGCTCGGCTACTGCCGATGGCGCTCCCCCGCCTCGCGTCGTACGGCGGGTGACCGATACGCCAGGAGCCAGCAGGGCCGCTGCCTCTGGCCCCAGCCTGGCATCGACACCCACCAGGTCGGCCAACGAGACATCGCCCTCGAGCGCCTCTCTCACCATCTCGCCCACGATTGCGTGGGCCTCTCTGAACGGCCGGCCCGGGGAGACCAGCCACTCGGCCAGATCGGTGGCGGCCGCATACGGCGACGAGGCCGCTTCGGCCATTCGGTCGGTGCGAAACTCGACGGTGGACAGCATTCCGTCGAGGGCCAACAACGTGAGCCTGGAGGTGTCGACGGCGTCGAACAACGGCTCCTTGTCCTCCTGGATGTCCTTGTTGTAGGTGAGCGGAAGACCCTTCAGGGTCGTGAGCAGCCCGGTCAGATGGCCGATGACGCGGCCGGCCTTGCCGCGTGCCAGTTCGGCGATATCGGGGTTCTTCTTCTGGGGCATCATCGACGAACCTGTGGAGAAGGCATCGTCGAGACCGACGAATCCAAACTCCTGGGAGGCCCACAACACCATCTCCTCGCCGATTCGACTGAGATGGACACCCAGCAGCGAGAGAGCAAACAGCGTCTCGACCACGAAGTCGCGATCGCTGACCGCATCGAGGCTGTTGTCGAAGGTGGCTCCGAACCCCAGGTACGCAGCAGTCTGTTCGGGGTCGAGGGGTAGCGACGAGCCCGCCAGAGCACCGGCACCCAGCGGCGACACATCGACCCGGCCATGAGCGTCGACGAGACGCTCGATGTCGCGGAGCAGCGACCAACCATGGGCCAACAGGTGGTGCGACAAGGCGACCGGCTGCGCCTGCTGCATGTGGGTGTAGCCGGGAAGGTAGGCATCGCCGGCGGATGCGGCGCGATCGGCCAACGTGAGCGCCAGGCGCTGCACAAGGTCGATCACTTCCTCGATGGCCGACTTGGTCCACAACCTGATATCGGTGGCGACCTGGTCGTTTCGGCTTCGCCCGGTGTGCATCTTCGCGCCGGCCGCGGCGATCTCAGTGACCCGTCGTTCGACCGCGGTGTGGATGTCCTCGTCGGAGGACACTGCCACGAATGTGCCGTCGGCCATCTCGGTTTCGACCGCGTCGAGAGCCTCCAGGATCTCGTCGCGCTCGGATACCGCGAGCAGGCCGACCTCGGTCAGCATTCTCACGTGGGCACGCGAGCCGGCGATGTCCTCGCGGAACATCCGTCGGTCGAAGGGAAGGCTGTCGTTGAGGGCCTGCAGGGCCTCTGACGGGCCTCCGGCGAATCGACCGTGCCACAGCTGCAAGCGGGGATCTTCACCCGACATCGTTCAGCCTCTCTTCCGTGCCAGGTTGCGCAACCTCAGGGCATTGAGCTTGATGAACCCGGCAGCATCGGTCTGGTCGTAGGCCCCACCATCGTCTTCGAAGGTGGCGATCTTCTCATCGAACAACGAATCGTCTGAGCGACGGCCGACGATCTCCACGTTGCCCTTGTAGAGCTTGACGCGGACGTCGCCGTTGACGTGGGCCTGGCTGTGATCGATGGCAACCTGCAGCATCTCGCGCTCGGGACTCCACCAGAATCCGTTGTAGATGATCTCGGCGTAGCGCGGCATGAGCGAGTCCTTGAGATGGGCCACTTCCCGGTCGAGAGTTATCGACTCGATGGCTCGGTGGGACTTCAACATGATGGTGCCTCCGGGCGTCTCGTAGGCACCCCGGCTCTTCATTCCGACAAAGCGGTTCTCGACGATGTCGAGCCGTCCGACTCCGTTGGCGCCGCCGATCCGGTTGAGTTCGGCCAGCACCACCGCCGGGGTCATCGGCTTGCCGTCGATGGCCACGATGTCGCCGTGTCGGTAGGTGAGGTCGATGTAGGTGCCCTCCGCTGGGGCCATTTCCGGACTCACCGACCAGCGCCACATCTCCGACGGCGGCTCGTTCCATGGGTCTTCCAGCGGACCTCCCTCGAAGGAAATGTGCAGAAGATTGGCATCCATCGAGAACGGCGACTTCTTGCCACGGGCCATCTCGATCGGGATGTCGTGGGCGGCCGCGTAGTCCATCAACGACTGACGCGATCCCAGTTCCCACTCACGCCACGGCGCAATCACCTGGATATCGGGAGCGAGGGCATAGGCGCCGAGCTCGAAGCGAACCTGATCGTTGCCCTTGCCGGTGGCGCCGTGACTGATGGCGTCGGCGCCTGTCTCCGCGGCAATCTCGACCAGCCTCTTGGCTATCAGCGGGCGGGCGATCGAAGTACCGAGGAGGTACTCGCCCTCGTAGATCGTGTTGGCCCGAAACATCGGGAACACGAAGTCGCGAGTGAATTCCTCACGCAGGTCCTCGATGTAGATCTCCTCGGGGGCCACACCCATCCCGAGGGCCTTTTCGCGGGCCGGCTCGAGCTCATCGCCCTGGCCCAGGTCGGCGGTGAAGGTCACCACCTCGCAGTCGTAGGTCTCCTGCAACCAACGCAGGATTATCGACGTGTCGAGCCCTCCCGAGTAGGCGAGCACAACCTTGGAAACATCACTCATCGGACTCTTCTTTCGATGCTTTCGAACATTCAGATGGGATCAACGGATTCACTTCGATCGACTCACAATCCGGCCAGGTCGCTCAGTCGTCGGGCCAGGTCGGCGCCGTCCACACCCTCGGTGGCGACCACCATCAGAGTGTCGTCGCCTGCAACCGTGCCCAATACCTCCGAGATTCCGGCCCGGTCGAGAGCCGATGCCACGACATGAGCCGAACCGGGTGGCGTGCGAAGCACCACGAGATTGCCTGAATGACCGAGATCGGCCACCCAGTCGCCCATCACCCTACGCAGGTGATCCTCCGGGGCGATCCGGTCCATGGGCAGCTCCGGTATGGCGTAGATGGTCTCGCCACCGGAAACCCTCACCTTGATCGCTCCGAGATCGTCGAGGTCGCGCGAAACCGTGGCTTGGGTGGCCGTTATCTCCTCGGCTTCGAGAAGTTCGGCCAGCTGGGTCTGGCTGGTGACCGCGTGCTCCTCGAGGAGCCGAGTGATTCGATGTTGGCGACGGGCCTTTGACATGGCTTCAGTCTTCGTTCTCGCTCAGCAGCCAAGCAAGCAGGCCACGGGCGGCGTGCATTCGGTTGGCCGCCTGGACCCAGACTCTGCTGCGGGGACCATCGACCACCTCAGGGGCGACCTCCTCGCCGCGGTGGGCGGGCAGGCAGTGAAGAAATACCGCCCCTACCTGGGCGTGGCTCATCAACTTGTCGTCGACGCAGTAGCCCTCGAACGCCTGCAGCCGACTGCCGCTTTCGTCTTCTTGTCCCATCGACGTCCACACATCGGTGTAGACCACATCGACGCCGCTCACGGCTTCCTCGGGGCGGTCGGCCACCACCGGTTCCATTCCGGTCGTGCGAATTCGGTCGAGATCGGTCTCGGTGAAGTTGTAGCCGGACGGACTGGCGATACGGAACTGCATTCCCGCCATTCCACAGCCGATCGCCAGCGACCGGGCCACGTTGTTGGCGTCGCCGATATAGGCCACACTTCGACCGGCCAGGGCGTCCAGCTCGCGTCGGATGGTGAGTAGGTCGGCCAAGGCCTGAAGCGGGTGAGCCTGGTCGCTCAGCATGTTGACCACCGGCGCCACGTTGAGTGCCGCCATGCGCTCGACATCGGAGTGCTGGAACACGCGAGCCCCGATGGCCGAGTGGTAGCACGCCAGCGTTCGTGCGACATCCTCGACGCTCTCTCGAGTGCCGAGGCCGACCTCGCCGGCCTGGATGTAGACGGGATGGCCGCCGAGCTGCGACACCGCCATCTCCATCGAGTTTCGGGTGCGGGCCGAAGGCTTGGCGAACAGCAATGCCATGCCCTTTCCGGCCAGAACACGCGGGGGGTCTGGCGTGGTGGAGAGAGCCAGGACCCGGTCGAGTTCGGACGGTGACAGGTCGTCGATTTCGAGTAGGTGGCGCATCAGTTGTCCTCCAGAACGGAACCGATGATGGCCACGCCCTCGGCTAGTTGAGCATCGGTGACTATGAACGGTGGGGCCAGACGCAGGGCCGTGGGGGTGATGCCATTGACGACCAGACCACGGTCGAGGCATTGGCGTGCCACGTCGGCAGCACTGCGGTCGACCAGAACATCTGGGCTGAGCTCCGCAGCCAACAACAGCCCTCGACCTCGGACGCTGGTGACCCCAGGGAGGTCGGCGAGCATCGAGCTGAGAGTAGATCCCTTCTCGGTGACGAGCGACGGGGCGTCGATCGCCATGAGGGTGTGGAGGGTGGCCCGGGCCGCGGCGAGGGCCAATGGCTGACCGGCGTAGGTGGATCCGTGATCTCCGGGCTTGAAGGCTTCGGCAACATCGGTTCGGGCCCAGATCCCTCCGACCGGCATGCCGTTGCCGACCGCCTTGGCGAAGGCGACGATGTCGGGACGGATGCCGGCTTGCTGGAAACCGAACCAATCGCCGGTGCGACCGAAACCGGTCTGGATCTCATCGAGGATCAGAAGAATCCCGCGGTCGTCACACATCTGCCTCACCGCGCGGAGGTAGGTGTCGTCGGCCGGGTTGACTCCACCTTCGCCCTGAATCGGCTCGAGGAGCACTGCGCCGACCTCCGGTCCCAGAGCACGCTCGAGCTCATCGGGGTCGTTCCAGACCACGTGCCGGAAGCCCTCGGGCAGAGGCTGGAAGGACTCGTGCTTCTCGGGTTGACCGGTAGCGGCGAGGGCCGCCAGCGTGCGGCCGTGGAACGAACGGAGCGCGCTCACCACAACGTGGCGTCCCCGGCCCTGGAACTTGCGGGCCAGCTTTATGACAGCCTCGATCGACTCGGCCCCTGAATTCTGGAAGAGCACCTGGCCCGGGCCGCAGTCGATGAGACGGTTGATGGTCTCGGCCACCGGAGCCTGATGCTCGTTGGCGAACAGATTCGATACGTGAATCAGCTTGGCGGCCTGGGCGCTGATGGCCTCGGTGACGGCCGGATGGGCGTGCCCGAGTGATGTGACCGCGAGGCCGCACAGAAAGTCGAGATGGCGGTTGCCGTCGCGGTCGAACAGCTCGACCCCCGAACCGCTGACGAAAAGACGCTGAGGCGGCCCGTAGTTGCCCATGAGCGGGCAAGAGTCTCCTGATGATCCAACCATGTCGGTGTGGCTCATGAGGGCCCGCTTCTCTCGACCATGGTGCCGATGCCTGCATCGGTGAACAGTTCGAGCAACAGAACGTGGGGGATGCGCCCGTCGAGCATGTGGGCGGATCCGGCGCCGGACATGACCGCTTCCATGCAGGCCCGTACCTTCGGGATCATTCCTCCCGAAATGGAGCCCGATGAGATCATGGACTCCAGTTCGAGCACATTGGATCGGGCGACGACCGAGGTCGGGTCGTCGACATCGACCAGGAGACCGGGCACGTCGGTCAGGTAGACGACCTTCTCGGCACCAAGTGCCCCGGCCAGAGCGCCCGCGACTGTGTCGGCGTTGATGTTGTAGGCCTGTCCCGAATTGTCGGATCCAATGGTGGAAACAACCGGGATCATTTCCTCGGCCAGCAGCCTCTCGATGATGCCGGGCTGGATCGACACGACATCGCCCACGAACCCGAGTTCGGGGTTGCGGGCCTTGGCAGTGATCAGGCCACCATCCTCACCCGACAGTCCGACGGCCTGCGCTCCATGGACGTTGATTGCTCCGACGATGTCGCGCCCGACCTTTCCGACCAGCACCATCCGGGCCACGTCGAGGGTCTCGGCATCGGTGACCCGAAGACCGTCACGAAATTCCGACGTCTTGCCCAACCGCTCGAGCAGTGAACCGATCTGGGGTCCCCCACCGTGGACGACCACCGGCTTGAGTCCCACCGAACGAAGCAGCACAACATCCTCAGCAAAGGTGCGCGACAGGTCAGGATCGGTCATGGCGTGGCCCCCGAACTTGACGACCACGATGGCGCCGCGGAAACGCTGGATGTAGGGCAGGGCTTCGATCAGCACCGAAGCTCGGTGCTCTGGGGAGAAGCCTCTGGCGGCCTCGATGGACTCGCTGTCGGAGGGCGCGGCGTTGCCGGTCATCGGTGTGAACCTGTCGTGGGGTGGGGAGCGGTCATGAGCGGTAGCCGGCGTTGATATCTATGTAGCCGTGGGTGAGATCGCAGGTCCAGATCGTGGCGGAGCCGTCGCCGACCCCGACATCAACCGTGAGCTCGACCTCGAGTTGTTGCAGGTGGAGCGTGGCCCGCTTTTCGTCGTAGCCGACCTTCATGACCCCGGCCTCGGCACATTGTTCGGAGCCGATCCAGATGGCGAGGGAGTCGCGGTCGGCGGCCTGGCCCGACTTGCCGACCGCCATCACGATGCGACCCCAGTTGGCGTCGGAGGCTGCCAGCGCGGTCTTGACCAATGGCGAGTTGCCGATCGAGAACGCTATGGCTGCGGCCGCTTCGTCGTCGGCAGCTCCGGTGACGTTGACGGTGACGAACTTGCCGGCTCCCTCTCCGTCGCGCACGATCTGATGCGCTAGGTCGAGACACACGTGGTCGAGTGCACTCTGGAACCGGCCGAGCCTGGGATCGTCGCGGCTGGTGATCGGGTCGTCGTCGGATGCCGCTGTTGCGAACAGGAGCACGGTGTCGCTGGTGGACGTGTCGGTGTCGACCGAGATGCGGTTGAAGCTTCCCCCGACAGCCGATGCGAGGCACTGCTGGAGGAGAGGTGCGGCGATTGCCAGATCGGTGAACACGAAGCTCAACATCGTGGCCATGTCGGGGGCGATCATGCCGCTGCCCTTGGCGATGCCCACCACGTTGGCGGTGGATCCATCGACCGGGGCTGAGGACCCCTTGGCAAAGGTGTCGGTGGTGCGTATGGCATCGGCGGCGGCCTTCCAACCCTCCGGGGCGGAGGAGGCCAGCGATGCCACCGAGGAATCGAGCGACAAGAGGAGACGCTCCTCGCGGAGACGTTCGCCGATCACGCCGGTGGACGCCAAGTGCACTTCGAAGGGACTGCAGTCGAGCAGCGACGCCACCGCCTCGGCCGTGTGGAGTGCCGCTTCGTCGCCGGCGGCTCCGGTGAACGCATTGGCGTTACCGGAATTGCACACGATCGCACGGGCCTTGCCCTCACTACGTCCGAGAGCGTCGCGACACCAGCCGACCGGCGCCGAGGTGCACAGCGACTGAGTGAACACGCCGGCCACGGTTGTGCCGGGGTCGACCACGGCGATCATCACATCGTCGCGGCCCGCGTAGTGGATGTTGGCGGCGCAGGTCGACAGCTGCACACCAGCCACCGGAGGCAACTCGGGGAACGACTTCGGGGCCAGTGGGGAGATGGGTGAGGTCATGGCCGGCTCACGGGTAGAGCCCGGAGGACGAGAGGCCGATGGTCTCTTCGAGGCCAAGGGCGAGATTGGCGCACTGAACGGCCTGGCCCGATGCCCCCTTGACGAGGTTGTCGATGGCCGCGATCACCACGACCCAGCCGGTGCGATCGTCGACCCGTGCGGTGATGTGGATGCTGTTGGAGCCGAGAGTGGCCTTGGTGGAGGGGATCCGCTCCGACACAACCACGAACGGCTCTCCGGCGTAGGCGTCGGCCAGGCACCCGATGGCGTCGTCGGTGGTGAGATCAGAAATCGGTCGGGCGTAGCAGGTAGCCAAAATGCCCCGGTTCATCGGTGCGAGATGTGGGGTGAAGATCACCTGCGCGTCGAGCCCGGAGTACTTGGAGATCGCCATCTCGATCTCGGGGGTGTGGCGGTGGGTGAGCAGGCCGTAGGCCGTGAAGTTTTCGTCGGCGCTGCAGAAGGTCGTGTTGGGCTTGGCGGCGCGGCCGGCTCCCGACACACCGCTGGCCGCATCGACCACGATGCCGGTGGGCTCGATCATGCTCGCCGCCAGAAGCGGGGCGAGCGCCAACGATGAGGTGGTGACGTAGCAACCCGGAGCGGCGATCAGTTCAGCTCCCTTGATCTGATCACGGAACAACTCGGGGAGTCCGTAGGTGAACTCGTGGAGCAGGTCGGGAGCAGTGTGGGGCTCGCCGTACCAAGTCGGATAGAGGGAGGCGTCGTCGAGGCGAAAGTCGGCGGCCAGATCAACGATGTGTTCGACCCGACCCCGCATGGCCGGAACCAGGCTCTGTGAGGCTCCATGGGGAAGGCCGAGGAAGACCAGGTCGACATCGTCGAGCAGGTCGTCGGTGTAGCTCACGAAGCGAGCGTCGCCGTAGGCGGCGGCCAGCGACGGGTAGAGATCGGCGATCGTGTTGCCGGCTTGGGTGTCGCCGGTGGCCGCGACAACCTCTAATTCGGGGTGGCCTGCGCTGATTCTCAGCAACTCCGCGCCGGTGAATCCCGACGCTCCGACTATCGCTATCCGGTGCA
>JAJCXW010000229.1 GCA_029263235.1 Acidimicrobiales bacterium
GATCGCAGCGATACTGGTAGGTAGGCACCCGGGGAGGATACCGGCGGAGGCATTTCTCGACACCGTACGATGGGCGTGTGATCACTGCCGCCGTGTTCCTGGTTGTCGCCTATTTCATCGGCACGTTCCCAACTGCTCAGCTCGTCGGCAACTGGATCGGCAAAGACCCCACCAAGGAGGGGTCGGGAAACCCAGGGGCCTCCAACGTGTGGCGACTCGGTGGACGTAAAGCCGGGATCGCCGTGGCTGTCGTCGATGGTTTGAAGGGGGCAGTCCCGGCGCTGATTGCCCTGGCGGTGGCGGGCCGACCTCTGGCTCACGCCGTCTGGGTCGCTGCGGTGGCCGGGCATGTCTGGCCGGTGGGGCGGCGGTTCCGAGGCGGGAAGGGTGTGGCTACCGCCGGCGGTGGTGGTTTGGCGATCAGCCCGCTGGTCGGGCTGATCTGCGCGGCCTTGTTCTTGTCGGTGGTGAAGGTCGGCCGGGTCGCTGCCCTCGGTTCGCTGTCGATAGCTCTCGCCTATCCGATTGTCAGCGCCGCTGTGGGCCGACCTGCTTGGGAGGTCGGCGTCGGCGCTCTGGTCGCGGCGATTCTGGTGATTCGTCACCAATCCAACATCCGTCGCATGATTCACCACAGTGAGAGCGAGTCCTGATGATTTCTCTCGACGAAGCCCGCCAGCATGTTCTGGATCGTGTGGAGGTGCTTCCGACGGTTACCGTCCCGCTGGCCGACTGTGCCGGAATGGTGCTGGCGTCCGATCTCGTGGCGACCGAGTCGGTTCCTCCGTTCGCCAACACAGCCATGGACGGATTCGCGGTCGTTGCGGCCGACACGATCGGCGCTCCGCTCACTCTCGACGTGGTGGGCACGATCGCGGCGGGTGCAGCCTCATATCCCACGGTCAGCTCGGGGGAGGCCGCTCGCATCATGACGGGCGCCCCGATGCCGCCGGGGGCTGATGCCGTGGTGATGGTCGAGCGGGCCACCTACGACGAAGCCGCGTCGACCGTTGAGGTCGAGATCGAGGTCGAGCCGGGAAATCATGTGAGACGCGCCGGCGAGGACGTCCAGCCGGGCGACCTGATTTTCAAAGCAGGAACGCTGTTGAGGGCCGGACACGCTGGTGTCATGGCGAGCATCGGGGCCACGAATCCAGGCGTGTTGCCCCGTCCGCGTGTCGGGGTGGTGTCGACTGGTGACGAACTCGTCGATGGCGGGGGGCCCTTGTTGCCCGGCCAGATCCGTGACTCCAATCGACGTACTCTTCTTGATCTGGTCGCCGAAGCCGGCTTCGTCGGGATCGACCTCGGGTTGGTGCCCGATACTGAAGAGGCAATCACTGCCGCGTTTCTCGACGGCTCGGAGTGCTGCGACGCGATCATCTCGTCCGGCGGGGTCTCGATGGGAGCGTTCGACTACGTGAAGGTGGTGCTCGACCGCATCGCCAACATGAGGTGGATGCAAATAGCGATCAAGCCCGCCAAGCCGTTCGCCTTCGGTGTCGTGGGCGATGTTCCCGTATTCGGGCTTCCCGGCAATCCGGTGTCGTCGATGGTCTCGTTCGAGTTGCTGGCGAGGCCGGCCCTCCGGAAGATGGCAGGCCACGCCGATTGGTTCCGGCCCGTGCTCAAGGCAACCACCGAAATCGCGCTCGGGCACGGCCCCGACTCGAAGACGCACTACCTCAGAATGGTGGGTGGTCCCGACGACAACGGACGGTGGAAGGTGAGAAGTGCCGGCGGTCAGGGCTCCCATCAACTCACTGCCATGGCGCGAGCCACCGCACTCGCAGTGGTTCCCGACGGCTTGGCGGTGTCGGCGGGCGGGGAGTGCGAGATCATTCCTCTGGTCTGAGCCACAATGCTCGGTAGAGTGAAGAGATGTCAGATGAACTGGTCGACGGCTTCGGTCGGGTCCATCGCGATCTGCGAATAGCTGTCACCGACCGTTGCAACTTCCGCTGTACCTACTGCATGCCGGTCGAGGGAATGGTCTGGCAGCCCCGCTCCGAGATCCTGAGATTTGAGGAGATCGAACGGCTGGCTCGACTGTGTGTCGAACGATTCGGTGTCACGGGGATCCGGCTCACCGGCGGCGAGCCCACTCTCCGGGCCCGCCTTCCGGTCCTGATCGAGAAACTGGCGGCCCTCGACATCGATCTGTCGATGACCACCAACGGCGTCACCATGGAATCGGTGGCGCACGACTTACGCTCATCCGGTCTCGACCGGGTCAACATCTCGATCGACTCGCTTCGCCCCAAACGTTTCGTCGGACTCACCCAACGAGATGATCTTCATCGGGTGCTGGCCGGAATCGATGCGGCGGTCGACGCCGGGTTCGAGCCGGTGAAGCTCAACGTGGTTGCGATGGCCGGCGTCAACGAAGACGAACTGGTCGATTTCGTCGAGTTCGCCGTTGAGCGCGGAGTGGTCGTCCGGTTCATCGAGTTCATGCCTCTCGACGCGGCCGACGCGTGGAGCCAGGCAAAGGTGCTCACCAGCAAGGAGATTCTGCAGACGATCTCCGCCGTGCATCCGCTCGAGCCCTTGGAGCGGACTTCAGCCCCGGCGACCCGATTCCGGCTGCTCGATGGGAGCGGCGAGATCGGTATTGTCGCGAGCGTCAGCGAGTCTTTCTGCGACAGCTGCGATCGAGTGCGGGTCACCGCCGACGGCCAGTTCCGAAACTGTCTGTTTGCCACCGGCGAGACCGATCTTCGAGCCCTGCTTCGAGATGGATCGTCCGATGACGTGATCGCCAGGGCGATGAGTGGTTCGGTGGCCGCGAAGTGGGCCGGACACGGAATCAATGAGGTCAATTTCATTCGTCCCCGTCGCTCGATGTCCCAGATTGGTGGTTGATCCGTGACCGACGCAGGTTTCACTCATCTCGATCCGAGCGGTCGGGCGCGGATGGTCGACGTCACGCCCAAGGACCCGACGCATCGGCGGGCGGTGGCGCGAGGTTCGATCACCATGACCGCGGAGACCGCCACCGCGGTCGCCCAGGGTGCGATCAAGAAGGGTGATGTGCTGGCCGTGGCCCGCGTGGCGGCCATTCAGTCCTCCAAGCGGACCGCTGATCTGTTGCCGCTGTGTCATCCTCTCCTGATCGGGGCGGTGAGTGTCAATTTCGAGATCAACGACACGAGCATCGACATCGAGGCTCAGGTGGAAGCGGTCGACCGGACCGGCGTCGAGATGGAGGCACTCACTGCCTGCTCAATCGCCGCACTCACGATCTACGACATGTGCAAGTCTCTGGATCGGTCGATGGTGATCAGTGAGATCGCACTGTGGGAGAAGACCGGAGGTCGCTCGGGGCACTACCGGCGATCCGGCCACGCCGCCGGATCAAAGACGGAGTAGAAACCTCCCGAAATCGGGGTTTTGGGTTGGTGTGACATACGACGCCCATGTTTGCGTTTTGATGACGCTCGTAGTAAAACCGTAACTTGAATCGGGGCTCGAAAGGGCCCCAGAGTGATCAGTCGAATGCCGGAGGGCATCCTCAACGTGACGACATCAATAGTTCTTCTCGGGCTCGTAGCGGTCTGGGGCGCGTATCTGGCAGTTTGGTGGCGCGACAATCGTGGTAGCACCTTTCGCAGCTCCGACATGATCGATTCCTTCAGCCAGCAGCTCGGGTCGCTCGGAAGCTCCACCGGTTTCGGTGGTTCGGCCTTCCGGTCGTCTGGTGGCTTTTGCCCCCAGTCGATTGATGAAGCCGCTCGCCGGCGTCGACTCGTGGTCGCCGGTCTTGGCTCATTGGTGCTGGTCACCCTGATGTTGAGCTTCGTTGTCGGAACCTCGGCTCTGCTCGTCAACGTGGTGGCCGACATGGCATTCGTCTGGTACTTGTACGCGATCGTTCAGCGCCGCAATCTCGAAGCCGAGCGTGAAATGAAGGTCACGATGCTGCGCAGTGTGCCGGCTCCTGTCGACCTCGAAGAGCGTCGAACCGTCAACGCCTGACGCCGATTTCGGGCCGTCCCTGCCCGTATTCATCAGCGAGCGGTTCCGATACGCTGGCAACTTCGCGGGGGTGTAGCTCAGTTGGTAGAGCGCCTCGGTCGCATCGAGGAGGCCAGGGGTTCAATTCCCCTCACCTCCACCCCGCACGAGCCCCAGGTCACCGGCCACGATGCCCAGACCTGGGGTTTCCTCGTGTTGGCCCGATGCCGCGGCGGGGCCGCAAGACTCGCCCGGTGTTCCTACGGCCGCGCTCGACCGCTGCGATGGGTCCAGGTGACGCTGAGGGTCAGATAGCCGAGGTTGAGCAAGACGAGCCCCAGTACGAGTGGCAGGACGGCATCGGCGGGGCCGGTGATCGCCAGCTGCTGGGTGCCCTGCACCTGAGCGATGGTCGAGGTGGTGGTCGGCGCGGTCGAGGTGGTAGCGGGTGTGGTCGTTGTCGTGGTGGTGGCAGGTGTGGTTGTTGTCGTGGTGGTGGGTGCCGCCGTGATCGTGACCGTGACGGTCGCCCGGTAGCAGGAGGGCGCGGTCGTGCACACCAGATATGTGAACGTGTCGGTCCCGGTGAAGGACTCGTCGGGGCCGTAGAGGATCTGTCCGTCGGTCACGGTTGCGGTGCCCGAGGCGGGATCGATGGCGATGGTAAGCGTGTCGGGCCGGATATCGGCCTCGGCGCCGGAGTCGTTGGCGAGGACGTCGATCGTCGCCGAGCTGTTGGTGGCCACGGAAACACGATCGTCCACTGCCACCGGACCATTGCCGCAGCGCGGTGCGGCCGCTGCCTCGAACAGCGCGGCTACGCCTCTCCAGTTCCCTCCGCCCGAGCCGGTTTCGCTATTGACCGCGATGACGAGATCGAGGTCCGGTGCCATGTAGATGCCCTGCCCGTCGAGCCCAATGGCCAGTGTTCGCCCTCCGCCCCTGAGCCACAACTGGCCTCCGTATCCGGCCGAAGTCGGGGCGGGCGAACCCATGAACTCGATCCACGCCTGCGACACCAGCTGGGTGTCTTCCCAGACACCACCCCGGACGTGGAGGAGTCCGAAGCGGGCGAGGTCGCGGGTGCTCAACAGCAGATGGTTCGAACGCCACACGCCGGTGTCGTCCATCAAGAACGGGTCCGGGGCCTGCCCGAGCACGCCGAATAGTCGGGCCTTGAGAGTCGCCTGGAGTTCGTCACCGGCGACGCCGAGGGTGTTGGCGACTATCCGCGACAGGATCTGGGTCGTGCCCGTCGAATAGGAAAAGACCGTTCCCGGTTCGTGCAGGAGGGGCTTGTTGGCCACGTAGGCGGTGCTGTCGGAGGAGAACAGCATCTGGATGATGTCGTTGTCGAAGGTGTAGTTGTAGTTCTCGTTCCACTCGAGGCCCGACGACATGTGGAGAAGGTGCCGGGTCGTGATCTGGTGTCGGGGATCCTCGGGGTCGGACCACTCCGGCACCGGGGCCGGGAGGTCGATGTCGAGCAGTCCGTCGTCGACCAGCATCCCCACGAGCGTACCCACGAACGTCTTGCCCACCGAATACGCGAGGTGAAGGGTGGTGGGCTCGACCCCGGGGTCATAGCCCTCAGCGACGAGCTGGCCGCCATGGATCACCACCATGCTCTTTGTCCCGCCGGCCAGAGCGTCGTCGATCACCTGCTGGAGTTCGTCGGGGTCGACCCCCGCGGGCACGTCGCCTTCGGGCCAGCTGTCGGTGGGCCACGCCACGCATTCGAGCTGCGTCGGGAAGACTCTCCGCCCGTCCGATTGGTCGAATTGCAAGAGGAGCGGCCCGATCTCGACTTGCGATCGCAGGTCGAGGGAGCACCGCTCGGTTCGGCAGTCGACGGTGCGGTCAGTCAGTTGCAACGAGGCCGAGACCGGCACCCGGATCGAGAGATCGCCCAGGTGATCGGTGAGAGCATGGGTGACGTAGAGGCAGTCTTCCTCGGCGGTGCTTTCGCCCACGCACTGGCGGACTTCGACGTTGTCGCCCGGCACAAACCGCGTGCCGATGAGCTCTATCCGCTGGCCGTCCCACAGCCCTGATGCGGGAAGTAGTCGGCTTTGGGGCGGCGCCTCCAGCGGGGAGTCGGGGTCGAACGCGACCGGCACACCGAGACTGAGGAAGCTGTCACGCCCCGACACCCCGACGCGGAGTTCGCACGAATCGATCGCACAGTCGCTGGCGTGGATGCGGCGGACAAGAACCAGATCGACCGACCACGAGTCTGTGTCGACCCTCCCATCGGGCATCCGGTAGCACGCGCCATCGACCTCGCAGTAGGTCAAACTCACGAAGTCGCCGGGGTTGAGCCCTGTGACGATCACGTTGACCGTCTGCCGGTCGACGAGCCCGGTCGACGGGGTGACAGACATCTCGGGAACCGGAGGCGGCGCGATCGAGGGGTCGAAGAAGAGCGGGACGATGAACGTCTCGCCACTGTCTGAAGTCACCTTGATCACGCAGCCAACATCGACACAGTCGTCGATGTTGAGCCGCCGACTGATGGTTGTCGGAAGGGTGAAGGAGCCGTCGGGGCCGACTCGGACGTCGCCGGCCCAGCGGGGACAGGTGTCCAGTTCGCCGGCCCGGCACTGCAGTGCGTACACCGACGTGTTCGGTTCGAACCCGGTCCCCTGCAGCAACACTTCCTGACGATCCACGAGGTCGGCGTCGGGAGTGGCGGTGACCGTCGGGGTTGGGGCCAGCGGTGTTTCGTCTTGGGCACCGGCCGTTGCCGAGCTGAGAGCGACGACGAGCCCCAGCGAGATCAACGCCATGGCTAGCCCAGCCTGGGTATGCCGCCGTCGCCTCATTCGATCTCCCACATCGCCGCGGTCACGAGGCTACCCCGAGTCGCATCAGCGGTTGCCGCCGAGGCGCGAGCGTAGTGGTTTGCGGCTCTGGGACGAGAATCGGCCGGGGCTCTCACTTCAGAGGGTTGCCACGATCCACGACCTGTGATGTGATCGTTTGATGACGAAGCCCCATCCGGACGGCGAATCCGATGTGCGCAGCCTCGATGAGATACTCAGCGAACTTGGGTCGCTACAGATGAGGCTCGTCGACACAGGCCTGAGCGTTGCCGAGATCGAGGCACTCAAGGTTCGACAGCAGGAAGTGAGAGCAGAGGCCGCTCTCGCCCGCGAGGCTATGCCGGTCGACCGGGCTCGGGCCCTGGCTCGGGTCTACGAAATCGATCGTCTGGTCGACCAGGCCCTCGCTCGCCACCTTGATCCGAGCATGGCTGCCGGCAACGACCGGTCGGGCGGAATCGATCCCTACATTCTCGTCAAGAACAACGCCAGGATCGACCGCGAGGCCGGGCTCGAGGAGCTGCGTCACGAGCGCCGGCGCCTGGTGGTCAGGCTGTCCCGAAAGCCAGCCAGCTAGACGGATTCTTCCCCTTGAACGAGCCGGAGCGACGGGCGACGGGTCGGGGAAATGGGTCAAGAAACGGCTGTCTCAGCCGATGGGAAGACACGACCAACAGAGAGATCACCGCGCCGTGTCCGACGCTCAACTTGTCCAGAAGCTGGGAGTGCGACCGCCGAAGGCTGTCGATGATCTAGGCATTCCCTACGCGCTCGTGCATGATCTCGTGCTGCGCAGGTGCGCCATGGAGGGCCGCACCAACGTGAGTAATCTGTCGGTCGCTCTCGCTCTCGGACCCTCGCTGATCGACAAGATGATCCAGGAGATGAAGGAGAAGAAGGAGATCGAGGTTCTCGGTATGGTCGGCCGTGACTACACGATCGGGCTGACCGACCTCGGACAGAGTCGTGCCCGCGACCGCATGGAGATATGCCACTACGCCGGCGCCGCCCCGGTGTCTCTCAACGAGTATCGACGGGTGGTCGGGGCGCAGCAACTGGCTGTGAGTGTCAACCGCGAGACTCTGCGAGCGGCCTTCTCAGATCTCGTGATAGACGATCGCCTGCTGGACGAACTCGGTCCCGCAATCAATGCCAACGGTGCTCTCTTTCTCTACGGCCCGCCCGGCACCGGCAAGACGTCCTTGGCCGAACGGGTGGTGAGGATCAGCCCGGACAAGGTCCTGGTGCCTCGATC
>JAJCXW010000230.1 GCA_029263235.1 Acidimicrobiales bacterium
CATCGCAGCCGTGGCCGGCGATCCCCTCGAATCGATGATCTTCCCCGCCGACCGGCCGACCTTTCGCGACGCTTTGCGCTGCATCGACGGATCCGCTGAGCTGAGCCTCCGGTTCTCTCGGCCCGACGGTGGAGTCATCCACCTCGAACTCTCGATCACCGATCTCAGGAACGACCCCTTGGTGAACGGATTCGTGATCAGCGGCACCGACGTCACCGACCTCAAGGCGACCCAGCGGACCCTGCGCTACATGGCCGATCATGATTCCTTGACCGGCCTGTTGAGCCGCCGGGCCCTGATCACTCAGCTCGACGAACTCGTCGGCAGTGCCCACCAGCACGAAGTGGTGGTCCTCTTCTGCGACCTCGACGGCTTCAAGCAGGTCAACGACCGTCTCGGACACGGCGCCGGAGACCACGTTCTCATCGAGGTCGCCGGACGGCTCGAGCAGACGGTTCGCCCGGGCGACATGGTTGGACGTTTCGGCGGAGACGAATTCGTCGTTGTGCTCCCCCGAGCAGGCGGCGCCGTCGGAAGCGACATCGCCGATCGGATCCGGGCCGAGCTCGTCGAGCCGATCTTCGCCGGCGACGAACTGGTCGAGTTGAACGTCAGTATCGGCACAGCATCGACGGTCGACTATCCGACCGGAGAACGGCTGATGGCCGCTGCTGACCACGACATGTACGTGCGCAAGCGCAGCCGACGCATGTCCAATCAGCGCCAGAGGACCTGAACTCAATCCACGGGTCCATGAACCGAATGGAACAAGTGGCATACGAGTCGAATCCGGATCCGGCGCTCGAGTGGCGGCTCGTGACCTACCCGCGGTTGTTTCTCGCCGTGGTGGCCGTGGCGTTCCTGATCATTGTCGCCTCGGGCCGTGGCTCCACGACCGTCGGCGGAAGAGTCGGAGGCGACTACCCGGCCTTCTATTCCGCCGGTTCGCTCGTGGCCGACGGTCGGGTGGACGACCTCTTCGATCCGGTAGCTCAGTCGGCTGAACAGGTGGACCTGCTCGGCTCCTCGGACGGATTCTTCGCCTTCGCCTACGCCCCCCATGTGGCGGTCGTATACGCGCCGCTGTCGCTGCTGCCCTACCGGGTGAGCTACGTAGTTCACACCGCGCTGATGCTCACCGCCCTGGTGGCCGCCCTCGCTCTGATCCGGCCGATGGTCGGAATTCTCGACCGGCGGTTCACTTTGGTCGTCGCGCTGGCCATCGGCTTCTATCCGATGTTCATGGCTATCGGTGGCGGACAGAACACTGCGGTGACCATCTTGCTGCTCTCGTGGATCTGGCGGTCTCTCGAAGACGACCGCGAAGCCAACGCGGGGATCGCCGTGGCGTTGTTGATATTCAGGCCTCAGTACGCAATCCCGATGGTCGGATTGTTGTTGGTGTCTCGCCATCTGCGTGCTGTTGGATTCGCACTGGTCGGCGTGGGTTTCACCTGGGTGCTGAACGCGCTGATCCTCGGTCCTGGTTGGATATTCGACTGGCTCGACCAGGTCGGACCGTTCCTGGCGACCGACGCCGAGGTCAACGGGCACAACGCTGTCGGTCTTGTCGGTTTCCTTCAAGCCTTGCTCGGCACCGACTCCACCATTGCCCTGGCGGTCGGAACCATCGCAAGCGTGTGTCTCGCGGCCGGACTCGCCGTTCTGTGGGGTAGGCGCCGGACCGACCTGGCCACCCTGATGGCGATTACATCGGCCGGAATCATTCTCATCAGCCCCCACACGATGTTCTACGACGCCGGCCTGGTCGTTGTGACCCTGATCGTGGCGGTGGATCGTCGGGAAACCCACTGGCCTCTGGTTGCGATCGCAATACTCGCGGCCCTCGCCCATGTCGGTTCATCGACTCTCGGATTCTCGCCTTTTGCGCCGGTCGTGCTCGCCATCTTCGCCTACTCGTTGACCCTCGACCAGCCGTCGGTGCCCCGTCTTTCGCGACTCGCTCCGGCCGGGGTGTGACCATGCGCGACCTGTCGATCATCATTCCTGCCTACAACGAAGCTCAGCGCATCCCGGCGACTCTCGAGTCGATTGCCGACTACCTCAATTCGGGTAGATGGGACGCCGAGGTGATCGTCGTCGACGACGGTTCAACCGACGAGACAGTTGGCGTTGTGGAACACATGGCCTTTCACTTCGATCGACTTCGGGTGATTCAGAACGGATTCAACGGCGGAAAAGGTCGAGCGGTTCGACTCGGGATGCTGACAGCGACCGGGGCCCAGAGACTGTTTCTTGACGCCGACAACAGCACCGACGTGAGCGAACTCGACCGTCTCATGGCAGCGGCGGCCGACGAACCGATCGAGCCCGCGGTCGTGATCGGTTCGATCGCCCACCACCGTGAACTGGTCGGACGGCCACAATCGGCGCTGCGTCGTTTCCTGGGTCGGGCCGGAAACCGGGTGATCCAGCGCGCTGTACTGCCGGGTATCGAGGATTCACAACGAGGATTCAAGGTCTTCACCGGTGACGCCGCCGAGCGAGTCTTCTCGCGCTGTCGCGTGGATGGCTGGGCGTTCGATGTGGAGGCACTCGCCATCGCCCGGGCCCTCGGCTATCACGTCCTGGAGGTGCCGATCAGCTGGTCGCATTGCGACGACAGCAGGGTGCGTCCCGGGTCCTACCTCCAGACGTTCGGTGATGTCATGCGAATACGACACGACCTTCGGTCTGATCGCTACAGCCTCGACTCGCGAACCTGAGCAAGCAGGACCGGATCAGGTCGTGCTGCGGGTGTTGCCCATCCACGACTCGTGGAGACGTTGATAGATCCCCTCGGTCGACGACAGTTCATCGTGGCGCCCGGCCTGAACGATCGAGCCCGAATCGAACACCAAGATCAGGTCGGCTCGTTCGGCCGTGGTGAGCCGGTGGGCGACCGCCACCGTGGTTCGCCCCTCGGCCAGTCGTGTCATTGCCGCGCTCAGAGCTTCTTCGGTCTCGGGATCGACGGCGGAGGTGGCTTCGTCGAGGATCAGCAGGCCGGGGTCGGCGACCTGGGCTCTGGCCAGAGCCACGAGTTGGCGTTCACCAGCCGAGAGACGACCGCCGCGCTCTCCCACCTGGGTGTCGATACCAGCGGGGAGAGTCGCCAGCCAACCTTCCAGGCCCAGTTCACTCACCGCTTGTTCGACATCGCCCGTGGTGGCGCCGGGACGGCCGTAGCGGATGTTGTCGGCGATCGATGTGTCGAACAGAAAGCCGTCTTGGGGGACCATCCGCACCGAAGCATGACGTGACTCCGGCGACACCGACCGAAGATCGACTCCGCCGAATCTCACGACTCCCTCGCTGGGGTCGGCCAGCCGGGCCAGCAACCGCACGAACGTCGTCTTTCCCGACCCGGTCTCGCCCACAACCGCCACGTTGGCGTCGGCTTCGAGTCGGACCGAGACCGAATCGAGCACCTTCGGACCGGTTCGGTATCGGAACCCGACATTCTCGAGCTCGACATCCACGGGCCCCGGTGCCAGCGCGACACCGGCCGACGGCTCGGCCACCTCGATCGGCATGTCCATGACCGCAAGAATTTTGGCCCATCCCGCGAGCGCTGTCTGGGTCTGATCGAGCACCTCGCCGAGCTCGGATATCGGGTTGAGCATGAGATTGACGAGGAAGATGAACGCTATGAGCTCACCGACCTCGAGGCCCACACTTCCCTGCCACCAGACTCCAACAGCAAGAGCCCCGGCCAGTGACACCGAGGAGAAGAAGTCGACCACCGGAAGCATCCCGGCGAACCAGAGATGAGCCTTCATCTGCTGTCGGTACTGACGATCGATGGAGTCGTCGAGGCGGTCGCGAACCGGCTCCTCGTAGCCATAGGCACGGATCACAGGAGCGCCGCTGACGGTCTCTGATGTGAGTCCGAGAGTCTCGGCCACGCGGGATCTCACGAGCCCGTAGGCGTTGAACTGGTGCCGTTGAACCCATCTGAGGAACGGCAACAGCGGAAGGTGTATCAGTACCACAACCAGGGTGAGCTTCCAGCTGTAGATCGACATCACGGTGAGGGTGCCGACGATGATCGAGCTGTTGATGATCCAGCTGATGGCACCCCATTGGGTGAACGCCGCCAGCGCCTCCACATCGGCTGTGACCCGGGCAACGAGAACACCGCGCCGGGTGGCTTCGTGGTCGGCCATGCTCAGCTTGTGGATGTGCCGAAAGGCTCTGACCCTGAGGCCCATGAGCACCGCTTCAGCGGTATTGACCAGTCGCAGATAGGCGACCCGGCTGGCGAACATCACGCCGACGATCACCAGCATGGCGAGTCCCGATACCAGCCACACGAAACCGGGCCGGTAGCCCGAATCGCCCAGAACTCCCCGGTCGAGGATTTGTTGGGTGACGATCGGGATGACCAGTCGGCCCGAAGCGGCCAGCATCGCCATGAAGATCGTCATGGCGACCCCGGTTCGCAGTTCGGGACTCATGGCCACTCCCCGACGGAGAACATCGAGTGCGCCCATGCCTGAGACGTCGTCGAAAGGATCAGCGATCTCGTGCCCGTCGTCGGGCTGGACCGATGTCGAGGAATCGCTCATCGCGGCTCGATCTGTTCGTAGGCGGTGACCAACGATCGGTAGTCGTCCCGGCTGAGCAGTTCGCTGTGGGTCCCCGTGGCGACGATCTCACCATCGGACAGGTACAACACCCGGTCGGCCAGCTGAATAGTCGAGATTCTCTGCGCCACGATGATCAGCGTGGTGGCCAGATCCGTTCTGAGGTTGTCGAGGATTCCGGCCTCCACGACCGGATCCACCGCCGAAGTTGCGTCGTCAAGAAGCAGCAGGCGTGGTTGGCGCACCAGCGCCCGGGCGAGCGCTATGCGCTGGCGCTGTCCACCCGACAGCGTGACCCCACGCTCCCCCACGAGGCTCCTGGCCCCGCCCGGCATGACAGCCACGAAATCCGAGGCTCCGGCCGTCGTGAGAGCGGCGTCGACTCCCGCCGAATTCGTCTGTCCCAGAGCGACGTTCTCGTGGATCGAGTCGGCGAACAAGAAGGTGTCCTGGAATACGAGTGCGACCGCTCCGGACAGTTCGCCGGGCGCCAGTTCATCGATCGACACCCCATTGAAGTCAATGCTCCCGGAGTCGCGGTCGAGTAGTCCGGCGATGGCTTCGAGGAGCGTGGACTTCCCCGAGCCGGTAGCACCCACCAGCGCCACCGTCTCACCTGCGCCGACCGTGAGCGTCACATCGTTCAGCACCGAGTGGCCATCGTGAGACAAGTCGAGGTGATCGATCGTCACGGCCGCCGGACCCGAACCAATGTCCTTCGTGCCGCGGGACGTCTCGACCGGCTCGGCGAGGATGCGGTCAACCCTTTCGAGGGAGACAACCGATCGCGGCATCTCTTCGAGAAAGAACCCGAATATTCGCAAGGGAGTGGCGATGAGGCTGAACAGACTGATGGCCAACACGAGGTCGCCCGGTGACGCCGAACCTCTCGAGATCAGCCACGAACCAACGAGGAGCAGAACGACGATGCCGACGTTGGGGAGGGCGTCGATCACCGGCTCGAACGAGGCACGCATTCGCCCCACCTCGATCCGGTCTCTACGCAGCAGCTCCGATGCCGCGGTCATTCGCTCGACCTCCTCGGCCTCCCGACCGAGCGTCTTCACGATCAGCGCCCCATCGAAGCTCTCGTGGGCCACCGACGACACATCACCGACCCTCTGCTGAACTTCGGCGGCCGGACCCTCGACCTTGGCCGTGTAGTTACGACTCAGCATGGCCAGGATCGGGAACAAGGTGACCGCCACCAGTGCAAGTAGCGGGTGTATCAACAGGATCGAGATGATTGCCACCACCACCAGCAGAACGACACTCACCGAGAAGGCCAACGGCTTCAGCACCATCGTGGCGGCCTGAACGTCGATGTCGGCGTGAGCCAGGAGCTCGCCGGTCGGTTTCGACCGATGGAACTTGAGCGGGAGGTCGAGGTAGTGCCAGAGAAGGCTCCGCCTCCAGTCGCGCTGGGTCCGCATCTCGGCCATGATCAGGAACCACCGCCGGGTTATGACACCCACCCCTCTCACCACCGACACCCCGACGAGAAGGACAACTGCTGTCCAGACCTCGTTGCCTTCAACCTCACCGTCGGCGAAGGCCGGCACGATCAGCTGATCGGTGATCTCGCGCAGAATCCATGCCCCTCCG
>JAJCXW010000231.1 GCA_029263235.1 Acidimicrobiales bacterium
GCACCATCGAGGGCCAGGCCATGTTTCAACACATGGACGACGACCGTGTGGTCCGGTTGGGTGGCGACGGCCCCGAGACCACCATCCTCTGCGGCCATTTCGACTACGACCGCGACTTGAGTCACCCACTGCTTCACGCCCTTCCCGATGTGATCCACGGTGAGGCCGACCGCTACCCCAGCTGGACCAACTTGGCCCAGCTCGCCGCGACCCGATCGAAAGGCGGAGGCCCCGGGGCACAAGCACTGACCGACCGGCTCGCCGAAGTGCTGCTCATCGAGCTCGTATCCGACCTCGACCAGCATCTTGACCAGCGCCCAGGTCAACCAGACCACCAGCCCAGGGGCTTCGTGCAGGCGCTGGCCGACCCGGTGGTCTCCGCTGCTCTCAAAGCGATCCACGATGATCCGACTCGCGACTGGACGGTCGCCGATCTGGCGCATCACGTCGCCGCGTCGAGATCTCTGCTGGCCGCCAGATTCGTGGAGCTGGTGGGCGAGACGCCGATTCGCTATCTCACCCGCTGGCGCATGCACGAAGCGGCCCGACTCCTGCGCGACACCGGCCTTTCGGTCTCGCGTGTGGCGGCCCGCGCCGGCTACGGCACACCGTTCTCGTTCTCGAGGGCCTTCACCCGCGAACTGGGCATACCGCCATCGGCCTATCGCGACCGAGTACCGGCCCGCGCCGGGGCTTGAGCCCAGCCCCAGGCCAACTGGACTGCTACGGACCCAGATTCAATGTGGCAGCAGTGGCCCGGGCGATCATCGCGGCGGCATCCTCGGCGAGGAGGAAGCCGGAATCGACGGCCGTCGAGGCCGACTCGATGAACTGGTCGAGGTAGTCAGCGTCTGAGTCGTAGAGCGTTGCCAGGGTGTCGTCATCAAACTCGGCGGTCCCACCGAGTGCATTGCCCAACTCGTCGCGCTTGATCGACGTCGGTTACGGCGATGTCTCCAGTCTCGGAGCCTTCGGCGGGGCCGGCCCACCTCCGACCTACTCGACGAGACTCCTCACCGCAGCTTGGAGAACTTCGTGTTGAGGTCCGTCATTGATAGGAAAGTCGCATTCGAGAAACACCCCGAGACCGGGATCACGCGGTAGTCCCGACGCCACCGAGATCAGATAGGCGTCGGCATGAGCGGTTCCGGCGACCTCCCATGTGTGCACCGTCTCGGAGTCGGACTGTCGAGCCGTGATGTAGTCGAGAATGGTGAGATCGGATTCGGTCTCGAAGATGAGCACCGGCTTGGGTGTAGGTGTCGAAGCTGTAGGCGTTGCCCGGATGAACGAGCGACCCGTAGCGCTCCGGATCCGAAGCCACCATGCCGTCGTTGGCGTTGTCGTCGAGCAGCCCATTACCGCCCGTGATACCGATCGACTGCGCTGTCACACCGACGTAGGCATGGCCCGACCGTCCGATCTCCTCCGCTAGGTAGGCCCAGTCGGTGCTCGGGGCTGCGGATTACTCATCCCAGCACCCCGATCATCGGGGATCGGACCCTCAATAGCCCCGGGACCCCGCACCGACGGAGCAGTCGTGGAGGTAGGTGGGGAAATAGAGGTCGAGGTAGGTGCAGTGGTGGAAGTGGAGGGGGCAGCGTCGGGGGCAGACGCTGGGTAAGCAGTGGTGACGGGACCCGAGTTGGCCTGGGATCCAGCCGAGTTGATGTCGGACGAACACGCCGCCGCCAGCCCCGTAGCTCTGGTCCTGGTGCTCGTCGCGTCGCCACGCTTCACACCAAGGCTCATGCCGGCCACTGTTCGCACGGATCGACACCCTTCACCGCCAGGACACGCAGCGCCGCGTCCTCCAGACGGGCACGGGTGACCCGACCTTCCTCGACCGCCGAGATCAGGCCTTCGACAGCACCGAGGGATTCCCTCAGCCCACCGGCGATCAACAGGTCCTCGCCAGCGATCAGCGCCAGCTCAGCCGCTTCGGCCACCGTCCACTGCTGCAAAGCCCCCATCGACAGATCATCGCTGACCACCAAACCTTCGAATCCGAGATCGTCGCGGAGCAGATCAATGGCCGCCGCCGACAACGACGCCGGCATGCCTTCGGTCAGGCCGGGAACATCGAGATGACCGATCATGATCGCGTCGAGGCCATCGGCCGCCATCTCGAACGGAACCAGGTCGGCAGCTCGGAGCTCGTCGAGCGGGGAGGTGACGGGTAGCCGAAGGTGAGAATCCAGGCTGGTGGAGCCGTGGCCCGGAAAGTGCTTCGCCACCGGGATCACACCGCCGGCGGTCAGCCCGTCGGCGTAGGCCATGGCGAAACTACTCACGACCTCGGGCGAATCACCGTAGGACCGCGACCGGAGTCCGGCCGAGCGGCCCAGATCGAGCACCGGCGCGAACACCATGTTGAAGCCGAGGTTGGCGGCGCCCGTGGCCCGCTTGGCCCCGGTGAAGAAGGTCGTGTCGAGATTGCCTCGCTCCCCATGTTGACGGGCCGACGGGTCGCGACCGAGAACAGATCCGAGACGCTGAACCACACCGCCCTCTTCGTCGACCCCGACGATGGGTGGAATGGCCGCCTCGTAGAGGGGACCGATGGCTTCACCGATGTTGGCGTCAGCCACGCCGAGCAACACGATGCCGCCGAGCTCGCCGGCGACCACCTCTGCGGTCAGTTCAACAATGCCGCCCTGGGTGATGGTGGCGACCACGATCTGACCAACGAGCATCTCCGTCGGCGCCGTGGCTATGCACTGGCCGGCAGTCGGAACAGGGGGAGCAGGGGGAGCAGTCGGAACAGGAAGAGCAGGTGGTGGCGCCAGCGTCGTGGTGGCCGTGGAGGAGTTGGCAGCGGGAAGGGTGGTGGTGACAGAGAGGGTGGTGGCGGAGTCTTGGCCGACGGTAGCGACAGCATCGCCCCCCTGCTGATCGTCGGAACACGCAGAGGCGACCAGCAACACAGCCAGCAGAGCCACCAGCGGAGCGACCTTGGAATCCTTCGACTTCGGCACCGCCGCAGGCTAGCCGTGGCCTCGCGGTCAACAATCTCGGGCGGCCGGACGCGACTGTCGACGCCGTCTACGCTCTGTCCGTGCCTTTTCGACAGCTCTCCAGCCTGCTGATCGCTCTCATCCTTGTCATGGGAGCAGCGCTGTTCGTGATCACACGCGGCGGCGACGACTCGACCGAGGCCGCTCCCACCACCACGAGTTCTGCACCCACGACCACCCTCACCGCTACCACCATTCCGGCCACCACCACGCCGGCCGTCACCATTCCAGCCGCCTGCGTCAGCGGCACCATCGCCTCTCCCACCACCACTGCCCCTGACTCCACCACCACCTCTCCCGACAGCACCACCACCTCCCCAGATTCCACCACCACCATTGCGCCCACTCTCGGCGGGAACTCATCGGTCACCACGGTCGGACTCGACACTGTGACCTTCGGACTCACCGTGAAGCAGGCCGAAGCCGCCGCCGGCACCACCATGATTCCGTGCTCGCCGGTGAGTTCGTGTTATCGAGTGGCCCCAGCCGACGCCCCCGAGGGGATCAGCTTCGTGGTCGACTCCGGAACGATCGAACGAGTCGATATCACCGACGGACCGATCACCACCCGATCGGGTCTCGGAGTCGGCACCGATGAATCCCGCATCGTCGAAAGCCTGGGCGACAAGCTCGATCGAAGGGTCAACGACGACGGCAGCATCGACCTGATCTTCGTTCCCACCGATGCCGCTGACGCCGAATTCCGGATCATCTTCACCATCCGCGATGGTGTTGTGGACACCTTCCGGTCGGGCCGAGTTCCCCTCGTGTTGCCCGCCGACCCCTGCACCGCCTGACCGGGCAGAGCAGCTTGGATTATCCCCGAAAACTCCGATGGGCTGCCTCACTCGGAGACAGCCCATCTTGGTGTTTCAAAGCTTCCTATCGGGAGTCCATTCCGATCGGTGACCTTTCACCCCCAGGAGAAGGGGTTGGTGCCGATCTGGTGTTTCGACCGGCTCCACTGATACAACGCACGAGACAGACAGAAGTCGCGAGATTTCTGAGATTTCTTGGATTTCTCGGAAACTCAGACTCAGCGTCAGCCGTGCTGAACGGTTAGGGCCGAGCCGGTCAGCTTGGAGTTCGGCAGATGCACCGATGACCCGTCGCTGGTGGTGATCTCGACCGACGCGGGATGCAGCGCCGCGATGCGACCGCTGAGTTCGCCAACCTTCACCATGTCACCAACCCTCACCAGGCGGTGGAGGTAACGCCCGGCGGCCAGCTCGCCGCCGAGGTCTTGTCCGCCCAGACCCACCAGCAGAGCGAACGCTCCAGCCACACCGAACATCGCGGCCGCGGCGATGATCGTGAGGATGGTCGTGTCGACGCCGAGTTGGCTGAGGGCCAGCACGCCCGCGGTCGCGTAGACGACGAATCGGCCGATGTTCGAGACTTGCGACTTCACCCGGCCGGTCGACCCGTCGAACGCAGTGTTGACCATCCCCCCCAGCGCATAGGCGATGGCCCGTCCCGCTATCAGGATCAGTCCTGCTGCCAGAATCCGAGGCGACTTTCGCAGGATCTCCGCCGGAATCGGTTCGAGGTTGGTGGAGTCGGTGAGTCCGACCGCCACAACCGCTCCGAGGGCTGCGAAGAAGAGGAATATGAAAGTGGCGGTGGCCCGCGAGGCGTCGTGAATCTCGGGACGGTCTTCGCGTCCCTTGACGATGATGCGTCGGACAAGCGCGGCTCCCACAACCCCCGAGAGCAAGCCGACGATGATGGCGCCGGCTGCATACACCCAAATGTTGATCATCGTGATTCTCCAAGATCCTCAGGTATTCCTTCGGCGGTTTCCGGGCTCACGTGAGGTCCCAGCTCACTCAGCTCACTCAGCTCAGTCGAGCCGTTGGGATCGACGATGCAGCGAACGAAGTCCCAGCCGATCGTGAACAGATCAGCGAAAGCCGCGGCCGAAGCCTCATCACGCAGCCTGGTGTCGACTCCGTCGGCCACTCGATCGGTGAGATCTTCAGGGGGTTCGGTGGCGGCAACCAGATCCGACAGGGTCGAGTCGTCGAGCGCCGACAGCTCGTCGAGGTCCTCCTGACACGCACGGCACTCGGACACATGGCGGTCGGTTCGGCGAGGCCCGCCACTGTCGAGCCAGGTCTGGAGCCGACGGCGCGACGGATGACGGCCCGCCTTGGCCACCTTGGCCGCGCTCTTGCTCAGGCCTCTCGATGCTGTCTTTGTCATTTTCTTGACTATCGACTCATTCATCGCCACTCCTTCAATGCTTCTTTCAGTTGCCGCCGGGCGCGAAACAGGCGCGTCTTCACTGTGGACAGCGGCAGGCCGAGCGTTTCGGCAATCTCCTCGTAGGACAATCCGTCCACCTCCTTGAGGGCGATGAGCGTTCTGGCGTCATCGTCGAGCTGGCTCATCGCGGTCCAGAGCTCGTCGAGCTGGGCCATTCCCTCGACCCTTCGATCGGTCTCGATCTCACCGGCTCGTTCCGGCATGGTCTCGTGTGACCTCACATCTTCACGACGTGTTCGCAGTAGAGACACTGCCGCGTTGTGGGCGACCTTCAGCAGCCAACTGCGAGGGATCTCCTCGCCCGGCCCCACCGGCGAGCGCCTCCAGGCCTTGATCATCGTCTCCTGCACCACGTCGTCGGCGAGCGACGGGTCGTGCACCACCGAGAGCGCGACGCGGTACACGGACGCGGCGTGGCGATCGACAACGGAACGAAGGTCGTCGGCCGTTGGACCGCCGATCGAGTCGCTGGCGGGATCAGGAGACATTTCATCTCTCCAATCGGCTCAACGCCGCCGCGACTAAGCACCTCGGGATAGCGTCTTGTCGTGGTCAGCAAGCGAGAAGCCAGAATGCGCCGAGCCGCCCGA
Source organism: Acidimicrobiales bacterium (assembly GCA_029263235.1). Classification (GTDB taxonomy): domain Bacteria; phylum Actinomycetota; class Acidimicrobiia; order Acidimicrobiales; family Aldehydirespiratoraceae; genus SZUA-87. The sequence continues at coordinate 5,876 of JAJCXW010000231.1, forward strand.
CTGCGGGCCGAGACAGCCAGCCAGCGAGGCGGCTACCGACGAAAGCGTCGCCAGCGAGTAATCGTCGCTTCGATGGCGGCGTTCCTGTCGCTGGCCATGATCATTCCCTTGGCGGCCGGCGTACTCACTCTCGTGACCGGCGACGACACCCCGACCACCACGTTGCCCACCACCACAACGACCACGATTCCCGACTTCGTGGACGCCGGACGGACACTCACCGTCGACACCCCGTGCCCGGCCACCGACGGCACCGAGGAGCGAACCACCACCTTCGCTACTCCCCCGCCGATCTGCATCGACACGACCGCCACCTACTCCGCGGCTCTCAACACTCAACTGGGCGACATCGTTCTCACGATCGACCCTGCTCTCGATGCCGACGCCGCCAATCTCTTCATCGTGATGGCCGACTACGGCTTCTTCGACGGCCTGCCGCTCTTCAACATCATTCCCGACGGTCTGGCCATTTCGGGAGACGCCGGGGTCATCGATGCCGGGTTTTCGATCCCGGCCACACCCGTCGATGGCGACGAACCATACGGAGTCAACTCGGTGGTGATGTTCGCCGACACCAACGGCCAGATGGCCACCCGATTCGGCCTGATCACCTCGCAGGAAGTCGTCGATGCTCTTGTCCCCGACCCCGCCCATCCGGTCATAGGCGAGGTCACAGGAGGAATCGACCTTCTCAACTCGATTCTCGCCGATCCCGGCACCATCAACGAGTCCATCGACACGGTGATTCGCATCGACTCCGTATCGATCACCACCCCCTGACTCGCAGGGCAAGCCTGATTGGCTATCGTCGTTGCCCGTGAACACCAAACGTGATCGTCAGAGGGCCAACCGAGCTGCGAGCGTCGCGGCGGCCGAGGCCGCTTTCGCGCGAAATCGCACCAGGAACCGCATCCTCACCTACGGCGGCATCGCCGCGGCGCTGATTCTGGCGCTGGTCGTTGTCAACGTCCTCACCGGCGACGACTCAGCAACGGTCACCCCTTCCACCGCCACCACCGTGGGTCCCAACGGAGACCCAGCTGACACTTCTGACAATGCCGGCGAATGCCCGGCGGTCGACGGCTCTTCGGCTCGCCGCATTGATTTCACCGCCCCGCAGCCCACGTGTATCGATCCGACGGCCAGCTACACGGCCATCTTCGACACGACCGAAGGCGAGATCCGCGTCGATCTCGACGCCGCCGCCACACCCGGCACCGTCAACAACTTCGTGACGCTCGCCCGATGGGGCTACTACGACGGCACCACCATCTTCCGCACCGACCCGTCGATCGACATCATCCAAGGCGGCTCGCCCCACACCGAATCGGCATCGGATCCCGGCCCCGGCTATCAAATCCTCGACGAACCCACATTTCAGGCCGACGACTCCGGAGCACTCGTGGGCCCCTACCGATATGTTCCCGGCCAGTTGGTGATGGCCCGGGCCCGGGGAGCCAATTCGGCGTCGGCGCAGTTCTTCTTCACCACCGGTGCCAACGCCGCCGGTCTCAATGGGCAGGGCATCTACGTGGTGTTCGGCGAGACCGACAACACCGGTCTGGGAGTGTTGCAGGGGATCATCGGCCTCCACGAACCCACCGGAGATCTCGGCGGAGCACCGTCGCGCACCGTGACCATCAACACGGTGACTATCGAGGAGAGCTGAACGGGCGACGGGCCCGGGCCTCCACGAACGACCGGAACGGCGCCGAAACCGCCGGGACCTCGAAGCGCTCGAGGTCGGTCACGAGCATGTTGGCGTCTCTCAACCTGGCCGGAATGTCGCGGTCGAGATGAAGCCCGCCGGCGGCGTTCATCAGCGATCCGCCCAGAGTAAGCAGCCGGCCCATGCCGCCCATGCCGCCCATACGGCCGGCGCGGCCCACTGGCTCCAGGAGAAGCAGATCCCCTTCACCGCTGAGCAACTGCAGCACGCTGGCCAGGAACCGATCAAGGTCGGAAATGAGCGGCATGCGAATGAGCGAAACAATCGTGTCGAACGGCTCCACCCCGAGACCGACCAGCTCGTCGAAGCTGGCATCGAGCCTGGTGACACCAGCCGGGTCAGAACCTGGGCCAGAACCAGAATCACCGGCGCGGAGGTCGCCCGGGCGCACCAGCATCACCACATCGCTCACCTCACCCACCGCGGTCCCCAGCCGGTAGGCCCCCAGGTGGTCTCTCCATCCGCCGAGGTCGAGCACGCGGCCCGAGGCCTTGGCGGCAACCGAACGGCGCCGGTCACCCAACGCGGGGGTCAGCTCCATCGGTAGTGGATTCATCCACGCAACCAGAGGGGTTCGCGCCATGCCGGAAACCTACCGGCCCAGCCCCGGGCCGGGTGCCACGTAGCATGTCCGGGTGCTGGTAGCCATCGGCGACGACCTCCGACCCGACACGATTCTCGCCGCCTACCGACGGGGCCTGTTCCCGATGCCGGTGGAGACCGACGGCCCGATCGGCTGGTGGTCACCCGACCCACGCGGAGTGCTCGAGCCCAGCCAGATACATATCAGTCGGTCAATGAGCAAGTCCATGGGCCGGAAGACCGACCAGCTCACGATCCGGGTGGACACTGCGTTCGAGGACGTGATCGACGCCTGCGCCGACCCGTCCCGACCTCACGGCTGGATCGACCATCGCATCAGAGCGGCCTACGTGGATCTGTACCGACTCGGCTGGGCCCACAGCATCGAGGCGTGGCGTGACGACCGGCTGGTGGGCGGCCTCTACGGTCTGGCAATCGGAGGTCTTTTCGCCGGCGAGTCGATGTTTCACCATGAAGCCAACGCCTCTAAGGCCGTGCTCATCGCCCTCGCCCGACACCTCGACGACGGTCGACCCCGTCTCATCGATGTGCAATGGTGCACTGACCATCTCGCTTCGATGGGAGTCGTCGAAATCAGCCGACGCGACTACGCGAAACGTCTGCCAGAACTGTTCACTGAATCCGATCCGTCGCTTGATTTGGGCGGCAGTCGGCCGATGGAGGCCCGATGATTGACAAGCGCATCGACACGGCCGTTGTGGTCGCAGCCACAGGCATCGCCGCCGGTTTCCTGACCGTCCTCACCGGACGCAAGAAGCTGATGGCGGTGACGTTCGGCGCGATCATCGGGCTGGGAGCAATGGCTCGCCGCGGACGTGAAGAGTCAGAAGAGCTCGACCAGCGCGCGGCATCGATGAACGAGCAGATCCGTCAGCTCGAGAAGGCCGTCGCAACCCAGGTCCAGAACCGGATGAACGCCGAGCAGGTTGTCAACAGCCTGTCGTCGCAGTTGAGAGACGCCGAGCGCCGTGCCGGTGACACCTCCACGACCCAGATCGTTCTGGGCAACGACGTCTCACAGTCCGGCGGACTCACCGACAATCTCACTGGCCTGTTCAATCACGAGTACTTCCTGGTCTCGCTCGACAGTCGAATCGCCGCCGCTCGACGCCACCTCCGGCCGGTGTCCATCGCCGTGATCGACGTGAGAATCGGCCGCGAAGGCGACGACCGACCTGTGGCCGATCCCAACGAAGTCACGGTGGCTCTACGCAACACGCTGCGCGAGTCAGACACCGCCACCAGGCTGCGCGACGGCCGATTCGGTGTGGTGCTCGAGGACACGCCGGAGAACGGCGCAATTTGGACCATGGAACGACTGCGCCGCGACCTGGCCGAGTCGAATCCCGATCTGACGATGTGGGCCGGTGTGGCCTGCTACCCGGCCCACGCCTTTGACGTCACCGCTTTGATCGACCGGGCCGACAAGGCCCTGGAAGCCGCGCATGACTGGCAACAGGACCGCATCGAGGTCGCCACGACCGAGTAGCACCACCGCCGAGTAGTGCCGCCGAACACTGCCGCCGAGTAGTGCTACCACCGGGTAGCGTTGTTCTCGGAGGGATGGCAGAGCGGACGAATGCACTGGTCTTGAAAACCAGCGGGCCCTCGCGGGTCCCGGGGGTTCGAATCCCCCTCCCTCCGCTGTATTTTCCTGGCTCACTGGCTCACTGGCGGGGCTGCGCGTGGGCGTCGAGAATCATTGCCACGCAGGCCGAGACCTTCCGGGCGGTCGGCAGGTCGAGAAACTCGTTGGGGCCGTGGGCGTTGGATTCCGGGCCGAGCACACCAGTGATCACAAACTGGGCGTCGGGATACTGATCTCCGAGCATCGCCATGAACGGAATCGAACCACCGAGCCCGAGCGCCCCTGACTCGCGACCGAAGACGGCCCTTGACGACTCGTCGAGCGCGCCCTGGAGCCAAGGTGCGGTCGGGGCAGCATTCCAGCCCGGTGCCCACTCGTTCACCTCGAGAGTGACGGTGGCACCGTTGGGAGGATCAGCCTCAACCACCTGCCTCAGCTCGGCGATAGCGGCCTCTGGATCACAGGTCGGCGGAAGTCGGAACGACAGGCCAAGAGTGGTGTAGGGCCTCTGAACGTTGCCGCCATCAGCTAGCGACGGCAGACCGTCGGCACTCACCGTCGACATCGACGGACGCCAGCACGAATCAAGAATGGCCTCGGCAGCATCCGGCGAGTCGCTGCGCGTGTCGTCAGCAAAGGGAACGTCGCGACGCGGGTCGACTCCGGCCGCGGCGACGGCTCGCGCGTCATCGATCCGGTCCAATGGGATGTCGACATTGAACGAATCGAGATGGATCCCTCCGCTGGCCGAATCCTCTATTCGATCGAGGAGCTGTCGCATGATCCTCATGCTCGAGGGAGCAATCCCTCCTGCCAAACCGGAGTGCTGACCGCGCTCGAGAACATTGACTCGAAGTCGGGCGCTCAGTAGGCCCCGCAGCGAGGTTGTGAGCCATAGCGCGTCGTAGTCGGGGGCGCCCGAGTCGAGGCACACCACGAGGCTCACGTCGCTGAACGAGTCGGGCATGGTCTCGGCGAGTTGCTTCAGGTGAACCGGAAGATCGGTGCTGCCGCTCTCTTCGCAGGCCTCGATCACCGCAACGCAGCGTTGATGGCTGCCGCCGCCGACGGTCACCGCCTCCAGAGCCGACGTGATGGCGAAAGCCGAGTAGCCGTCGTCGCCCCCTCCGCGACCGTATAGACGCTCGCCTTCGATCACCGGCGTCCACGGGCCGAGACCGTCTCGCCAACCCTCCATCTCGGGCTGCTTGTCGAGATGACCGTAGAGCAGCACCGTGTCGGTACGGTCCGACTCTGCCCCAGCCCCGGGTTCACTCTTGCTCTCGGCGCCGACCGAGGCAGGAACATCGACGACCACCACTGGGGTGCGGCCTTCGATCTCGTTGACAGTGACGGTGGCATCGGCCGGTGCATTCTCGACGAGCCACAACCGGATCAGTTCGACGGCCGCGTCGAGATGTCCGCTGTCCTTCCAGTCGGGATCGAACGCCGGCGACTTCGCCGGGATGCGGATGTAGTCCTCGAGCACCGGGAGGGCCCGCTCCCAGTGCCCGTCCACGGCTGATTTCACTGCGTTCTCATCAAGCATTCCGTCAGTATGTCGGCGTTGACGACACCTCGTCGGACCGGGCGCGTGGCACTACCCACACCGAGCGCTACGATCGCTGACTCTGGAGACGTGGCCGAGCCCGGTTGAAGGCGCTTCCCTGCTAAGGAAGTAACGTCGTAAGGCGTTCGTGGGTTCAAATCCCACCGTCTCCGCTGTTGTGATGTCGCGAGACATCGGTTACTGAGGACGCTGTCCAGCGTGATCACACCCAAGGTCGCATAGATCGAGTGTTAGCGCGACACTGTGTTCGTGCGTACAGGACGGGGTAATTTCGGCGGTCGACGCTTCGCGGGCCGTTTCAACTCAGCGGATCCCAGGGCAGAGCGGGCGGCCTTGACATCGCTGGTGCTGGCCCTCCTTCTCACAGCGACCCAGATCACGCCGGCCGCAGCAGCCCCAGACTTGGCTGGGTCAGCTGGGCCTGCGGGGCTCACTGGGTTCGCGGAGGAGGACCCAGCCGAGGAGGAGGACGACGGCCTACGAGTCGAAGCCGAGTCCATCTACCGGGTGAAGCCCGATGAAGGCGTGGTCGAGGTGACGATCAACTACTCGTTGACCAACGAAGTCCCCAATTACACGAGGGGCTACACCATCTATCAGACGTATTTCAGCAACATGTCGGAGCTGATTCCGCTGGAGGCCCAGCAGATCGAGGCTCATCGTTCCAACGGTTCCACGCTGAGCGTCACACAAACTGATGTCACCGACGAAACACAGGTGTCGCTCTCGGAATCCAACCTGGGTAGCTGGGATGTCAGCTTCGGACGAAATCTGTTCTTCGGTCAGACCCGCAAAATCACAGTGAGCTACGTCATCCCCGACGGGCCCGCACGATCCGAGGAGGCGTGGGCACGTGTCAACCCGGCCTTCATCGCAGTCATCCCGATACCCCACGGGGATCCCGGGCTGTCGACGGTACGTGTAGAGCTTCCGGTCGACTTCAGCGTCGATGTCCTCGGCGACGACATGGTGAAGACGTGGAGCGGCGGCACTCAGAACCTCGAGGCCAAGAACATCGAAGACCCTTTCGAATGGGGTGTAGCCGTGCTTGCCGACAACATAGAAGGACACTCACAGTCGTCATTCGACGTGCCGGGAGTCGACGGTGCTCTCAGCGTCTCCTGGTGGCCCGGCGACAATGTCTGGAAGGACTTCATAGAGGACAACGCTCAGGCCGGGCTGCCGATCCTCCAGGAAGCAACCGGCATTCCATGGCCTCTTGGGGGCGAACTCGAGATCTCCGAGACGGTGGCGCCGTACATCGCCGGATACGCCGGTTGGTACTACGAACCACCCGGAGACACCAGCGACGATGCCTACGTGGAGGTGGGCGAGGATCTGGATCTCGTTGTTCTTATGCACGAGTTGGCCCACGCCTGGTTCAACGACGATTTCACAGCGATGCGATGGCTGAGTGAGGGGCTGTCCGAGACACTGGCCCAGAGCACCGTCGAACAAGTTGATTCGAGCCAGTCAGATCCGTTTCCTGCCACGACACGCACCGATCCCCATGCCGTCGCCCTCATCGACTGGCGTATTCCAGGGCGAGACGTCGACTTCGATGAGGAGTCCTACGGTTACTCAGCCAGCTACATGGTCGTGTCAGGAATTGCCGAGGCGATTGGTGATGAGTCCATGGCCGCCGCCATCACCGTCATGTGGGATCGAGCCAATCCCTACGACATCACTCTCGATGATCCTGGTCCTCAACGCGTCGATTGGATGGACGCTCTCGATGCGTTCGAAATCATCGGCGGCAGCTCGGAAGCCGAGGACCTGTTCACCAAGTGGGTCCTCGACGATGATCAATCTGAGCAACTCGCGGCACGAGCCGATGCCCGCATCCAGTACGCGGCGCTGATCGACCGGAACCATGCTTGGCAGATCCCGGACTTGATTCCGACGCTCATGGCCGAGTGGTCGTTCGACGACGCCATGTCGCTTCTCGCTGAGATGGAGCTGATTCTCAACTCGGCCGACGACCTCGCCGAACGAGCCCAGACAAGGTCGATTTCGGTTCCGATCAGGCCCAAAGAGGTCTACGAGTCGACGCCAGCAGTCGCCGAAGCGTTCGACAGCGTGCGCCACCTGATCGCAGATCAATCCGAAGCGCTCGACGCTCTGCTCGCCGCCCTTGCCCGAAACGAGGAACCATCGAGCTTCTTCGACGGAATCGGTCTCTACGGCACCGATGTCGACACTGACCTGGCGCTTGCCGTCTCGCTCTTCGAAGACTCCAGCTACGAGCGCTCGATCGAACAAGCGGACGCTGTCATCGTTCTTCTCGACGACGCTAGATCTGAAGGCATCCGACGGGTATCGATCGCAGCCGGAGCAGCTTTCGGACTTCTGGTGATGCTCGGCCTGGCAATCTGGCTGATCCGACGGCGCCGGGCCCGTCGAGTGATCGCCCCAGCCTGACCCGGTGGCGCCCGTCAGCAGCAGGCGTACACTGGCCCGGCAAACCTTGTAAACCCTGTAATCCTTGCGCCCGTAGCTCAGCTGGATAGAGCATCTGACTACGGATCAGAAGGTCGGGGGTTCGAATCCCTCCGGGCGCGCTGAGCGAAACCCCTGCCACGGCGGGGGTTTCGTCGGTTTTGGGCGCTCAGAGCGGCGGACCGGAACACAAATACCGGAACTTGACACCGGAACCTGACACACGGTCGATCCTTCGGTTCCAAGTCCAAGTGGTCACTGATCTAGGGTGAGACGGTGGCTCCTCAGCGCACCGAACTGGATCGGAGCATGGCCCGAGGCGTGGGTGTATTCCGCGGTCTGGCACTCACATGGGCCTGGGTCGGACTGATCCTGGAGCGCGACCATTTGGAGCGGCTCTGGCCGGCTGTAGCTGCTCTCGCGGCGGCGACCCTCTTCACAGCATGGGTCACGATCTTCGCCATCATCGCCGTCAAGGGTGACGGAGTCTTCGGGCGGGCCTACATCACCACCGAGTTGACGCTCGGTGTCGGATTGCTCGTTGTTGACGGCATGGTCTACGACGCTCTGCGCCAACAATCACTGCCGTGGGCGTGGCCAGCAGCCGGAATCATCACTGCGGCTGTCGTGGGCGGCGTTCGCTCAGGTCTGATCGCGTCCGGGGTGATCGCTGTAGCGAGTTTCATCGGTGAGAGCGTCCTACGCGACGCACTCCAGTGGAAGATCAGTACGGCATCGAAGTCCGCCTTGTGGGTACTTGCGGCTGTGGTGGCCGGGGCCGTGGCCCGCCGTCTGAGAGAGGCCGAAGAGGAGATCTCGCTGGCTCGCTCGCGCGAGGAGGTATCCCGGGTCCTCCACGACGGCGTACTGCAGACCCTCGCGGCCATCAGCCGGAGAAGCACCGACCAGGACCTCCGTGCGCTCGCCGCACAACAGGAGCGAGAGCTGAGGGCCTACGTTTCCGCCCAGCAACGCGACCATTCCCCCTTGAGAACGGAACTGGAACGAGCGGTCGACACCATCTTCCGTCAGCATGGTCTAGCCGTCGAGTTGGTGGTTGCCGACGACCTGCCCGGTATCGATAGTCAGGCCATCGGCGCAATTGCCGGCGCCGTCGGAGAGGCCCTGTCCAACGCAGCAAAACACAGTGCCGGTGATCGTGTCACTGTGTACGTTGAGCCGGACCCGACCGGCCATCAGGTGTTGTGCTCGGTGCGCGACAACGGCACCGGGTTTGACCCTGAGCGAGCGCAGCCCGGCCTGGGGCTGCAACACTCGATCAGAGACCGAATCGAAGAGATCGGTGGACGCGTTGAGATCGACACAACAATTGGGCGGGGCACCGAGGTACGACTGTGGGTGAACTGAGACCGATCCGAGTTGTAATTGCCGATGACCACCCGATCTGGCTCAGCGGGGTGCGCACCGACCTGGGCGACAACTTCAGGATCGTCGGTGAGGCAGCCAACGCCACGGAAGCGATTGCGCAGATCATCGAACACCAACCCGACCTCGTGCTGTGCGACCTCAACATGCCCGATGGAGGTGGACTACGGGTGGTCCGCGAGTGCGGTGAGATCGCCCCGGTCGTCATCCTCACCGTCTCACAAGCCGAGCGCGACGTTCTCGATGCTGTTGCCGCCGGTGCCGTCGGATACCTGCTGAAATCCACCGCGATCGATGAACTCCGTGGCGCACTGTGGAAGGCCGCTGCCGGAGAGCCGGTGTTCTCTCCGGCACTGGCATCGCTCGTGCTCACCGAGTTCCGTCGTCTGCGGGAGGCCGACACCTCCGGCGAAGGACTCTCCGATCGCGAGAGAGAAGTGTTGCAGTACGTCGCCCGAGGGCTCACCTACAAGGAGATCGGTGAAGATCTCTTCATCTCAGCCAAGACAGTCGAGAACCACACTCGCAACATCCTTAAGAAGCTCCATCTCTCCCGCAAACAAGAGCTCATGCGCTATGCGCTCGACCACGGAATCGAGTAGCCGCCGGATCTATCGGACCCGCCGCGCCCAGGCTTTCTTCGCGCCTGAGCACCATCATCGTGACAGCAGCAAGTGCGAGAATCATCACCCAGATTGGTGACAATGCCGGCTCGAGAGCTGATGGGATCTTCCAGTCCACCCAACCTCGCTTCTGGATCTGCTCGTGCCAGAGATCCTGGACGAAGTTAACGGCGCCGTAGGCCAACATCAGCGACACGTAGCCCGTCGTGAGCAGCGAGTATCTCGATCGGAGACGGATCCGTGAAAGCACAAGAGCCGTGATGGTCAAGACGGCACCGTCGAGCCCATGGTGGTGACCAAGGTGAACCGCGGCGTTCACGCGACCGTCTGAGCCGGTGATCGATCGCTCGGTGATGAAGACGAAGTCAGGGAGGAAGAATCCCAGATCGGCGACGATCCACGGCACCGACAAGACGATCAGTGCCCCGATCACCGCGACTCGGATCGTGTCGTGCTGCAGCCGGGTCCGGATACACACACCAGAACTCTGCGCAGCAGCCACGGTGAGCCCCAGGGCCAGGAGCACTCCCAGAGCCGGTACGGCATTGATGGCTCGGGCGTCGAGATCAGCATTGTCGACCACGCCGGGCCAGGCCGCGACCCCACACATCGCGAGCGCAGGACCACCTATCCACCACCACCGTGACGAGAGAGCATCGAGGGAGATGAGTGCCAGCGCAACGCCAACGATCGCCAGCGGGAAGTTCATCAGCACCACCGCCCGCGACAAGCCCCCACTCAGACCATCACCGCTGACGTGATAGAGCTCCGACGGATCGAGACGCATGTAGGCGACGAACACCGCAGCGAGCAGGACCAGCCAAAGAGTCCAGACGATCATCACTTCATCGAGCCGCTCTCTGGTCCGGGACATCAGTCCAGCTCCTGGATCTGCAGGGTGAAGCGTCGTACCCGGTCACGGCTTCGTTCGAAGTCGGCGCCCAGAACAAGCAGGACCAGGCCGGCCAGGCCGAAGGGAATCCAGTTTGGTAGATGAGAGGCAAACCTGCCGAGGAAGTCGAGGCCGATCAAAGCCATCACGATTGCCCCGATAACCAGTGGCGCCTGCTTTCGCAGCATCACACCCAACTCGACCACGGCGATGGCCACCACGGGCAACAAGAGCGGTCGCAGCCCGGCGTCTCGGCCGAGAGCTACCACGAGCGACGGCACAAAGGCGATGGCGGTGACGGGTCCCCATGTGATCCACGAACTCGACTCCGGCATCTCCCGGTGCACGTACCAACCGAACACACCAGCGGCCAACACAACCGGCACGACATAGACCTCGACCAACCCGACATCGGCAACACCCAACTGCACCTCAGCTGCCGCCGCCACCAACCCTGCAGCCACGACCAACAGCCACGACCGGTCGGGCCGAGTGGAGTGAATCAGACTGACGATGGCCGCTATGACGAGCGCCCATGTGATGAACGCGAGCTGGCCGGTAGCGACGGCCCCACGGAGCGCAAGCAATCCGACAGCTACACCCGACAACTCGTACGCCATCGGCACCGGCGGCGAATGCCATCGACTGCGCCTCGACTCGACTGTTCCCGGCAGATGAGCGATCACTGGCAACGGCATCAACAGCACTCCTGCGGTCAATTCCACTGCCACAGCAACAGCCCCAGCACTCCATCCGATGTTCGCGGTCACAGCAAGCACTGTTGTGCTTGTGGCACCGACAGCCGTAGCGACGAGTACCGCGACATGTTCGGGGGTCGACCCCACCGGTGAGCGGAACACAAGAGTCCAGCTGGCCGCGGAAACCACGGCAAGGGCGGCGATGGTGAGCGTAGGGGTGGCGAGCGACACGGACAGACCGACCACAGTGAGAGCGACTCCCGCCAGACCAATCTCGACCGAATCTTTGGCAACTGCGATAGCCAGTCCAGCGACCCCGACGACAATGAGGATCGAGGTGACAGCCCACGTCGGAGCACCGAAGAGCACGGGCACGGTGAGGATCGCGACTACCCCGAGGACCATTTCACCGAGCCAGCGCCACTGGAAGCGCGACCGAAGTTGATCAGCAGTGGTGGCGATCAGGGTGATGAGGAGTCCGATGGCCACCAGTTGTTCGGAGATGGTCAATGGATCCGAGAGCTGAAGGCGATGCCCGGCCGATCCCGTCCAGTGGTCACTCGCCGGTTTGAGGAGGACGTCCAAAGACTGGAGGAGGAGAACCGCTACGGGTGTCAGCGCGAGGATGAGGATGCCGCCGGTTGCGATGACGATGGCACCCTCTCGACCACGACTTGATCCTCGCCCAGCCGCTGCGAGCACGGTGGCAGCAACAATTGCAGCGACCAAGACGGCCCACGGACCCTCACTGAATCGCTCGACGACCACGAATGGGGCAGCGATTGCCAACAACGCCGCCTTGGCCATCCACGCCTGGGCCCGCAGACGGGGCCCGTCGTTTCCTGCAAGACCGGCGCCCGCAATCAAGACAACGGTGGCGATTGCCAGAGCGACAACACCGCCGACATCGTTGAACGCCAGACCGACGAGAACAGCCGCGGTGGCGAAGATCCACGCTGAGTGCTGCAGGCCGACAATTATCACTTCTCCGAATCGCCCCGAACGGAGGCGGGCGGAGGTAGCTGCCCCGGAGACGACGCCGACGGCAACCAGACCTGCTCCGGCAGCCAGGATCTCGCTGCCCTGCTCGAGCGCAAGGAGCGGAAGCGGAAGCACCGCCGCGACCAGTCCGAGCGAAGGGGCCGAGCGAGACGGCGTGATGGATCCAAATCCGATCAGCAGTGCAGCCACGACCGTCAGACCTATGGCCCAAACAACAAGTGGTGGAGAGTCTGGCGCCAGCAACACTCGACCCGCCGCAACATCGGCGGCCAGAAGAGCGGCCCAGAACACCGCTACTGCCTCGGCAGTCGCTTCGAACTGGCGACGGAACAACGCGACACCCGATCCACCGGTGAGTGCGGTGACCCCCACCACGAGCCCGACTCGGCCGGCGGTGGACAAGTCGTCCCATGACACGACCGCGAATGATGCAACCGCCACGATGAGGGAGAACACCCCCAGAGTCAGCAGAAAGTCCCGCACCGTGAAGCCCCGCAACCACCCAAGGGGGTCCTGGCCCACACCAGAGACAGAGCCAGAGCCAGGGAAAGTGGGTCGCGGCGTTGAATCGCTGGGACCAGCAGGCTGGCTGGGCTGGTTGGTCTGGCTGGGTATGGGGTCAGGGCGGAGTTCGGCGAGGGCTTCATCACGCAGGTGGCAGAGACGCTCTATGCGTGCGTGGAGCCGCCAGAACTCGGTTGCAGCGTTTCCGCCTATCAGCAATCCGCATGTGGGGCAGAGCTCTGCCTCCACCGGAGTGCCGCAATCCGGACATCTTCGGGTGGGCGCAGAGGTCGGAGGTGGAGGGGGTGGCGAGAGTCCCGACAGCGGCGACTGCCGGGGTTGCCAGTTTCCAGCTCCGACCCCCCGCCGCGCCGATCGCCGTTGAGTGACGTGTTGAGAGTCGTGTTGAGAGTCGTGTTGAGAGTCGTCATCGGGGGCCATGGCTCAATCGTGCGCCAATGGCACGGCCGAGTCATCCAGACAATCCCCCATTGTCGACTAGGGGGTTGTCTGGATTCCTGAAGAAGGACGGGATGCCAGCGCAGATACGGATCGCTAGATCTTCTTCGAATCGTCGATGTACGAGAGCACGTAGACACGGGGCTCGAGCTTGCCGATCATCTGATACACGCCCCACAGGGCATTGGCGAGTTCGATCCGGTAGTTGACCTCACCCAGTTCCTTCCGCAGATCGTCCTCCGCCCGGATGAGTCGGGCCACCTGGAGAAGTTGCAGCGAGGTCCGTCGGGAGCCATCTTCCTCCCAAGCTTCACGCCACTCCGACCCGACGACATCGCACGACTCCACGGTGAACCCCGCAGTCAGCGCGGCCTCTTCGAAACCACTGGGTTCCATGCGATCGGCGACGGCCGCCAGCCCCCCATAGAGCTCTGCTGCCTCGAGGGGCTCGAGCCGTGTCCCGGCGAAGGTCTGGTGGACGACCATCGCCCCGCCGGGACGCAACACCCTGGCGCACTCGGCCAGCGCCTTGGCGATATCGGAGATGTGGATCAACATGTCGCGGGAGAACACCAGATCGACCGTGCCGTCGGCCACGGGTATGTCCTCGATCCGACCCGGTTTCAGCTCGACCCGATCGCCCTGGTCGTGGTCCGCTATCAGCTCCACCCCGTTGCGGATGTTGCCCTCGACCGGATCGACGGCAACGACTCGACAGCCGAGTCGGGCGGCAAGCTCCAGGCTGTGTCTGGCGTCTCGTGCCCCGATATCG
>JAJCXW010000232.1 GCA_029263235.1 Acidimicrobiales bacterium
GTGGCCGTCGCGTTTGATGGCACCGTCGCAGACCGATGCCAGGTACTGGACGGCCTCGGGCACGGTGGCGTGGCCGGGCCAGTTGGTGCGTTTCCTTCTCATGAGGTTCTCCTCTTATCGGTGCCCGAAAAGCGTCGCACAGGGTCGAGACAGGGCGACCGGGAGGTGGAACGGGAAGTGATTTGGCCCGGAATCATGGGGATTTCGTGAATAGGAGGTGGATCGGGACGTGAACTGGGAGGTGGACGCGGAGGTGACTGTTCGAGCGTTCGTTCATGAACCAAGCAGAGCGAATTCTCGATGTCCTTGACCGTGAGTGGGAGCGCCTTTCGGGCGGCCCCTCGACCCGGCGCCATCTCCGGGACTGGCAGGCGCAGCATCCCAGCCTTAGCGGTCCTCGAACGCTTCTCGAGCTACGGAGCCGCATCGAGAACGATGATCTCGATGCCTCATCCGAGATGGTGTGGGCGCTCATCCAGCTCGCCCCCGACGATGAGATGGCCGGCCGGTTCTTGTTGCAGATCATCGTGCCAGGCTTGGCTGGCGAGGCTAGCTGGTTGATGAGCTGGGCCCGTCGAGTCGATCCGCATCTGATTGGGAGCGGCGACGTGGATCAGATGCTCGTCCTTGCGGCGATGGAAGCGATCCGGCATGCCCACGGGACTCGTCGCTCTCATCCGATTTGCTCGATCCTTCGTCGAACGCACCGTCTGCTCACCCGGGAGACTCGTGCCATCGAGGCATGGCAATCCAAGACCCTGTTGGACGAGACCGAACCCGCAGCGTCAACCGCCGACGACCCGACTTCGCGGCCAGGCAAGATGCTGCTCGACCTGCTCACCGAAGCCGCCGATGGAGGCCACGTCGCACGCAAGGACGTTGACCTGATCTGGCTGATTGACGTCGAGGGCTACACGAGTACCGAACTCGCTCCGTCGATGGGAATCACTCCGAGGGCGGTCGCCCAACGTCGTTGGCGAGCTGAGGGCCGGCTGTCGAAGATGGTCGAAGACGCAGCATGAGTCAGCGGCAGTCCTCAACTCCGATGGGCGGTGACGAGCTGCTGATTGCTCTGATCATCGTGGCCGGAGTCTTGACCTTCGGCATCTGGTCGGGAGCCCAGCTCGCTGTCCTGGTTTCGAGCGGCGGCTGGCTGTCAGCGGACATTGGAGACGCGTTCTCGGCGCTATTGAGGTTGCCAGCGAACTTCGGTGATCCTGCGTCTGCTTGGCCAGCGCCGGCCGGGTCCTCGATCCCCGGTGCAGCGATCTACTGGGTGTCAACCCTGGCCGTCCTGCTCGCCGAGCTGATTGTGGTCGCGTGGGCATGGGTTCGGCTCATTGCCCTTCGAGTCGGCACGCATCACCGAGAACGGCTCGGGGTGGCTGTCGGAGCTCGTCTAGCGAACCGAAGCGACATGGACAGCCTGTTCGTCTCCGGGCCCACGCATGGGCGTTTCATCTTTGGACGCTTCGATGGCCAGCTGATCGCGACCGAGCACCCTGCAGCGGTGCGTCGGTCGAGACGGAAGCGGCGGAGACAACGAGGCCGGAGGAGTGCTGTGGCGGTGATCGGCCCGAGCCAGTCAGGCAAGACGGCGACAGTCGTTACGGGGATCCTCGATTGGGAAGGACCTGCGATCCTGTCGTCGGTCAAGAACGACCTCTTCGACGAAACGGTGGCTCGCCGACTGCAGCTGGGCGAAGTGTTCGTCTTCGACCCGATGCGCACGATTCCCGAACTGCCCGAGGGCGTGACCCGGATCGGCTGGTCACCGCTACACGCGGCGAGGACGGTGCCCGGGGCTATCGAGGTGTCGCTGGCGTTGCTCGACGCTGCGCCGACTGATGGCGTCACGAATGCGAACTACTGGTCGAGCAAAGGGCAGGCCCTGCTGTGGCCGATCCTGTTCGCTGCGGCTCATGATCCGCAGGCGACGATGGCGAACGTTGTGCGGTGGCTCACATCCCAGGATGGAAACACCGACAGCACTGACGAGCAGCCTGGAGCGGCGGCTCCTCGACCGGAGCAGTTCAGCGAGGTTCGGGGGATCTTGGGTCACGTTGGCCAGAGCACCAATCAGGCCGTGGCCATTCAGGCTGGGCACGCGCTGGAGCAGTTCGATGGGTTCTTCCGTCTCGACCAGAGGACGCGCAGCGACATCTATTCGACGTCGCAGACCTTGGTGCAGCCGTGGGAGGACCCGAACATCTCCTATGCGTCGTCTCGGGCGGCGGGGCCGGTGGCCGACCTGTCCCTCGTCCTCCGTGGGCGAAACACGCTGTACGTCTCGACGCCATTGAAGGACGCGTCCCGCTACGCCGTCGTCTTCGGCGGCTTGCTGGGCTCGTTGCTGCGGGACCAGGCCTACGACGTCGCCAACCGCTACCGAAAGCCGCTGCCCGGGCTGCTGTGCGTGATCGACGAGGCGGGCAACACGCCACTGCGTTGGCTGCCAGAGGTCGCCTCGACTTGTTCGGGCATCGGGGTGCAGCTGGTCACGGCGTGGCAGTCGAAAGCGCAGATCGACGCGACCTATCAGGCTCAGTCGGGCCCGATGCTGACGAACCACGCGACGAAGATCTTCTTCGCCGGCGCCTCCGACGTCGAGACCCTGCGCTACGTGACCTTCCTCGGCGGAGAGGAAGAGGTGCAGCAGCGATCAGCGAACGCGGATGCGCACATGGGCGGCTACCGACGCGGAGTCGGCGACTCGACAATCCATCGTCCGCTACTGCCGGCTGAAGTTCTTCGTCAAGCCGAACCCGGCAACGCCATCCTGTTCCACCAGACTCTGCCCCCGGCACACATCGAGGGCCGGTACGTCGGAAGCGACGAACGGCTGTCAGCTCTCTCCGCTGGCAGCGCTGAGCCCCCGCCGGGAGAAGCGGAAGACAAAGCGATGTTGAAGGCCTTGGCGTTCGACCCGACCCCACCACTAGCGGTGCTCGAACACCTCGAGGCTGAACGGGTCCGCCTCGGGCCAGCGACGGAACAGTCCTCTCCGGGCGAAATGGGTGCGACAGTGGTTCCGCTTGGGGCGCATCGCCGTCGCACCAGCATCGACCGCTGACGCGATCTCGCTAGCGGGTCTCAGCGAGAGATCTGGAGCGGTCGATGCTGTCCACCATGGATCAGCGCCGTGACTGACTTCCAGGCTTCGGCCTGAACCGGGTTGGCGGGCCTGGTGCCGATACCCGGCACTCCGTCGAGGGGTCCGTCGCCGGGCCCGATTCCTAGGGTTGCGTGACGGTAGGTCTCGATCGCCTTGGCCGACTTGTCCCAGCGATCGGCGTTCTTGGTTGGTCGGTCTCCGAGGGTGTCGGTGATGTAGGTGGCCGGAGACTCGACGGCGGAGCTAATCCGTGGCGTCAGGGCGGCGTCGATGTTCTCGACCGTGCGCTCCTGGCTCACGGTTTCCTGCTGCGATGCGATGGCGTTTCCGAGTCGAGCCTGGGCCGCATCCAGCTCGGCTCGTGCCCTCGCAACGCCTTCGTGCGGGTTGGCATCGGGCTGAGGGGCGGCGATGGCGACCTCGAAGCTTGCTTGCGCTCTGTCGACTTCGGAGCGAAGCATCCGAAGGTGTGCGGTTGGGGCGTTGCGAGCGTTATCGACGGCCTCGGCTCGTCGTGCCACAAGCTCGCTCGTCGGTCGTTCGGTGAGGCTGGCGATCTCGGCGGCTTGGACCTTGTCGGTGAGCACTTGGTAGGCCTCGGCCAGTTCCGATCCGGTGTCGGGTGGAGATGGGATGGCGTCGGCGGTCTCTGTGCGGGCCCGGTAGAGGGCGAGGGCTTCGACGCCGTGGTCCCATGCTGTGGCCAGTTCACCGTCGGAGGGTCGGGGTCCGAGATGCTCCACTACTGCGGCATCTGGATTGCTTCGGGCGGCGTGAGCGATTCGGGACTCCGCGATTGTCTGCGCATGCCGGGCGAGCGGGTCCGTTGAGGCCATGAGCTCGGGGAGCGGTCTGCTGGTGAGATCGAGAATGTGGCCGATGTCGGGGTTGGCGACGCTGGCGAGTTCGGTCGGCTTCTGCTTGGAGAGCTGGTCGGTGAGCGCCTCGATCTCGGTTCGTGGGTCTTCGATGCGGGGAAGGCGTGGGTCGGTGTCGATCGTCTTCGGCTCGTTGCGGACGGTGTAGATCCTGGCGTCGTGGCTGCCTCGGGTGAGTCCGACGTAGACAGCTTCGGTACTGGCGGTGTCGGTGGCGATGATTCGTCCGGTTCGGTAGGTGTCCCCTTGTGCGGCGTGGGAGGTGACGGCGTAGGCCGGGGTGAGTCCGCCGGTGATTCCGGGGCGGAGCTCGGCGGTGAGCCAGTCGTGGGGGACGGTGATCGGGCCCCGGTGTTCAAAGTCGACGGTGAGCGTTTCGGCTCCCGGTTTGCCGTCAATGGCGGCAACGGTGCCGACAGTTCCGTTCCGCACGTAAGCGTTCGAGTCTTCGGCCGGGTGTAGGGCGCGGTTGGGTGCCCGAGCGATCACTTCATCGCCGATGTGGAAGGTCTCTTCGCCGATTCTGGTGCCGGGCCCATGGAGGGAGCCGTCTGCGCTGAGTAGTGCTTGGGCTCGGTTGTTGAGGGCTCGTCGTTCTCGGTGGTGTTCGGCGATCATTCGTGATGACGAGTCGGGGCTGGTCTTGCGGTCGACGTACCAGTCGGCGGCGAGGTGGTCGAGAAGTTCCCCGCTCGTCGATGCAGTGACGATTCGTTGGTTGGTTTCGAGCCGGCCGATGGCTTCGGCGATGCGTCCGGATCGGTACTCGAGGTTGGCCATGCGGATGTCTGCCATTGCTTCGGTTGATTGGCGGCGGTTCTCGGTGAGGCGGGGTGTGCGTTCGGTGTGTTGGTCGACGAGGTGAGCCCACATGCCTCCTGCCTCGACCGCACCGTGCTGGGCAGGGTCGCCGATGGTCCGCATCGCTGCGCCAGCTTGGGTGACGTGGTGGACAAGTCGGGCGTGCTGGCGATTGCCGAGTGTGGAGGCCTCGTCGACAACGACCACGGTCTTGTCGGTGATGATCGGGCGATCAGCCGTGTCGAGCCGGGTGACGAGGCCGGCGACGGTCCGAGATGAAACTCCGGTGGATCGTTGGAGGACCTCGGCGGCGGTCCCGTTGACGGCAGCGCCGATGACTTCGAACCCTGCTGACTCCCATGCTCGGGCGGCGACCTCGAGTGCTGCGGTCTTGCCCGAGCCGGCTGGTCCGACGACCGCTTGGAATCGGTCGCCTGATCCGCAGATCGAGCGGACCATTTGGACTTGATCGTCTCCAAGCTTGAGGCCCGTCGAAGTCTCCCATGAGGCAATTGCGGCCTCGATGTGTTCGAGGTCGACAGAAGCTGCGCCAGTCCCGTGGCCACGTTGGTAGCCGTCCGATATGGCTGTTTCGAGCGTCACCATGGTTGGCGTCGTGTACCTGGTGTCATCGACGCTGAGATTGCGAGTCCTGCCGTCCTTGTCCGGATCGACCTGGCTGAGTGGGATTGCGGCGGAGGTGTGGAGCCATCGATCGGCGTGGTGCTCCACTTCGTCGCCGCTGAGGCGACCTCCAGCGTGGTCGACGATGGTCTGGATCACGTCTCGCCGGTCGAAGATGGCTCGTTGCTCAGTGACGCCCTTCGATCCGGCGAGGTGACGGTCGAGGCGGGCTGTGTCGGCATCGGTCCACGCCCTAGCGGGCTCAGCGTTTGTCGCTTTGGCGAGTTGGTCTGGGCCGAAGCCATGGTCAGCGAGTCTCTCGGCCCATTGCCGGCGTAGCTGCCTCGGATCGACGCTCGTGTCCTTCGATGCCCGGGTGGTGAGGGCCGCCTTCTGTCGTGCGTGGGCGGAGTCGGCGCCGAGCTCGGCGGTGAGGCTGAGGATCTGCTCACGACGAGTCGACATAGCTCTGATGGCCTCACTCGGGATTCCGACGACGTTCGCTATTCCGCGGTGGGTCTCGGTCCATGCGATCCCGAGACGATTGCAGTGGTTCTGCATCTCAGCCTCGGCCAGATAGCCGGCCGTTGTGGCGTGGGCGAACAGCTCCTTGCCTTGCAGCGCTCGAACGGACCCCGCAGAGTCCGTGCCCATGTTTGCGATGACCACATGCTCGTGGAGCTGGGGCTCGAGTTCCCTGTTCGTCGAGTGACGATAGGAAGCCGCAATCATGTTCGTGGCGGATCGTCGACCCTCCTGTCGGCCGACGTACAGCGCCCGTTCCTCCAGATAGGTGACGCCCTTCGCAACGCCAGCCTCGAATGCGTCCTCGCACAGCTTCCGGGTCTGTTCGTCGCCGGTAGCCCAAACGATCGACATCGACTTGGGTGGCGAGAACGTGATGTCGTACGCCATGACGACCTGCGGTTGGTTCCGGGTCTGGATGAACCGCTCGACCTCGGCTCGGGTCACCATCCACTGACCGTTGACCTTCTCAGCCTCAAAACGAGCGGCCCCCGGCGGACCGGGAGGTGGCCTCTCGGGACCGGGAGGTGGAATCGAGTGCGACCGGGAGGTGGCCGATTCCCGGGCGAGACGACGGAGATAGCTGACGTCAACGCCGATCGCCTCCGCTGCTGCCGCCAGCGTGACCCGCTCGTCCGGATCACCCGTTGGGAGCCCTTGGGGGCGATGCTTGGCTCTCGCTGCCGAACCTGCTGCTGTGATCAGTTGCTCGCCAGTGAGCGGGTCCTGACCGAGCAGGACCCGTTTGAAAGTCTCGGCATCGACGGTGTCGCCGAGGTCGACCGTCCCTTTGCCTCGCCAGCGCCCAGCTTGCTCTGGGGAGTCCGAGTAGTAGGAGCCGGGCGAGGACTCCTTTCCTAGCTCGGGAGTGCTCGCAGCCGATCCGGCCTTGGCTCGAACGTTGCTGGCGCCGCCCTCCAGGTAGTTCACGATGTCGTTCGCAGCGGACCTGGCCCGATCGGGCGACGCTCCGAGCGCCGTCACGCTCACATGCATGAAAGATCAGTTCTTGAGGGAATCGACACGGGTGCCCAGGGACGTCAGCGTCGCTGTAGCGCGACGCCGATCTTGTCGCTCAGCTCGGCGAGAGGCACCTCCCGCTCACGCAGGTCCGGCAGGACCT
>JAJCXW010000233.1 GCA_029263235.1 Acidimicrobiales bacterium
GAAGTGGAAGCCGATTGCTACATCGACGATGCCCCTCACAACATTGATGCCCTGAGGCGGGCCGGCAACGATGTGATCGTCTTCGAGCAGCCCTACAACCGTGAATACGATGGCCTTCGTGCCTCCGACTGGCTGGAGGTCGAAGAGATCGTTGTCGAGCTGGCGGCGGCCCTGCAGGGAGCAGTCGAGGTACAGATGCCGGGTCTCGATGCCGGAGGCGACCGGCTGACGCGAAGGATCAGGGATGGTCGGTGAGCCCCTGTCGGGCGTGCGAGGATCAGGGCGACAGCAAGTGTGTGACGTATGGCCCTTGTCGGCATGGCCCCAAATGTCGGACCTTGTAACCGAACCAGCGAGGTCAATGAATGAATGAAAACGCCGCCGATATTGGGATCGGTCGCACGATCGAAGTCTTTCTGCTCGACGATCACGAGATAGTTCGGCGCGGCGTGGGAGAACTGGTCAACGCCGAGCCCGACATGAAGGTCACCGCCGAGGCCGGTACCGCGAAGGATGCTCTGATCGCGGTGGAACGCAATCAGCCAGATGTGGCGGTGCTCGATGTTCGTCTCGGCGACGGCAACGGCAACGGCATCGAGGTCTGTCGTGAGATCCGCTCGCTCCATCCTCAGGTTGCGTGCCTCATCCTGACATCCTTCGCCGACGACCACGCCTTGGTCGACGCGGCCATGGCCGGTGCGGCCGGCTACGTGCTGAAGCAGATCCGCAGCAATGAACTGATCGAGTCGATTCGCAAGGTTGCCGGCGGAACTCAACTTCTCGGCAAGACCGATGTGAGGCTCGGATTGCAGCGCTTCCGGCAAACCGAAGAGGGCCGCGTATCCACGCTCACCCCTCAGGAGCATCGAATCTTCGAACTGATCGGTGAGGGTTACTCCAACCGTCAGATCGCCGACGACATGTATCTGGCTGAGAAGACCGTGAAGAACTACGTGTCGAACCTGCTCTCGAAGCTAGGTATGTCGAGGCGAACCGAGGCAGCCGCTACGGCCGCGCGGATCGACGAGCGCCGTCGCCTACGCAACGAGTAGCGCCCCGCCGGTGTCGGGTCGAGCAGGAGTCCTCCTTATCAACGCGGCGCGTGCAACACTTCAGCGATGACGTCGGCACTTGGCTCCCATGTTTTCTTCGATGCGGCACCTGACGCCGTACTGCTCGTCGACATCGAGGGGGAGATCGTCTACGCCAACGATCTGGCGCACCATGTGTTCGGTTTCGATCCGGAGACGTTGGTGGGTGAGGTCGTCGACCGTCTGATCCCCGACACAACCCGAGCGAACCATCGCGAGTTGCGTCTCGGGTACCAGCGAAATCCCCGACGTCGGTCGATGTCGTCACTCGAGTCCCAGGTCATGGGGCTGAGAAAGAACGGAGAGACCTTCCCGGCGGAAGTCAGCCTGGGATCGGTTGGTTCCGGGCCCGGGATGCTGGTGATGGCAGCCGTTCGTGACATCACCGAGCGCATCCGGTCCGACATCGAGACCATGGCGGCACGTCTCGCTCTCGATTCGGTTGAAGATGGTGTGTTCGTATTCGACGGCCCGGAGTCGAAACTCACCTACGTCAACAACGGTGCCCGAGCTCAGACCGGCTACACGACGCAGCAACTTCGGGGATTGTCCCCGCTTGATCTGATCGTTGATCTAGCTCCGAGTCGATTCACCGAGGTGCTTGACGAACTGTCGACCGGGGCCATCGGCAGCTACACGGCCACGGTCAGGCTGAGGCGAAGTGATCAGACCTCACATCCGGTCGAGATTCTTCTGCATCATGTCGAGTCCCCCAACCGTCTGGCCAAGGGGTTCTTCATTGCTGTTGCCCGCGACATTTCGGCGCGGCTCGCGGCCGAGGACACGATCAGGGCCAGCGAGGCTGCGTTCAGGGCGGCGTTCGACGGAGCGCCGGTGGCAATGATGATCACCGATCTCGCCGATCCCAGTCCGCGTCGCGTTCTCGATGTCAACGACGCCATGTGTGAGCTATTGATCAGGTCACGCGAGGATCTGGTGGGCCGCACCGTCGACGAGATCACCTTTGCCGAGGATCGCGTAAGTTCAGAAGAGCACGCCCGGCAGGCCCGTGAGGGTCTGTTCTCGGTCGAGAAGCGTTACATCGACGGCAACGGGGCCCCGGTGTGGTGCGCGGTGCACGCCACCAATATCGATTCCGATCTGGGGTCGCCGTATCGGTTGGCGCATGCTCTCGACATCAGGCAGCGAGTCGAGGCCGAGGCCGAGCGCGATCGTCGTGAGAGGTTCCTCTCCAACTTGGGCGATATCCGCATGCTCCTGCTGTCGGAATGCCCCATGTCGGAGATCGATGAGGGGATCTGTGAGTCGGCGCTGAAACTCTTTCCCGGGGTGACAGCACGGATCATCTCCAGCGACGAGCAGTTGCCCGATCTGTTGCCGGGCATCCTTCGGGTGGAGGCCCCTCTTGTGGTCCGAGGCGAGATCGAGAGAGTGCTGGTTGTAGACGGTCCCGATATCGATGTCGACAGCGATTCCGAGGTCCCCAAGATGGTCGAGGCGCTCGCCAATGAGGGTGCGTTGGCGGCACAGTTGTCGAGATCTCGCCAGGATCGTCGTGAGCTCTACACCGTCGAAGATCGTGAGCGAATCGGCCGCGATCTCCACGACGTGGTGATTCAGCGACTGTTGGCGATAGGGATGCGGCTGCAAGCCGCGAGACACTCCGAGGCCCTCTCGGAGCGGGTGGCAGAGACCGTGGCCGGACTCGATGAGACGATCGATGTGATTCGGGAAACGATCTTTCGTCTGTCGACATCGGAAGCCGAACTGCAGACCGACGTGCAGACCCTGGTCCACAGCTTCCGTTCGGAGGAAGGTCCCTCGGTGGCCCTCAATCTCACCGGCGATCTGACATCAGTGCCCGAACACATGACGGATCATCTGCTCCCGGTGGTCAACGAGCTGATGTCCAATGCGGTCAGGCATTCGGGAGCGACTCATGTCGAGGTTGATCTGGAAGCGGTGGCCGAGTCCGAGGTTTGTCTGCGAGTAGCCGACGACGGCGCCGGTTTCTTGTCGAGACGTCGTGCCGGCCTGGGCCTAGACAACATCGAAGCCCGGGCCGAGAGCCTCGGCGGCGACGTCGAGATCAAGTCGACCCGGGGCGAAGGGTCGACAATCGTCTGGCGAGTGCCGCTCTTGTCCACCGACAGTGATGACGATCCCGGCGTCAGTTGATCTTGCGTTCGCTTTCTTGCCAGTAGCGCTCGCGTAGCTTGAATTTCTGAAGCTTCCCGGTGGCGGTTCGGGCCAACTCGTCCACCAGATCGATCGATGTCGGACACTTGAAATGTGCGATTCGGTCACGGCAGTGGTCGATCAGTTCCCGCTCGGTTGCCGACTCTCCTTCGGACAGCACAACCAGCGCCTTGACTGTCTCGCCCCACTTCTCATCCGGCACTCCGATCACGGCAACCTCGGCGACGGCGCTGTGGTTGAACAGGCAGTCCTCGACCTCGATCGATGAGACGTTCTCGCCGCCGGTGATGATGACGTCCTTCTTGCGGTCGGAGATCACGACGAAGTTCTCGTCGTCGATCACGCCACCGTCGCCGGTATGGAACCAGCCGCCGGCCAGCGCGTCGGAAGAGGCCTCGGGCTGATTCCAGTAGCTCTTGAGTACGACGTTGCCTTTCGCGAGTAGTTCGCCCTCGGGTGTGGTGGTCATCGAGATCCCCAGAGCCGGTGCGCCGGCCCTTCCGAGCTTGGAAGCGCGCTCAGACGTCGAGAGGTCGTCCCACTCCGCCCGGTTTCGGTTGATCGTGAGAAGCGGGGCGGTTTCGGTTAGTCCGTAGAGCTGCAGGAACTCCCACCCAAGATCGGTCTCCACCCGCTCGATGATCTGGCTGGGCGGAGGGGCTCCGGCGACAACGAACCGGACCCGGCCTCGTCCCGGGATCTCACCATCCCAGTCCTCAGCAGCGCTGAGGATGGCGCTCAGCACGGCAGGTGCGCCACACATGATCGTGACCACGTGCGTCTCCACCCGCCTCAGTATTTCGGCCCCATCGACCTTGCGAAGAACAATGTGTTGAGCGCCCATGGCGCTCATGGCGTAGGGCATTCCCCAGCCGTTGACGTGGAACATAGGGAGAGTGTGGAGGTAGACATCGCGATCGTTCACCCCCGTGTGCCAGCCGAACGTGGCGGCGTTGATCCAGAGGTTTCTGTGGGTCAGCTCCACTCCCTTGGGACGCGCCGTGGTGCCGCTCGTGTAGTTGATGGTTGCAGTGCTCTCCTCGTCGGGCTCCCAAGGCCGAGGCTCGACGCCGAACTTGTAGAGCGAGTCGGACTCCTCGCCGGTGATGAAACGGTGCTTCACACGCACATCGCCGAGGCTGGCTTCGAGCTCCGAGTCGATCACCAGGACCTCGGCCCCGCTGTGATCGACGATGTACTGCACCTCGTCGGGTCCGAGCCGGAAGTTGATCGGAACACCGATGCGTCCAAACGCGCTGGTGCCGAACAGATGCACCAGCATGCGAGCCGAGTTGTGCGACACGATCGCCACGCGGGCCTGATCAGTCAGACCGAGATCGTCGAGCCCGGCGGCGAGCGCGGCCGACGTTTCTTCCAACTGCCGGTAGGTGATTCCGTCGTCACCACCGAGTGGGCTGGTTGGCTGGTCGGGCTCGTCGATGACCCCGATGCGGTCGCCGTAGACGAGAGCAGCCCGGCGAAGGTAGTCGGTGACTGTGAGCGGAACCTGCATCTCCACCTCCGGTTACGTGGCGGCGTTGCCGACGAGTAGCCGGCGACTCTTGCTCCATGGCCTTGGACCATGGTGCTGCGAAGAACATAGTGTCGAACCGGACGACCGAACCAGTGACGGAGAAACAGTGGAAACCAACCCGAGACTCACAGCTGAGACCACGGAACTTCTCCAGGCGATGATCCGAAACGAATGCGTCAATTTCGGCACGATCGAATCGGGTGAGGAAGTCAAGAACTCAGATCTCCTCGAGACCTTCCTGGAAGGAGCCGGGCTCGATTGCGAACACTACGAATCGGCTCCGGGTCGGCGCTCCGTGGTGGCGCGGATCGAGGGATCGGATCCCGATGCTTCCTCGATGTGCTTGATGGGCCATACCGATGTGGTGCCGGTGTCCCCCGCGGGATGGGACCGCGACCCGTTCGGTGGAGAGCTGATCGATGGTGAGGTGTGGGGTCGGGGAGCGATCGACATGCTCTGTCAGACGGCGGAGATGGCCGTGGCCTTCCGACACCTCGCCGACAGTGGGTTCAAGCCCAAGGGCGACCTGATCTTCTTCGGGGTTGCCGATGAAGAAGCAGGCGGGGTCTACGGAGCCGAATGGATGATCGACAACCATCCCGACGCCCTGCGCTGCGACTATGTGCTCACAGAGTTCGGTGGCACGCCCACCGCCACCCCCACTGGCACGGCACTCACATTGAATGTTGCCGAGAAGGGCGTCGCCTGGCAGCGCCTCACGGTCAAGGGCACTCCAGGTCACGGCTCGATGCCCTACGAGGTCGACAACGCCCTGATCAAGGCGGCTGAAGTTGTTCGCCGGCTCGCTGAGTACCGGCCCACCCCTCAGATCCACGATCTCTGGAAACTGCAGGTGGCGAATCTTCCCTACGACGACGATCTCAAGGCGATGATGCTCGACTCCGGCCGGCTCGACGATGCTCTGGCCCGGGTTCCCAACCGTACGAAGGCCCGACATCTACACGCCTGCACCCACACGACGTTCAGCCCCAACATCGCCATGGGCGGCGTGAAGACCAACGTCATCCCCGATGAAGTGACTATCGAAGTCGACATCCGCACTCTCCCCGGTGAGACCAGCGACGACGTTGCCGATCACCTGCGTCTCGCTCTGGGTGATCTTCATGATTCCGTCGACATCGAAGCCATCCACGACAGTCCGTCGACGTCGTCGCCCACCGACAACGAGATGTGGGATGTCCTGTCGGGGATCATGACCGCCGCTCATCCCGGGGCCACCATTCAGCCCTCACTGATCGTCGGCGGAACCGACGCGAGGTTCTTCCGGACGGCCGGCGCCGTCGCCTACGGCGCCGGGCTGTTCTCCCCTTCGGTCACCTACGAACTCTTCGCCGACAGGTTCCATGGTCACAATGAGCGCATTGATGTGGAGTCGCTGGCCTTGGGAACTCAACTCTGGATCGAGACTTCGAAGCAGATGCTGGGCGGCTGATTCAGGCTTCCACTCGAGAGTGAGCCACACTCTTGTATGCCGGTACGTGTCGACAAGTGGCTGTGGGCAGTGCGGGCCTTCAAGACTCGAACGAAGGCCACCGACGCGTGCAGCAACGGTCGCGTGATGGTCAATGACTCAGTGGCCAAGCCGGCGACCAAGGTCGAACCGGGGGATGTCGTCGTCGCGAATCGTCGCGACCGGAAGCTCGTCTACGTCGTCGTACTCCCGATCGAGCGACGAGTGTCAGCTTCGCGCGCGGCTGAGTGCATCGAGGACCAGTCTCCACCGCCGGTTCCGCGACCATTGGCTGACTCAGCGGTGTTTGCCAGGCGCGACCCGGGTACGGGTCGTCCCACGAAACGGGAACGCCGCGAGACCGATCGTCTGCGAGGCCGCGAGTCCGATTGAGGCGGGATCAGCCCTCGACGTTGAGCTTGGGCAGGATTCGATCGAGCCAGGCGGGTATCCACCAGTTTCGGGCGCCGAGAAGCTCCATGGTTGCGGGCACCAGAAGCATCCGGACGAGCGTGGCGTCGAGAGCGATCGCCACTGCCAGGCCGACACCGAACAGCTCCACGACTCGGTTGTCCTCGAGCATGAAACTCCCGAAAACCACCACCATGATCGCGGCGGCAGCGGAGATCACGCGGGCGGTGGAAGCCAGCCCATCAGCCACCGATGTGACGGGATCGCCGGTTCGGTCGAACTCTTCACGTATCCGCGACAGCAGGAACACCTCGTAGTCCATCGACAGGCCGAAGACGATCGCGAACATCATCATCGGTATGAACGGTTCGATAGGGGCCGGTTCGAGCCCGGTCAGCGATGACATCCAACCCCACTGGAAGGCCGCGACGATCACCCCGTAGGCGGCGCCGATCGAGAGAAGGTTCATGATCACGGCCTTGAATGGCACCAGCAGCGATCGGAACACCGCCATCAACAAGATGAAGGAGAACAGCAACACCGCTCCGAAGAACAGAATCATTCGTCGACCGAGAAACTCAGAGAAATCGATGCTGGCGGCGGTGGAGCCCGATACCGACACCGTGAGGCTCGTGTCGGCGGTTCGGGCCGGAATGACGTCGTCGCGAAGTCGATGAACCAGGTCGCTGGTCTGCTGGTCCTGGGGAGACGATGTTGGTATGACCCGGACGACGAAGGCGCTTGGTGTCGTCTGATTGTCGGGTATGGGTGGCGAAACGACCACAACCCCGGGATCGGAACCGATCGCTTGTGCCAGCGGCGCTACCGCGTCGACGTCGGCGGGCGACCCGACCTCGATCGTCACCAGGAGGGGCCCGTTGAAGCCCGGACCGAAACCGTCGGCCAGCAGGTCGTAGGCCCGGCGGGTCGTCGTCTCGGGAGCGAAGTTGCCCTCATCGGAGAAGCCCAACCTCATCGACAGAACCGGCACCCCGAGCAGAAGCAACACTCCTGCTCCGACTGCTGCAGCCGACTTCGGCCGCGACTGGATCAGACGACTCCAGCGGTACGACCTCGTCTCGCGAAGTGGCTTGGCCTTCCGTGCCGGGACCTCGAGTCGAAGAGGCTTGGAACCGATTCCGACCAGGAGCACGACGACGGCCAGCGGAGCGAACACGATGAGAACGGTCACGCCGAGTCCGACTCCGAGAAGCGAGAGGGCGATGAGCGTTGCCGCGATCAGACCCCGATACCGAGTGACCTCGATTCGGCCTTGTGCCAAACCCAACAGAGCCGGCAGGAGCGTGATCGACGCCACGATCGTGAGAAGCACGGTGGTGGCCGAGGCGATTCCCATCCCGGCCACGAATGGCAACCCCATCAGGAGAAGTCCCAACAGCGAGATCACCACGGTGATACCAGCGAACACCACGGCGCGGCCCGCCGTGTCGGCAGCCGCAGCCGTGGCATCGATGGGGGACAGGCCGAGGTGAAGGTTCTCGCGGTAGCGGGTGACCATCAAGAGCGCGTAGTCGATTCCGACACCCAGTCCGATCATGGCGGCGATGGTCGTGGAGAAATCGGGCATCGACTTGAAGTTCGACAGGAGGAGGATGGCCCCGAGACCAGTTCCGACCCCCGACAGAGCGAGGGCTATCGGGAGTCCCATGGCCAACACAGACCCGGTCGAGATGATCAGCACGATGACAGCGAACGACAGGCCGATCAGTTCGGTGTCGGGAGGTGAGATCGATGCGAACGCGTCACCTCCGATCTCCACATCAAGGCCCGGGAGTTCGGGGATCAGCGAGACCATTTCGGCCCCGGTCTGTTCGGCGGCGTCATCAGCCGACTCGTCGAGGTCGACGGTTGCGTAGGCAATCGTGCCGTCGGCGGAGACTCCGCCACCCCTACCCGAATACGGGTCGGTGAGAGTCACCCCTTCGAGCTGGGATACCTGGTCGAACATGGAGCTCATGGCGGCAACGACATCGGGGTCGTCGACCCCTTGCTCGGCGCGATACACGATCGATCCGCTTCGACCCGACCCGACGCCACCGAAGTACTCGTCGATCACATCGAACCCTTGGGAGGATTCCGAACTCGGCGGCACCCGGCCGCTGTCGAACGACGAACCGACGATTGCACCGGCCCCGATCATGACGATGAGCGCGGTGAGCCACAGACCGATCGTGAGCCATCGATTCGCGAAACACCAACGAGACAACCTGACCAGCAATTGACTCTCAGCTCTCGATGGTGTCGTGGGGGAGTGATCCTCTGGCCGCCCGGAGGTAGGCGTAGGGGGTCTCGACGGCGAAGTTGGACACCCGACTTGTGTAGGCGTCGGCGTACTTCTCCACCTGCCGGGCGAACAAGCTCTTGTCGGCACCGGCTCTCATGAGCGGGCCCCAAGCAGGATTGCCCTGTTCGGTGGCAGCTTTGGCGAGCGGAGCGATCAAGCGGTCGATTGCTTCGATCTTCTCAGCCACATCGGCGATGTCGGAGTCGACCCGGTCGTGGGGCAGTGTGTCGACCACCCGTCGGCGGCGAGCCATTCTGAGACGGGAATGCTGTCGTTCGAGTCCGACCTTCTCGGCCATCATCGACTCGAGCTCACGTTCGTTCTCGGCGAATCGGGCCGCGGCCTCGACTTCGGCTTCTAGCTCGCGCGCTATGAGGCAGGTACGCCACCGGAGCAGATCCTTGGTCACGTGCACATCGCCGAACAGATGGTCGCCGACATAGAGATGCTGCGCGGGTTCGTGCCCGAGCGAGTCCTCCACCATCAAGGCGTTGCCACCGTGGTAGATCTCGCCTCGGTCGAGCCGACCGAGGTGAGGCTCTAGTAGGGCGCGTTCGGTGTCGACCACCCGATATATGGGGCCGCTCTCGGAGAAGAAGCGCGGTTTGGCTGCAGCCACGATAACCACGTCGAACAGGTCTCGCCAAGTCTCGCCGTCGGGCATGTATCGATCGAATGACCACGACATCATCTTCTGGGTGTACGACCACTCCGAGTTGGTGATGAGCAAGAGCTCCTTTCCAGCCAGCCGCTGGTCCTGGAGAGTGTCTACGATGCCAGGGTCGTGGTCGACGAATCGTTCCGGATCGGCAACGATCGCGGCCTTGAGCGACCCTTCGGTGTGGGCTGCGGTGAGAGCATCATCGATGGCGCGGTAGAGCTGGGCGTAGGAGGCGATCCCCGGAAGTGGCGATCGGTCGTGAAGGGTCACGAGCTGGGTCCACAGGGAGGCTCGACTCAGCTCGAACAGTGTGTTCATGAAATCGAAGCGGTCTTCGGAGAGATCGATCACCGTGCCGAAGTAGGTCCGACGCTGTTCATCGAAGTCGAGCTTGTGGTCGCCGTGCTGAGATCGCATCACGTAGCCGAACCTGGTGGCCTTCACGAGGTTGCCGAGATCCAGATCGAAGGTGAGGCCGAGTGTGAAGGCGAGCGGGTCGAACGTGAGATCACCGACCGGCCAGCCGTCGTCGGAGAGCTTGTCGCGGGCCTGCTCGAAGGCCGCTCGCTCCCATTCGTCGACGTGGTAGTGGATCAGCGTGTAGTCCATGTCGTAACCGATGGCCCTGACCCCACGAAGATTCAGAGTCCGGTTGCAGAATATGCGTCGCTCCGCGGGCGGGGGCCGGCCATGGGATTGAGTCATGGTTCAGTTTCGCACGAGCAGCGCTCAGTTGTTGAGGCTTGTTGCTGCCATCTCGACCAGACCGACGAAGGCATCGACGCCGATTGATCCGGCTTGCCGGTAGAGCACGGTGTTGTTGTTGTCGAGCACTACCCAGTAGGGCACCGACGATATGCCGAACGAGTTGCCGATCGTGTCGGAGCCTGAGTCGAGAAGTACCGGGCTCGACCACGCGACATCTTCAAACCAAGCCGACGGCGGGTAGTTCCCTCGACCGGAGTTGACGAACGTCGACACAGCGATGACCTCGACCCCATCGGGAAGAGTGTTGCCGGCAAGCCAGTCCGATACGACAGGCACCTCAGCCTGGCAGTGGGGACACCAATGGGCGAAGAACCCGATGATCTTCGCGGTGTCGGCGGTGCCTCCGGCACCGAATACCTCGCGAGAGAACCCGTCGAAGTCGGTGGTAGTGAAGCTCGGAGCCTGCATGCCGATCGCCGAATCGCTACTGCTGTCTACGAACGTCGGTAGAACGGTCCCGCTCACCTGAGCGCTGTCGTTGGTCTGAGGGACGCTCGGATCTCCGGAACTGTTGCCGGTGAACACGGCGATCAGACCCACGAGAATTCCGGCCACCGCCAGCGAGGCGATGACGAGCAGGACTCGCTTGTCGAGAGACGCTCCGCTCGGCTTGCGCGGAGGTGGACGGTGGGCGGTCTGGCGCGAAATCTTCCGGCCTGGTCGATTACTCAACTTCTTCCTCCATCGGACTTCTCGGCAGCTTCCGCATCGATTGCGTGGCCACTCGCGAGAAGCGGCTCACGAGAGAGCAGATAGAGCATGATCCACCACTTCGACGAACCGCGACCACACAGGGATCAACCAGGCCGGATCGTCGTCGGCGAATGCCGCTCTCACTTGGGTACGAATCGCAGGGGCATCGTCCCCGGTTGGATCGCCGTGGGCGTGGAGCCAGGCGTCGGCTCGAAGGGATTGGAGTACGGAGATCGTGTCGACTGTCCCGTACTCGATGGCAGCGGCGGTGACTTCAGCGTCGCCGAACCACTCTTCGGCCCGAGCCAGCCAGTCGCCGTCGAGGCTGGCCGAGACACTTTCGCCGTCGACCATCGATCTCACATCTCCCCACCAGGAGCTGGCCCGCTGATGAGACGGGTGGTTGGTCGGGTGATGGCCAATGAGCTCACCGTGGCCCCACTCGCCGAGACCGGTGTGAATATCGATGATCCCGACTCGTGATGCCGACCCGCGCCTCTCGGTGCAAATCCGATGTAGCTGTTCGTGAGACCAGACCGGTCCGCTACCTCCGTAGAACACCCCGGTCGGGTTGGTGTACTGACCGCTGCTCACCTCGGCCTGCAGAGCTTCCAGCCCGTTTGATATGGCGCGCTCCATCAAGATGTTGGTCGTGCGTTCCTGCTCCTCAGCCGACCAACTCGGGGGCACGAGAAGGTCGGCGATCTCGTCGTATCCGGAGTTGATGGGTGGCGTCTCCGACCAGTCGATGAAGTTGCGGTTGAGGTCGACGTTGTCCTCGTTGACCCGCCGGACCCATGCGAAGCCATATGGATTGAGCGCGTGGACGAACACCATCCGCACGTTGGGCGGACGGGTGCCGAGTTGACCGCTGATCCAGTGGGACTGCAGGGCCGATCCGCAGTAACCCTCGACACCGTGGGTGCCGGAGACGATCATCAGCATCGACTCGGCGTCGGCCGGTCCGTA
The DNA here is from genome assembly GCA_029263235.1 of Acidimicrobiales bacterium. GTDB lineage: Bacteria > Actinomycetota > Acidimicrobiia > Acidimicrobiales > Aldehydirespiratoraceae > SZUA-87. The sequence goes on from JAJCXW010000233.1 coordinate 12,064, forward strand.
TTCGGCGATGTCGATTCCGATGGTCTCCCCGGCGGGCCCGGTGGATGAGTGACGAATGTGTTCGATGGCTCCTCCGGAAGCGATAGCGGTGCCCATGAAGGACACGCGTGCCGAGGTGTAGTCGGTGGCGAGTTCGGAAGGTGGAAGAGATGGATGTGCTCGGGTGTCTGTCATCACAGGCATGATGGCCCGTATGGCCGTGCGACGCTATGCCACCATCATCAAATACCTCACCGAGGAACCCGATTCGGCAGCCGAGTTGGCCGCGAGGCTCTCCGACGACGTTCTTGATCACCTGTCGGAGGCGCTACGGGACGAGGCTCGGAGCCGGGCTGTCGAATCGGGCGACCAGCAGGCCCTCCTCGACGAGGCCTTCGAGCAGGGTTTCGGGCGCGACGGTTTGGGGGCCGACCCGTGGGTTCACGGCCGGGTCATCGTCTGCCCTGGTGCTCTCGCCGCCAAGAGTCGCACCAACCATCGCTGTCGCTTCGTCAGCGTCGACGATGTCTGGATCTGGGATTCGATGGAACTCATCCACGAGGAGAAGCGATCCAATCCGGGGCGTGACGAAGGGTTCAGGGCCGTCGCTCTGCTCCCTGTCATCGAAGGAATGATCCTCGATGTGGTCACGGGCCGGGCCCGGGCCGGCCAACACTCCGTCGACAAGGCCACGTCCTACGAGGTCCGCCGCGGGGAGCTGGTCGAGGTGAGTCACCGATCGGTCGACAGCCGGGGAATGAAGTAACGCTTCAGGCCGGTGGTGGAATCTCGAACGCGGTCACCCGTCGAAGCGAGTTGGTGTCGGTGTGGTGATAGGGCTCGTCGTACTCGTTCATGACGAGCACCGAGTCCTGGTCGTAGGTGAGGGTGTCTCCGTCCACTGAGACGTTGATGACATACGACGTGCAGCGAGCGTTCCGGAAGAGATAGGTGTTGGAGCAGATGCCGTATTCGTCGGAGTCGGCCTCTGCTCGCAGCGTGAACGATGTGGCGTCCGGGGCGGTCTCGCCTCCGGCAAGAATCACCGAACCGCGGGGTATCACAAAGCCGCGGATCACATGTCGTAGCTCGCTGTCCCACAGCCAGTAACCGACCTCGGTGTGGAAGGGGTCGGCCTCCCCGATTCGCCACGCTGCCATCTTGTAGTCGAGTCCGTAGAGCCGCTGGGCGCCGTTATCGACCGGCCCGAATGGCTTGTTGGTGATGTGTTCGCGGTAGGAGGTGTCTCCCGATTCGCCCTCGGCATGGTGGTGGGAGACGTCGGTGCCGCCAGCGCCCTCCCATTCTCCTGCCAGTTGAGCCAGCGGTCCGAAATGCGATGTGTCGGTCATGGGCCGACGTTAGTCGGGGTCGTCTGGCTGACCGGACCGGTATCGGTCAGAATCAGGGAATGACCGAACCGAGCGCTAACGACAACTACGAGCCGAGCCCCTACGACTTCGTGGCGGATCACGTCGAGATGTACCTGTCGAGCAAGGGCGAAGAAGGCGGTGAATTCGTCGGGTTTCCGTGCATCGTTCTCACCACCACCGGTCGCCGCACCGGAAAGACCCGACGCGCCCCTCTGATAAGGATCCGCGATGGCGACACCTACATCGCGATCGCCTCGATGGGAGGCCAACCCACCCATCCCGTGTGGTACCTCAACCTGACAGCCGACCCCAATGTCGTCGTCCAGGACATGGCCGAAATCCACCGACTCCGGGCCCGCACCGCAGATGGCGACGAAAGAGATCGGTTGTGGAAGCTCGCCACGTCGGTGTACCCGGAATACGAGGAGTACCAGACCAGATGTGATCGCCAGATCCCGGTCGTCGTCCTCGAGTAGCGCCGAGATCAGATTCGGCTGATGTCGTAGCGGGTCGGTACGTGAGCGAACCATCGGGCTGGGGAAACCCGATCTCGAATCCCACCGTCAGCTGGTGGAGGCGGACACCGAATCGGACGGCTGATGCGAGACCGACTCACGCAGCGAGATCGCGAGCCGCTGGTCGGTGCGATTCGAGAGGAATTGCTGGAGCGGCCGATCGGCCTGAAACGCCAACACGACAAGCAGGGCGGCGACCACAACATCGAGCCACCAGTGGTTTGCCGTTACGACGACGGCCAGCGACATCGTGATCGGGTGAATCATCGCGAGCCATCTCCAACGACTATCGAGGACACTCACGACGGCCCAAGCCCCGAGGAGAGCCCAGGCAACGTGAAGTGAAGGCATGGCTGCGATCTGATTGGCGGTGGACGCAACCGCATCGCTGTCGTAGACCTTCGGGCCATAAGTCTGGAGAGTGTCGACGAATCCCATCTCGGGGAACCATCTGGGCGGGGCCAGCGGGAAGGCCACATGAATCGCCAAGCCTCCCATGGTGACCGCGAACAAGACCCGTCGGACCTGTCCGTAGCGATCGTGGTGGCGAACGAACAACCAAGTGAGAAGGATGGCCGTACCGAGGAAGTGGGCAATGAAGTAATAGCGGTTGAGCATGAACACCACTGGGTGACTGCCGAGAATCGTGGATTGAAGGCTGACCTCGTTGAAAATGCCGACGGCTCGTTCCCAATCGATCACTCTCTGAGCGTTGGTGAAGGCGTCGGCGAGATCGTCTCTGACCAAGTAACGAACCATGCGGTAGGCCACCAGCCCGGCCCCGATCAACATGATCTCTCGGGTGGCGAGAAGCCCAACGCGGGCGCGACGACGCTCGACGACGTGTGTTGTTGGCCGATCGAGAGCTACCTGAGCCACTGTTCCTCCCGTTCTTACAACGGTACATGACTCTCTGGCATTCCCGAAGAAACTTAAAGTCTCGTCAGGTGTCGTATCGAGAACTCAGTTGCTTTCGGTGAGCACGATGAGGCGATCGAGCAGCCTGCGGTCCGACGAGGTGCTACCAAGACCCGAGGTGGCCAGGTCGAGCTTGGCTTGATTGATTGCCTCTCGGGTCTTGGGGCCGATAATCCCGTCGATGCCGCCCATGTCGTAATTGATCGACTCCAGCAGCGTCTGGAGTTGGGCGATCTCCTCGGTGTTGAGCGGAAGATCCTCGGCTTCTTCCTCAGATCCGATCGGAGGTTCGGGGGACGAAGTGGCCTGGATGGCTCCCTCTGAACTGAACGCCTCGTTTACCACTGGGGCAGCCCAATTGGCAATCCCCAACAGAACCAGAAATACGGCACCGAGGAGGGCAATTCCCTGAATGTGAATTCGCATCGGCGGACCTCTCAGCCCGAGACTTCGGCACCTTCGACGGCGTCTACAGCTGCGATCACGAATCCAGCGACGCCGTCGGGTAAATCATCGCGCTGGAAGGCGCGACCGCCAAGCCACTTCCCACCCAGCAGTGTGACCACATCGGCCAGCTTGTCGACCACTTTCCCGGCACGGAAGGCGTAGGTGACGAAGCCGACCGTGGGCTTGTTCCAGATTCCGGGCATGGCGAGCAGGTGCCCGCTCCCGCCGGGTCGGTGCCCGGCGATGATCAGACCGTCGGTCCAGGTGCCGAGAAACACCAGGTCGGTGTCGGTGAGAAAGTCGAGATTCACCTTGTCGGTCGGCCAGACCCCCACCTCGTGTTCGAGGTCCTGAAGGGCGGCACCGATCATCTCGGCGGCGCGCTCCGTGTTGCCTGTGCGACTTTCGTAGATGACCGCGACCTTCACGACTGCTCCTGGTGTGGGTATGGCATTGGCGTGGATGATCTCGCGTCAAGCAGGGTAGTGGCTAGTCAGCTGTGGTCGTTCACATCGATCAACAGGGCTCTGGTTCGGGCGTAGTCCTCGCTGCTCCCGCCGATCTCAGCGGCTGAGAACTCGGTGGCGCCGGCGTCGGTGATCTCGGCGAGTTGCTCGCGCACGGACTCTTCGTTGCCGCAGATCATGGCCTCGCCCGGGCCGGCCACCCCCTCGCGGTCGAGCATTGCCCGGTAGCTGGGAAGCTCACCGTATTTGGCCAGCACGATGTCGACGAACTCGCGCATGCCCTTCTCGTCGTCGGTCACGGCGATCGGCAGCGAGCAGACGATTCGCGGATCGGGACGGCCGGCCTCTTCGGCCGCCTGGCGAATGGTGGGAGAGATGTGTGATGCGATCGTTTTCGGCCCGGTCATCCAGAGAATCGTTCCGTCGGTTCGCTTCCCGGCGATGCGGAGCATCTGGGTGCCCATGGCGGCCAACAGCACGCTCGGCGGGTCGTCGGTTGGTCGGGGGCCTTCGAATCTGGTGGTGAAAGCCTCACCGGAGTAGTCGGACCGGCCTTCTTCGAGAAGTCCCTGCAAGCCCGTGAGGTAATCGAGAACGTGGCGGATCGGCTTGTCGAAGCTCTGACCCCATACTTCCTGCACCATCGGCGCATGGCTGACACCGATGCCGAGAGCGAGGCGGCCACCGCTCACGGCCTGGGTGGTGAGCGCCTTGGCGGCGAGTGCGGTCGGGTGAATGGGGAAGGTGGGCACGACTGCGGTGCCCAGCTCGATGCCGGGGGCGGCCGGAGCGGCGACGGCCATCACAGTCAGAGCGTCGATGAGACCGGTCTGAGCGAGCCACCAGCCACTCAGGCCATCGGCAGCGGCCTTCGCGGCATGGTCGACGACATCCCCAATGTCGGAGTTGAGAAGACTGGTACTGCCGTTGATGCTGATTCGCATTGGGACTCCCTGAGTCAGTTGTTGCCGCGGTTGACGATTTCCTGCCTGATCTCGGCGCAGGTCTTGCACACGGGATACTTCGACGGATCTCGGCTCGGTACCCAGACCTTGCCGCAGAGCGCGATCACGGGGGTGCCTTCGATCGCGGCGCGAGTGGCATCGGCCTTCCGAACGTAGTGGGCGAACCGGTCGTGGTCGCCGTCGTCGGTGACCGGGTTGGTGACCTGTTCCTCGACGGGTGCGGTGGTGATGTCTGGCATGGTCACAAGTGTGCCCGTTCCGAGCGGGGTCGTGACACCCTGCCCTCCGTTAGGCTCCCGCAATGTCGGAGGGAATGGGACTGGCGCTGGGCGCCTACTTGATCTGGGGGCTCTCTCCGCTCTACTGGAAACAACTCGACGATGTCGCGGCCGGCGACGTGATCGCCTTTCGGATCGTCGCCACGTTCTTGGTGCTGCTGGGGGTGCATGCCCTGAGGCGAACTCGCCGCAGGATCCTCGCCGGTGGACGTAGCCGTCGGGCCGTTGCGTTCTCGGCCATCGCCGGCCTCCTGCTCGCCTCGAATTGGCTCGTCTACGTCTGGGCGGTGTCGTCCGATCGGATTCTCGAGTCAAGCTTGGGCTACTTCATCAACCCGTTGGTGAGCGTCGTGCTCGGTGTGCTGATCCTCGGCGAAAGGCTGCGCAGGGTGCAGTGGGCTGCGGTGGCGATGGCCTCCGCCGGTGTGGTCGTGCTCACCATCGACGTGGGAACCCTGCCCTGGGTGCCGCTCACCCTTGCCGGCACCTTCGGTGTCTACGGTCTCTTGCGGAAGATGTCGTCGGTGGGTTCCCTCGACGGGTTGTCGCTTGAGATGATGGTGCTGTTGCCGCTGGCCCTGGCCGTGGTGGTGTTTCGGGCCGCAAGTGGTGAAGGGTCGGTGGGCGTGTCGGTTCCCTATCGTGACTTGTTGCTGCTCGGCACAGGAGTTCTCACCGCAGTGCCGCTTCTCCTTTTCGCCTCAGCGGCTCGGCGCATCGATCTGTCCGTCGTGGGAATTCTCCAGTACATCGCTCCGACCCTCCAGTTTCTGGTTGGTGTGTGGATCTACGACGAGAGCTGGTCGGGTGGGCAGATTGTCGGCTACTGCATCATCTGGCTGGCCTTGATCGTGCTCGCCATCGATGGGATCGCATCGGGCCGGCGACTCGATGGGGCCGGCAGGAGATCAGCCGGTGATCAGGTCGAGAGCGTCGTGATCGACGATCTGCGCGGCTGACCTCTCGGCCATGGCCATGAACATCTCGTCGCCTCGTTCGGTCTGCCCCACGGCGATCGAACCGAGCATGGTGATGAACGGACCTTGAAACGTGCCGTGGCGGTATTGGGCCATGGCTTCGGCGTGAGACAAGTCGACGCCGTGACCCTGCATGGCGTTCACGTATCCGTCGATCGCGGCTGTCTCGTGTCGTCGTCGATCGGCCGGCTCCGATGAGTTGCCGAGCAGATAGGCGAGATCTCGCCCTCCGGCGCCAATCCCGAGCGTCTGCCAGTCGACCGTGGTGACCGGCGCCCCTCCTTGAGCCGAGGAGAACATGAGATTGTCGAGGCGGTAGTCGCCGTGGACGAGGGTGAACGAGTCCGATTCGGAATCGACCCATTCGGACACATTGGCACCGAACGTCTCGAATACAGAGCGGGTCTGATCGGCTAGGCGGTGTTGGTAGCGATCGATGAACATGGGTGTCACGAGTTCGACGAAACCGATTGCGTTGGCGCCGCTCGAGTCGAGCCAGTCGAGATCGAAGAGGGTCGGATCGTTCCA
>JAJCXW010000234.1 GCA_029263235.1 Acidimicrobiales bacterium
CGAGAAGCTGTCGCAGCATCGCCGCCGTGGCGCCCCAAACGGTGTCCTCGACGAGCTCGAAGAACGTGATTGCCCGGAGTCCGTCCAGCGTGGGTATCGGCCAGAGCTCCTCGCGCCAGACGTCGTCTCGTAGCAGCTCGCTGAACGAAACATGGGTGATCGACTCGACCTCGTGAGGCGACGCGGTGAGTTTCGGGCAGCTGTCGGCCACTACGACGTAGGGGTGAACAACCGTTCGTGACCCGACCGTCGTGAAACTGTCGAGTTCGCCGATCCGACGAAGCGCCGACGGGTCGAGATCGACCTCTTCCATCGATTCGCGCAGCGCGGTGTGCCACAGATCGGGGTCTTCGGCATCTCGACGACCGCCGGGGAACGACATCTCATGGGCATGGTGGCGGAGATTGGGCGATCTGCGGGTGAGGACGACGTTGACCTCGGTGCCGAGTTCGTAGAGAACCACCATCACGGCGGATTCGCCAACGCCGACGGGAATCGTGCCGCCCCGGTGCGCCGGAACATGGGCAGATAGCGCCGCTGAGACCTTGTCGATCGTGACGGCCCGTCCGGCGGCGGTCAGGCCGGTCCATGGAGGCGGACCGCCCGGTAGTGCCCCTTGGGGTCGGGGAATGATCTGAGGACCGCCACGACCCTCCGGAGGACTCAGGGGGCTTCCTCGATCAGCGACTTCAACAACTCGGGGAGTCCACCGGTCTTGAGATTGCTTATGACCCGACCAGGGGGCGTGGTGCCGCTCTCCCACTCGTTCCAATCTTCGAGGAGCTTCTTCGGATCGGGTGTTGGAATCTCCATGACACTGAGGCTACCGACAAGGCAGACTCTCCCGATGCCGACCAAGCCCGACCCCCGCAGGGTCACCCTCGTCTCGCTGGCCAGCATGGTGGCCGCGGTCGCGCCGGTTCACCTGTTCGGCGCGCTCGCTCCGAAGATCCAGGCCGAGCTCGGATTCGGCGACACCCAACAGGGCATCGCCATTGGAGTATTCTTCGCGGTCGCGGCCAGCTTCGCCATGTGGGGCGGATCGCTCACCGACCGCATCGGGCCCAGCCCCGCCCTGAGGCTCGCCGCAGCAACAACTGCCATCGGTGCGGCCGTCGCAATGTTGGCCCCCTCCTATCCGGTGATCGTGCTTGCGTTGGTCTTCGTTGCGGTCGGCAACGGCATCAGTCAGCCCGGCAACAACACGTTCATCTCAGGGGGGGTTCCTGCCCGCCGACGAGGGATCGCTCTGGGAGTGAAACAAGCGGCGATTCCCACATCGACAGGGCTGGCCGGTCTGGCGCTGCCCACCATCGCCGAATCACTCGGCTGGCGCTGGGCCTACGCCTTCACGATCGTGCTAGCTCTGGCAGCGCTGGCCGCCATCCCCCACGTCGAACCACCGGCTCGCCGCCGCACTCGGGAGGAAGGTCGGGCATTTCGCCCGTCGAGAGGGCTCGTTCTGGTGGCTACCGCGTCGGCGTTCGGTGCCGCCGCGGTCTCATCGATTGGCGCATTTCTCGTGCGTTCGGCCCAGGATGCAGGCTTTTCGGTGACCGGAGCCGGCTATCTCCAGGTGATTGGCAGTGTTGCGCTCATCTCCACCAGGGTCGGCTGGGGGGCGCTCATGGATCGGGTTCGCATCAGTCGATTCGCCTTCTCGACCGGACTGATGATCGTGGGAGGTTTCGGCTTCCCTCTTCTGGCCACAGGCGATCATCGCCTGATGGTGGTCGGAGCGATTCTCGCATACGGCGCCGGATGGTCGTGGCCCGGAGTGGTGCATCTCGGCACGGTGGAGCATCACCCCCACACCACCGGGTCGGCCTCCGGATTCGTTCAGGCCGCGATGTTCAGCGGGGCCATGGTCGGGCCGGTTCTGTTCGGGGCGGTCGCGGAGCACGCCAGTTTCGGCTGGGCCTGGATGATCTCAGCCGGCTTCATCGCGGTGGCTGCCGCGGTCATGTCCGTGGCGACTCGGGAACTTGACCGTCCTCGTCATCCTGCCGAAACCGCTGAGCAGCCCATATCCGATTGAGTGTCAGTTGGGGACCTGCCTGGCGATGACCGATCGCAGCAACTCCACTGGCGTTCCGACGAACCCGACCGCCAGGATGAATCGATCGGACACCCCAGTCGCCACGACCGGCTCACGCAGAGTGTTGCTCACCTCGATCAAAGAGCCGTTGCTGGTCGAGTTGGGTGACGCCAGGAGAGCATCGATCGCGTTCGACACCGCTACTTCATCGACCAACTGAAACACGAACACGCCGACGCCACCCGCTTCCGATATCGAATCGATCTGGACCGCACGCCTCACCTCTGTGTTCTGCAGATCGGGCAACCAGCCGGAGAGAATGCTCGAAGCCACAACCGGGGCCAGATCCGCAGCGAAACGCGCCGGGGCACGAAGGTTGACGATGTCGCCGGCGATGATGTCGAAGTCCGCCACCTGGGCGCTGTCGTGGAACGGAACGAGACCGGATTCCTTCGCGCTGACCACCAGCCCCGAGGTCAGGGCCCCCGTGCTCTCGGCGACGGCCACGACCGTGTCGTCGAGGTCCTGAGGTGAGAGTGACCGAAGCAGATCAAGAGTCGTCTCGAGGCCGGATCGCATGGGCGACACGAACCACCTGCCGTCGACACGACGGGTGACAAGGCTGAATTCTCCAGGTTCGGTGATCACCGGGCCGATGTCGCCGAGCGCCGCCAGGAGCGCAAACATGGCGACCGGCCTGAAGTCATCGTCTCCACGGTCACAGGAGTCGAAGTTGCTCTCGCCCACGGTCCTGAGAGTGTTGACCGACGTGCAGCCGTTCCCGATCTCGATCTCGGTGCGGGTGGGGTTGCGATCGAAGTCGATCCCCGACCACTCGGCCGCTAGCCGGCCAGCAACCATCGAGGCCTGACCCGAGAGGTCGAGTCTGGCGAACGATCCCTCGAGCGCCTCGATCGTCACCGAGGCCGAATTGCCGGACACGGAACTGTTGAGCCGAATCGAGTCGAGACTCCAGGAGATGCCTCCTGCCTCGCTGCTCAGCAATACGCTGGTGGCCGTGGTCTCGAGTTGGTCGAGGAACAGCGGCGCGTAGTCGTAGAGCGCCGCCATCTCCTCCGGGTCGAGCATGCCGATAGCGGTCCGGGGGTCGAGCCGCAGCAGTTCGTCCAAGAATCGCTCTACTGCTTCCTCGGGGGTATCGGCCCCGATCGCAACCGGCCGAGATGCGGCCGACGGAGACGGAGCACCGATCGCGACCCTGATTCGTTCGGCGATCGAGTACGAGAGGCTGACATACCAGCGTCCCTTGCGTTCGACCGCGACAATCGGCTGGGTCGATGAGATGGGCGAAGTGACCAAGGTGTCGAACGTGAGCCAATCAGCGGGGGCCTGATCGAGAACCAGTGGACCCAGAGGAAGAACTGAGGCATCTACCGAGACCAGAGACCTACTGCGACCGACGAAGACGTGGGCAAGCCCCGGCTGGGCCACAACCGAATGAAGCACGGGGTTGTCGAATCTCATGTCGATGCCGGAGACAGCTCGCAGATCGAGACCTTCCGACAGCACGCGCAGACGCTTCAGCTCGTCGGTGATGTCGACACCAGTCTCCAGCAGGACCGCTCGTTCGGAAGGAACGATCGTCTCGACCGCCCCGAGCAGGTCCTCGGCCGAGAGCGCCATCAGCAGCTCCTCGACCGCGGCATCGGGGCTGTCGGAGCCACCCGAAGATCGTCCGGCATTCACCGCCAGCACCACTCCACCGCCTACGAGGACCCCCGACGTCACGAGTGCCAGAAGCCGGCCGAGGAGTCGGCGGCGAGGACTCGGAAGATCTGCCCCGACCGGACCAATGACTGTGGCACCGCCAGTGCCGGATCCCGGGTAGGTCACATCTACAGCTGTTCAGCGACTCAGTTGGAGCGCGACTAGCTCACGAACCATGTCGGACTCGACACCAATTCCCAAGATGAGTCGGCCGTCCAGCGATGCCAACATCCGAGGCCGGTAGTACTCGGCAGACATCTCGAGGATTCCATCCGGGCCTATGGCTGATCCGTCAATGATGGATTGCTCGGAGAGCAGAAGGTCGGCGACGGCCGGATCGACAAACTCGATGATCGTCAGTCGAACGGCACGATTCGAAACCTCCGACCCAGGCGAATCGACGAACAAGCTCCTTTGGATCTCGTGGCCACCGATCTCGACTCCCCACGCTGAGAGAAAGCCCGCACCAACGCTACCGGTGATGTCCGTCGCGGAAAAAGCCGGTGTATCAGGATGGACGAGATCGATTCCGGCAATATCCAGAGCACTCACCGGATCAACGTCCTGTGCGTCGAACATCGTCACAGGTGGCGTAACTGTGGTTGTGACGAAAGCCGAATCCTCTGGATCAGCAACACCGAAAGACTGGTCGAACCCGGTCTCGAAGGACTCGTCGAGCCCGCTGAAGAAGCCTTCGAACGCATCCATGGCCTCAACCAGGTCGCTTGGTTCCAATGCCCTCATGCCGGTGAGAATTGCCGTGGTGGTCGTGCGAATCGGAGAAACGAACCATTTGCCGTCCACCCGATGGGTGACCACGCCAAGGGCAGCCGGATCGGCGACCGATGAACCCAGCGAGCCCAGTGGCCCGAGCGCTCCCAAGCCGAAGAAACCGCCGGCAGCGCCATCGGTGCCATCGGTGCTGCAACTGTCGAATCGGTTGTTGTCGGCGCTCAATGCCCCTGTTGATTCCACAATCGTGCACCCGTCCTCGATCGTGAGGGTCGTTCTGACAGGACTACCCGCGAAGTCAGAAGCAACCCACTCGACCACGAATCGGTCTGAGCTCATCGACAGTCGACCGCCGAAATCGGGCGATGAGGCCGACATGTCGATACCGTCGATCGTCACCGTGGCGATGTCGCCGTCGGTCGAGCTAGACAGCAGTATCGAGTCGAGGCTCCATACAACGCTGTTGCGATCGGCCTCCTCGAGAAGGTCGTTGGCCGCCCGCTCAGCATCATCCAGAAACAGCGGCGCATAGTCGTAGAGCGCCGCCAGTTCCCCGGGATCGAGCATCCCGATGACGGTGCGGGGATCGAGCCGGATGGCTTCACGAATGAGCCTCTCCAGAGCAGCTTCCGGAGTCTCGGCCCCGATGGGCGCCAACGTCTCAGAAGCCGATGGAACGGCACGTCGACTGGAGATTCGTGCGTTCTCGGCGAGGGAATACCAGAGGCTCACATACCAACGGCCACCGCGCTCCACCACCGCCACCGGCTTCGAGGAAGCGAGCGGAGACTCGACCGAATCCGTGAAGAGGAGCCAGTCTTCGGGAGCTCGATCGAGGATCAGCCTTCCCAGCGGCATCTTCGACACATCGACCGTCACCCTGGATCTTCCACCATCGATGAAGACCTGAGTGATGTCGTCTCGGATCGGCACCGACCGAAACGACAGGTCGTCGAACCTGAGGTCGACACCCAACAATGCGCTGAGGTCGAGATCGGGAGAGAGAACCTCCAGGCGTACCAACTCGTCGGCGATGTCGATTCCGGCCTTGACGAGGGTGGCCCGCTCCGATGGCTCGACGACCTCAGCAGCTCCGAGGAGGTCTCCGGCCGCCAGCGATGCCAGCAACTTCTCGACCGCTTCCTCGGGTCCGTCGGTTCCGCCGGTGGAAGTTCCCGCGCTCACCACGAGAGCGGCACCGCCGCCGAGGATTGCCAACGACAAGACCACCGCGACCAGTCGTCCGATCAGTCGGCTCCTGGGAGTCGGCTCTTCGGCCCCAATAGGGGCCACCGCCACTTCTCCACCGAACATCTCCCCGAGCTCTCCTCCGAGCGGGACAGAACCTGGCAGGTCCCGGGGCAGTCCCGGCCGCCAATCACCCGCGTCAGTCATGAGTCATGTCTCCGTCGTCGCCTGAAATGCCAGCAGCATCATCGCACATATCGACGCGATCGCCCCGGCGCTTGAACCGCCGATCGCCCCCCATCCAAGACGTAGGGGCGTACGGGAAACGACAACCGCAGCAACGATCAGGATCGGGCCTGAGGCCACCAGCGAGAGCGCCGCCATCCGAGGTCGATCCCAGGTGGCTGCCAATAGTCCTGCCGACGCAGAAACGAGAACTCCCACCACCGCCGCGCCCACGACCACCACTTCGAAACCGCTCAGCAGATCGAGAGCACGCGCCGAGGAGATCAACGCGAACATGGAACGATCGACTTGCCCGCTCCGGGCCCACGGCGCCAGAAGCGACAAGGCCGCGGCCAACGCGGCGGCGACGGCTACCCACAGCCACAAGCGCTCGCGTCTCGCCCACATTCCCCGAACGCTAACCGGGGCCGAAACGAACAACGGCCCGAGCCTCCCAGGAAATCCCGGGGGCTCGAGCCGTTGACAGATCAGTGATGACCGACAGAGTCGGCGATCAGTGACAGAGGATCACATCATCCCCATGCCACCCATACCGCCCATGCCACCCATCGGGTCGCCGCCGCCGCCCGGCATGGCCGGCGGGGCCTCTTCGGGCTTGTCGGCGATGAGGGCCTCAGTGGTGAGGAGCAGAGCCGCAATCGACGCTGCGTTCTGCAGGGCCGCACGGGTTACCTTGACCGGGTCGATGACGCCGGCCTCGATGAGGTCGACGTATTCGCCGGTGGCGGCGTTGAAGCCGATCGAACCCGAGCTCTGCTCGACCTCACGCACCACGACGGCCCCTTCGTGACCGGCGTTGTCGGCGATGAGCCGAGTCGGGGCCTCGAGAGCGGTCTGGATGATGCGGGCACCAGTGGCTTCGTCGCCTGAGAGCGACTCGACAGTGGCGGACACCGCAGCACGTGAACGCAGGAGTGCGGTGCCGCCGCCGGCGACGATGCCTTCCTCGATCGCAGCACGAGTAGCCGAGAGGGCGTCCTCGATGCGGTGCTTCTTCTCTTTGAGCTCCACCTCTGTGGCGGCGCCCACCTGAACGACCGCAACACCACCAGCCAGTTTGGCGAGACGCTCTTGGAGCTTCTCACGGTCCCAGTCGGAGTCGGTGTTGTCGATCTCAGCCTTGATCTGGGCGACACGGCCTTCGACGTCGTCGGAAGTTCCGCCGCCTTCGACGAGAGTTGTGTCGTCCTTGGTGACCACGATCTTGCGGGCCTGACCGAGCAGTGACAGGTCGACCGAGTCGAGCTTGAGCCCGACCTCTTCGGCGATGACCTGACCACCCGTGAGGATCGCCATGTCCTGCATCATGGCCTTACGCCGCTCGCCAAAGCCGGGGGCCTTGACCGCAACGGAGTTGAAGGTGCCACGAATCTTGTTGACGACGAGAGTGGCGAGAGCTTCGCCCTCGATGTCCTCGGCAACGATCAGGAGCGGCTTGCCAGCCTGCATGACCTTCTCCAACAGCGGCAGAAGATCTTGGATGTTCGTGATCTTGCCCTGGTTGAACAGGATGTAGCAGTCGTCGAGGATTGATTCCTGACGCTCAGGATCGGTGACGAAGTACGGCGACAAGTAGCCCTTGTCGAACTGCATGCCCTCGACGAAATCGAGATCCATGCCGAACGTGTTGGACTCCTCAACGGTGACCACGCCATCCTTGCCGACCTTGTCGATCGCCTCGGCGATCACATTGCCGATGGAAGGATCAGCTGCCGAGATCGAAGCGACCTGGGCGATCATGTCCTTGGAGTCGTCGACCTGCACTGCCTGATCGGCGAGGGCGTCGACCGCAGCGGCGACTGCCTTCTCGATGCCCTTCTTGAGGCCCATCGGGTTGGCGCCGGCCGCCACGTTGCGAAGGCCTTCACGAACGAGAGCCTGGGCCAGCACGGTTGCGGTGGTGGTTCCATCACCAGCGATGTCGTTGGTCTTGGTGGCCACCTCCTTCACCAGCTGCGCACCCATGTTCTCGAAGCTGTCGGACAGTTCGATCTCGCGAGCAATCGAAACACCGTCGTTGGTGATCGTCGGTGCACCGAACTTCTTGTCGAGCACCACATTGCGGCCTTTCGGCCCGAGGGTGACCTTGACGGCGTCGGCCAGCTTGTTGACTCCGGCTTCGAGGCCGCGGCGCGCTTCCTCGTCGAACTTGAGAATCTTTGACATGTGGTCGACCTCAGCCCATCTTCGCGAGCACGTCGCGGGCGTTGAGGATCAGAAGGTCTTCACCTTCGACGGTGATCTCAGTGCCGCCGTACTTCGAGTAGACAACGATGTCGCCGACCGATACGTCGACATCAATGATGTCGCCGGTCTGGTCTGAGCGACGTCCCGGGCCAACTGCCAGGACTTCGCCCTGTTGGGGCTTTTCCTGGGCTGTGTCGGGAATCACCAGTCCGCTAGCGGTGGTGGATTCAGCTTCGCTTGCCCGGACAACGATCCGGTCCTCAAGGGGCTGAAGATTCATGGGCTCCTCCGAATTCTTGCGTTAGCACTCTCTAATGCCGAGTGCCAACGATAGGACGACCGGGCCCCAGCAACAACCACAAATCCGTGGCACAGACCTCAATCTCATCAGCCGGGTCGCTGGCTCACGATGTGGGCAGACGAAGCGACGGATCGGCTCCCAGATCCAGTGGCGACGGACCGTCGGCTCTCAGTCGGTGCCAAGCCACGGCCGCGACCATGGCGGCGTTGTCGGTGCACATTTCACGGCTGGGCACGAACGCCCTCAACCCGTCGGCCTCGCACACGTCGATCACGCTTTGACGAAGCCGTGAGTTCGCCGCCACTCCGCCGGCCAGACACAAACCTCTGGCCCCATACTTGCGAGCGGCACGGCGCGCCTTGGTGACGAGCACGTCGGCCACCGCCTCTTGAAACGAGGCAGCCAGGTCCTCTATCGGAGTGTCGGGATTGTGGCGTAGATGGTTGACCACCGACGTCTTGACTCCGCTGAACGAGAAGTCCCAACCGTCGGACATCATCGCTCTCGGGAATCGAATGGCATCGCGATCGCCTTTGGCGCTCAACCTGTCGATGATCGGACCACCCGGATAGCCCAAGCCGATGTGGCGAGCCACCTTGTCGAAGGCTTCCCCCGCGGCGTCGTCGAGGGTCGAACCCAGCACCCGGTACTGAAGGTTGCCCTCCATCAGTATCAACATGGTGTGGCCCCCCGAAACCAGCAGGACCACCAACGGCATCTCGAGGTCGGGCTCCTCCAGGAACGCCGCGTAGAGGTGGGCCTCCAGATGGTTGATCCCGATGAAGGGGACCTCCCACACCAGCGACATCGCCTTGGCTGCCGACACTCCCACGAGCAACGCCCCCACCAAACCGGGGCCATGGGTTGCCGCCACCGCGTCGACATCGGCTCCATCGATTCCGGCTTCAGTGAGGGCCGCTCCCACCACCGGCAGGATCGACTCGACATGGGCCCGGCTCGCGACTTCAGGGACAACTCCACCGAACCGGGCATGGATCTCGATCTGACTCGAGACGACCGATGAAAGGACCTCTCGCCCGCCGCGGACCACCGCCGCCGCCGTCTCATCGCACGACGTCTCGATGCCGAGGATTCCCTGCTCTGTCGACTGTGTTGTCGAGCCAGCGGCTCCGGGAGTCCGGGATCGGATCTCGTCGAGGCGACGGGCCAGTTCTGGTGACTGCAGGTCGGCCAACCACATGATGATTCCGTCGTCGCTCGGTGTCGTGTAGTAGCCGCGACGGACCCCGGCGGGCGCGAAACCGAATCGTGAATACAGCCGTTGGGTCCGCCGATCGGCGGCCCTGACTTCGAGGGTGGCCGCCGAGGATCCGGCTCTCACAGCTTGGTCGAGCAAGGCCAGCACCAGGTCCGACGCTATGCCTTCGCCCTGGCGTTCCGGGAGTACCGCGACGGTGGTCAGGTGGACCTCGTCGAGGGCGTACATCGACCCGGCATGACCGACCACCTCGGAGCCATCGAGGGCCACGAGATGAGGCCGGCCGGCATCTTCGATCTCCTTGATCCACATGGATCGGGACCACGGCCGGGCGTAGACCCGTGAGTCGATGGCCATCACGCTGTCGACATGACTGCTGGTCATGGCCACCAGTTCGGGCTTGCCGGTCATGGCTCCACCTTGGGGGCGGTGTTCCAGTTCGGCTTGGCATCGGGATCACGCAGGTAGAGCGGCTTGATCTCTGTGGAGGCCAAGAATTCGCCACGTTCGGCTGCCGGCCGGACCAGTCTCACCAGAGTGGATGCCGATGGATTGTCGAACTGCTCCAGGGCCACCTCGACACCGGCCAGGCCATCGAACAGCTCGAGGTGCTGTCGGGCCCCGTCACCCACCAGCAGCAGTTCACGCCTCTCGGCGTCGGCCTCGAGCGGCCGCGCCAGTTCCTCAGGGAGGGCCACCGCTGGCTCCATCAGGCAGTCGCTGCTCTGGCTCTCGCTCTGGCCCAGATAGCGGGCATGAAACACCTCACCACGACGGGCGTCGATCATGGCATGAATGTCGCGATCACCTGTGTCCACACTCGAGCTCACAGCCGCGGCCAGGAGCTCCAGCGAGTTGGCGGCGACCATCGGAACTCTCAGCGCAAACGCCACCGAGATGGCGGTGGTGATGCCGACCCGCAGGCCGGTGAACAGGCCCGGACCGACGTCGACAGCAACCACACCGACATCGCCGATGGAGATGCCCGCTTGCTCCACAACCGACGCGATCTGGGGGGCCAGCGACTCGGCGTGATACCTGGGACGCGACGTGTGCACCGACGCGATGACCCCATCGGGGCCACCGATCGCACAGCCGACGCTGCTGGTGGCCGACTCGATTCCCAGAATCAGCACGGCTTCTCTCGATTCGACCGTTGTGTCTCTGATGCTGTCCTCTGTGAGGTTTGGTCCTCCACCACTGCCCAGTCGGCAAGGGCCGCGGCAAGAGTCTCGCTTCGGTCCGACCATCTCGGGCCCACCGGCTCCAGTTCGAGCACACGACGGTCGTCGGAAGCTTCCCCCGGGTCTTCTTCGGGTCCGAACCCAATGACGATGTCGAGCCGATCGTCGGGCAGGGCCGACATGATCACGTCGGCCCACTCGATCACCGTGACGCCTCGCTCGAGGAGTTCGTCGATATCGAGATCGCGTGACTCGGCGGCGCCATCCATGCGGTAGACGTCGAGATGATTCAACAGGAGCCGCCCCTCGTACTGATTGGCGAGGGCGAAGGTCGGGCTCGTGACCCTGTCGGAGATCCCGAGAGCCGAGGCGAGTCCCTGAGTGAACGCCGTCTTTCCCGCACCGAGGCCCCCGATGAGCGTCAGCAGGTCGCCGTCCTCAACCACTCCGGCGATCACCTCGGCGAGTCGGCGGGTGCCCTCGACCGACGACGTTTCACACTTGATCATCGAGTTCATCTATTTGGTCGTTCGTTCATCTACTCGTTCGTCTATTCACAGGCGCTACGCCGGGAATCAATCCCCAAGCGTACCGACCCCCGAACGCACGGCCTTCTCCACCGCGACCATCGCCGACAGCCTCACATCGTCGACATGAGCTTCGACCTCACCCGTGGCCGCCGCCACGAACGCGTCGCCATCGGTGCGCTGGTGCGGAGGTGTGACTGCCCGTGCCAGCCCGTCGTGAGCGCCCTGGGCCACCACCAGACACTCCGACTTGTCGAGTATCGAGTTGGTGACCACCGCACCAATGGTCGTGTTGGCGAAGACCTCGCTGCGATCGGGCCACCCTCCGAATGTCCCGTCGGAGATCGCTTCGGCGATCCCGACGTCGCCGGTCTTGGCTCCGTCCTCTACATCGCCAGCAGCGTTGACGGCCACAATCGCCGTGACGATCAGCTCACCTCGGCGCACGGTGGCGATGCCGAGCCCACCGGGCCGCGGGCCCTTCGGCGTCTTGCCTTGCCATTTGTTGATCGTCGCCCCAGTGCCGGCTCCGACTCGACCCGTCGGCGGCGAGATGTCGGCCGCCGCGAAGGCGGCTTCGCCTGCAGCCCGGTCGGGTCGGATCTCTGATGAGCCGACGTTGAGGTCGTACAGCGACATCGCCACGACGATCGGAACAAACCCCGCGGCGGTCGGAAACCCCCGACCGGATTCCTCCAAGGCAACAACCACCCCATCGGCCGCCGCCAGACCGAAGGCCGACCCGCCGCTGAGCACCACGGCATCGACCTTGTCGACCAGGCACTGCGGATCGAGCAGGGCGAACTCACGAGTGGCCGGAGCTCCTCCCCTCACCTCACCGGACGCGACCGCGCCGTCGGGAAGAACAATGACGGTGACACCGGTGAGCGCTTGCGGTTCAGTCCAGTGGCCGACCAACAGGCCAGGTATTTCGAGTTGCACATCGCGACGGTAACCCGCCGGTTCGAATCAGGCCATGCTCTCGACAGAGTCATCGAGAAGGGGGGCAACAACACTCCAGTCGAACCGTTGCATACAGTCGGCCAATTCGGAGGCCTGGCCCTTCAGGGGAGCGAGGCCCGTGATCGCATTCTCGATGGCCGAGGTGAGATCTCCCGCATCGAACAGCACCCGGTCGTGGAAGGCGGAGGGGATCACCTCGGGATAGGCAAGTGCTCTTGGCAGCACCGGCCATGCTCCCGCCGCCATCGCCTCAACCACTGAGATCCCGAAGAACTCGTTGCGGGCGGCCGACACGACGATGTCGGATCGCGAGAGGAGCTCCAGGTAGTCGTCTCGAGGCAGATGGCCCGACGCGATCACACGACTGCCGAGACGCTCGATCAGCGGCAACAGCTGTTGTTTCTGGCCACCCTGGTCGTCGCCGACA
>JAJCXW010000235.1 GCA_029263235.1 Acidimicrobiales bacterium
ATCCTTTTTTGGCCATGGTGTTCTCCTTGTTTTTGTTTGATATGGAGAATTTACACCATGGCCACTTTCATCTAAAAGTTTTTGCACACAAACTTATACACAACCCGGAAGCGATTCGCAAGTGTGATGAAGCTCTTGTAATGAGAGTGGAGCGAAGGGATCGTATTGTTATTGTTTTAAGCATTATACAGCCAGAAATGGGAGGATATATTGAATGAGACAAAATCGTTTTAACGAACGGTATTAACAATAGGAGCCGTATGATGGGAGACTATCACGTACGGATCTGTGGGGGCCTAAGGGTGAAATTCCTCCTTGGGCTACCCGGCGCAGCCCCGCCAGGGGCGACTAAATTAGGCTAGATAAGAACTTGCTTGCAGGGAGGACGCGTATGTTATCATCCGTAAAATCTTTTGTTCCTTCCATGGTGACTTGATAGCAGTAGGGGATGTGAAGCTTCTCTTTGAAGTAGCGGATGTGTGGGGAGATTTTGGAATCTTTTAACTTTGCCTCGCAAGCAAACCAGGGTTTGCCATCAATGGAGACAAGGAAATCAACCTCTCTCTTTGATCGATCTCTTAAGAAGTGGAGTTCAGCTGAATATCCTTCATGATCTTTGAGAAAGTGGACTAATTTTAGGAGATGAGAAGCAATTAAGTTTTCAAATCTTGCGCCCTCATCTTTAATTTCTGACCAATCCCACAGATAGAGTTTGGGCTCTTTTTTTAATCCTCTGATTTTTTTGCTTGTAAAGGGATGAATTCTAAAATGATAGTAAAACCCTTCAAGCACATTTAACCAGTGGCTAATTGCTTTGTGACTTACCTCTAGGTCTTCACGAATGCTGTTGATGGAGAGGAGGGAACCAACTCTATCAGGCAGCAGATCGCTTAATAGCTGCATACTGCCTAAATCTCTTATGAGTTCCATTTCTCTGATGTCTTCTCTAAATAATCGTTCTGTCTTTTCTCTATGCCATCTTCTTAGATGTCTTGAATTTTGTTTGATGAGTGGTTCGGGGAAGCCCCCAAACTCAAAGAGCATTTCTAGTTCTGATTTTGAACCAGTGCGGGGAATTGGGGGCGCTTCAGAAAGGATAATTTTATTCTTTTTTTCTAAGCACTCAGCTAGGGAAAAGGGGTGTAGACGATAATGGTGATAACGCCCCTGCATCGAATCCCCTCCTCTTCGATAAATGTTAAGCCTTGCGCTTCCGGTGACCAAAAATTTATAGAGATCCTTCCACTTGTCATAGTTACCCTTGATTAGGGTTTTCCACTTCGAATATTTATGGATTTCGTCAAGTATAAGTAGGTCTGCTTCACTATCCCATTCGGAATTTAAAATGATCTGACGATCTTGTTTGTAATCCCAGTTGTAGTAGGCGGCATTCTTGAAATGATCCGTAACAAGTTCGGTGGAAAGCGTAGTTTTACCTACCTGCCTCGCCCCTGAAATAAAGACCATCTTCTCTTTTAGGTCTTCAACAACATACTTTGTAAGGTAGCGTTTTTTAAGCATTTTTCATATCCATCTTTACCTTACATTATTTGCCTATAGGCAAAAAAAGTCACGACAATATTTGCCTATAGGCAAAAAAAGTCACGCCAATGAAATTTGCAATCAGCTTATATACAGACATATAAAGATATAAGAAGTCGATTTTAGTGTGTTTTACTATATCCTAGTATGTGTTCATTATAAGAGCATTAAATCGACTGCTTCTGAATTGTTTAGGGGTCACTTTTAAAGCAGTCTCTTTGTTTGCGCTTGTGTGGATTAATTTCTTCATCTAAAAGAAGCGTTTGTTTAGCCTATGCGTAGATTCAAATATAGCCTAAGGATCACGTATGAAAGCCGAATTCCATCTACCTGCGTCAGTTTCGAGCAGATCTCCCCATTTAGATGAGCTTACCCAAGTCAAACGGGACCTTCGCCAATACATCGCCCTTATAGGCCAAAACGATCCTATCCTCGCCTCAGAGCTCTCTCGCCGCGTTTCGCTTTGCGACTGGACCCCTTACGAAATCCACTCTCTTCGCTCTCTTGGGCTTCCTATCCCAGTGGCCTTTTGCCCCAATCCCGGCTTACCCGGAGGAGGACCCGCGGAGCTTGCCATCGATATCATCAAAGGATTCATCACCATAGCCCTCGAGGGCAACAAAAACTCTGTCCAGCAAGATCTAGAGAGAAAGATCGTCAAAGCTACCATCCTCCTCCCCGATGGCAGTATAGAGGTCGGAAGCCACCAAGGAGGCCGCGTCCTCAGTGACCCCAAGAAAAACCGCTTTGGCTTTAACCCAAGGTACACCCTCCTCGCCGCAGGACAGGGGGAGTTTACCTCTGCACGTGTCACCTATATCGGTAATTTTCACAACAACCACTTCCACGACATTACCGGAAGAGCGCAGTATTTTATTGAAGGAACTTTTCGGTACAGAGGCTGTTTTACCGAAGGCAAAAGAAGTGGCCACGGCGAGCTTGAGAAATACAACCCTGAAACCAAAAGCTTCTACCTCTACTTTAAAGGCGATTGGAAAGAGGACAAACCTTACGATGGAAACGTCCACACACCGGACGGAGGAACCCTTACCATCAAAGAGGGCGTCATCATCGGCATGAAGGGACAAACAATCGTCACCCCTTCACCCCAGCTACCAAAGCCAGCCAACACCACCATCCCACCCCCACCACCCCCAGCAACCTACGAAGCGCTAGTCGAACGCAAACTTGCAAACCCTACCCTCTCACTCACCCTCGAAGAGAGCATCCACGTTCTTACCCACTGCATCCAGCATGGCAAAGCGCAAGCCCAAAAAGCGCAAGGCAAAGACCTCATCATCCTCATCGGCAACACCGGAGCTGGAAAAAGCACCCTCGCTAACCGCCTCTCCGGCTGCACCCTAGAAGTTAAAAAGCCCAAAGAGCTCGGACTCAAAGGGCTTACCCCCGTTATCGTTGTGAAGCCCTGCTCCCAAGGAGGTACCCTCGACGAAGTCATGCCAATCGGCCACTCCAACCAATCCAAGACCTTCATGCCGCAGGTCGAAACGGACCGGACAGGCAACACCTACTGCGACTGCCCCGGCTTCTTAGACAACCGAGGCTCTGAAATCAATATCGCCAATGCCGTCAATATAAAAAACACCTTAGCTGCTGCAAAAAGCGTCAAAGCGATCATCCTCATCAACTACCACAGCCTTCTCGCCGACCGCGCCCGCGGCCTTCGGGAGATGTTCCAGATCACCTGTGACCTCTTTGGAAGTCCCGATCGCCTCGTTCAACATAAAGCCTCTCTCCTCATCGGCATCACCAACGTTCCCTTAGACCAAGACCTCGAAACCCTCCAAGAGTTTGTCGGAGACAGTAAACTCCCGATCATGCAGGAGCTCTCCGAGCGCCTCTTCATCTACGATCCCTTAGACCGTCCACTGGAAGGCGCCAAAACTCGCGAACAGCTCCTCGAAACCCTCTCAACCCTCCCTCCTATCGAACAGCCTAGAAACATCTTCAACACCGTTCTCACCGACCAAGACACAAAGACCCTCATCGATATCTCCGAACAGATCAGCCAGAGGATCCAGACCTCCCTCCAAAAAAGTGACTACAGCCAAGCCGCTCATCACTTAAGCCAACTCCAAGAGCTCAGCATCATCGACCACGTCACTATCGAAAGACTCCTCAGCGCCACCCTCCTCCTTATCGAACGGGAGTTTCGTGAGAAGATATCGCAGCTTAAATCCCACTGCCAGTTCCAGCACTTCACCCAAGCTGAAGGACTCCTAAACCACCTCAAAGAGAACCTTACCCACTTTCCCCTACAGCTCCACGACCACCTCGATCTCCCCGAGCTAGAGAACTATTACAAAGCAACCTACGACCAATACCGCCGCAACGAAGAGGAAAAGGAGACCTACAGAGCCCAGCTCAAAAAAGCGGGCGACCAGATCGAAGAGTTTATCCACCTCCTTGACGAGCAGAAGAAAAGTACCGAAGCTCAGCTCAGAGTACAAGAGGCCAACTTCAAGCAGATGATGCAAGAGATGGAGCAGAACATCCAAGAGACCTTAAGCTCCTACGAGACCATGAAACAGAACCTCGGACAGGAGATGAATCACCGCCTTACTCAAAAAGAAGAGGAGATCAAAGCCCTAAATGGTCATAACGAACAGCTTCTCCAAGAAAAGCTCTCTCAAGAAAAAGCCAAGCTCGCCGCCGAATACATCGAGAAACAAAAAAAGCTCCTAGCCGAAAAAGAGGCTTACCTTGCAGAACAGGAGGCCCAGCGAAAAGAAAAAGAAACCCGCCTTGCCGAGCAAAAAGAAAAACTCACCACGCAGATCCAAGCGATCGAAACCGAGAAAGCCCAAAAAGTCTCTCAGCAAAAAGAGCTCGAAGTTCCCTCCATGGCCTTTGGCCCTGCCGACTGGGAGAAGTACTTCGGTGAAGTAGACCCGGCTCCCCCACTCCCTGCTAATATCGAGGAGATTCTAAATAGCCCTTGTCACTACTGGCCTGACAAGAAGGTGCGCGAGACTCACCTCCTCTTTTACGTACCAAGTCGAGTGAATGGTCAGCCATTGACTTTAGGTACTTTAAGTGAGCTGATTCAAAAACCAAAGGGCGGAGGTCATGCGATGAAATACAGTTATTTTACGGATACGCTTCAGGCTGAACATGGATCAAAGGGAACAGAGGCACACTGGACGCTGATGACGCGGGATGTCGTACCAAATAGCCGGAAAAAGCCCTATAAGGATCAACGCGCTTTAGCTAAGGGTAGCGATGAGCCGCCTCACCTGCTAGAAGCAAGCGTTGGGATTTTGATGCACCATGCGAGAAGTGGTGAGAGACTGTTTGGTCAAAATCCTGTGACTTACACCCGATGCCAAGAGAAAATTCAAAGTTATCAGACTTCTGTAGGCGAGCTCTCTAACGGCCTCTTCCTCCGCCTCGTCTCGCGCGACTACGACGTCGACGGCCTTGCCTTTTCCCGGAAGTTCTGAACGTTGGTTATTGTTGTGTCACGAACTTCACTATTTTTTTTAATGAAGATGCTGTGTAAAAGATGAGGGAAGATCCCTCGACTCGGCTTTCAGGAGCAGGGTCAAACCCCCTTAAGCTGCAGAGGAGATAGTGCCGATGTGGTGAGCGTTAAGGAAAAGGGATGACAAGATCATCTCAGGTGAGTGTTAAGGAGATGAATGAAAATGAACCATCGTCTGAAAATGTCGAAACAAGGTTAGACGTCGTCGAAACTGGAAGTTGCAAGGGACGGCCAGGAATTAAACTCAAGGGTTACCTGATTATTGCTTGAGTGGCAACCGGCATATAGATGGCATGAACTTAAGATGAACTTAACATAGGCTTTTACATGGAACGTGAGAACCTGTCATTGCAACGCTAAGAGAGACACTCAAGTGGAGGACCCACGAGGGTAAGAGTATCGATGTGCAGCACGGGGGCGAAAACGATTCGTAAGTGTGATGAAGCTCTTGTAATGAGAGTGGAGCGAAGAGATCGTATTGTTGTTGTTTCTATTAGTATACAACCAGAAATGGAAGGATATATTGAAAGAGGCAAAATCGTTTAACGAACGATATTAACAATAGGAGCCGTATGATGGGAGACTATCACGTACGGATCTGTGGGGGCCTAAGGGTGAAACTCCCTTGGGTTACCCGGCGACCTCGAATTATTGGACGTTGGAAGCGCCGTGAGGGCTAGACTGATTTAAAAATTATTGCCAAGGGTCCCGAAGGGGCCTTTTGCATGCAAAGAGAATGAAAATGCGCATACAACAAGCAGAATATTTAAACAGGTTAGATCGTAGCTTGGCAGATGATGCCGAGGGCAACTCAACGGATCAACTCACAGAAAAGTGGCAAGAAGCGATGACCTTGTGGCACCAAGGAGTAGTTTGTCAAAGGTTTTTAGGGGATCATGGAAAAATTAGGCATTTAAATTCAGAAGAGGAGCTGTTTGCTCAACTGCAAAAGGGGTATCAGCTTCGTAAAAATCTTGACGGTTTTGCCTATCTTTTTCGAGGTTTGGTTGGGGGAACTCCGGGGATAGAGGATCTAGAGCAAAAATTGGACTCAAAAGTCGAGGGCAATCTCAGTGTCTTTATCACGTACCAATGGGGACAAAAAGAGTTGGCCAAGCAGGTAGAAGCTGAGTTTAAAAGAAAGGGCTTTTTGGTGATCAGAGATGAGAATAACCTCTCTCACGGCGCCTACATCAAAGGGTTTATGCGGATTATTGGTCATCCCAAGCTGGACTATGTGGTCCCTGTTGTTAGTAGAGGCTATCTTCTTTCGCGCAATTGCATGCATGAAGTGAACCAAGTGATGAACCGTTATAACTGGCAAGCGACAACCCTTCCCATAGTCATTCAAAATGATCCCAGCGATTCAGCGGATATCTACGGTGGTGTGCGCGATTATGTCGAACACTGGCAAAAGAAGTTGAAATCAGCGAAAAACGATGAGGATAGAGGTATTATCGACGCCATCTTAAAAAATATCCGTCGTTTTGGGGAGGAGGTGAGTGGGAAACTGCGTATAGGTGAGCAGGAACTACTATCCAAGAGTTTTAGTCCCTTGTTTGGGTTGATTGAGGCCCATCAAGCAGCCAATGCCGGCACGAAGTTTAAAAAGATCGACGAACTGTTAAGCTTAGCAGACTATGAAGCAACATTGGAAGACAACGACGAAGCAGAGCGACTCTTCGAAGAAGCCTGCGAGCTCACGAGAGACTTCCCCACGACAGACGCGCGTCGACTCACCGCGCAGCTCTTCCTGGGTCGCTTTCTGATCCGGTACGGAGACGATCCAGAGCGTGGTCGTCGGCTCGTCGAACCCACCGTCAACGTGTTCTCCGCCCTCTTTGGTGAAGCGCACCACTGGACGATCTATGCCCAGTGGGCACTCGCATTCGCGGACTCGATTGCGAGTGATGACCCCACCGCGGAGGCCCGCCTGGCGGCGCGTCTGGCCGAGCTCGCCGACGTCGCGCGGCAGCGGCAGGACAGTGGCTCCATGCTGGCGACCCTCTTGCCAGATCTTGCCATCGCGCAGACAGCGGCCGGCAACTACAACGCTACCCGGAAGTCGTACGCTGAGTACTACTTCATCGGTGTCTCGCAGTGGGAGCGGCGCAAGGCGCTATCGCCTTCACGGACGACCGAGCGGACCGAGGAGTTGCTGTACCGCGAGGCGCTCCACATCGCGTGGTACTCCTTCCAGTGTGGCTGCTTCGGCGAGGCGACCGGATGGATGCTCGACGCCCTCTCCAGGGCGCCGGCCTCCGACCATTGTCTCCTGCGAGCCGAGCTCGGAGTCGCGGCCTGGTTCTCCGGTGACATCGTCCTCGCGGAGGCCTGTTTCCGGGCTGTCCTGGACTCGTGTGCGAGCGGACCACCCGACGGCACGGGCCCTTCCGAGGTGCTCTGCGCCGTCTTCGGTGACTGGGTGGCGACGTATCCGGCAACGGACACGGCGCAGCTCGGGCTCGCTCGCATCGCGCGTCATCAAGGGCGAGATGGGGAAGCCCTGGCCTGGGCCCGCGCGTGCACGAGCGACAATGAGGGGGTCACGAACGAGCTGCGCATGGCCGAGGCGGCGGAACTCGAACGACGTGGATGCCACGCCGAAGCGCTCGAACTCACGGAGGCCGTCGTGCTGCCTCTCTCACGAACGCCGAACGTGAGGGACCTCAGCATCGTCCGGCGTTACAGGCTTCTCTACGCCCGGCGGTTGGCGGAAGCCGGTCATGCAGACATGGCCGAGGAAGTCCTCCGCAGCGTCGAAGAGGACGAGGAGAGGTCCGTCCTCCCTGACGACCCGGAGCGGGAGGTCACGCGTGTGGCACGCGCGCGAGTCGCGGCGGCGAGGGGAGATCTCGAAGAGGCGCGTCGCCTGCTGGACGGTGTGCTCGCCCGGACTCAGGCCTGGGACGCACGTCTCGCACCGCGGAAGGCCTTGGCGCAGGAGTGGCGTTGAACGAGGATGCCGTGTCGCTCGGCCTCGCCCGTCCTGGGCCCTCTCATGGAAGACACACGCGTGCTGGCAGTTGGCCAGGGCTGGCGGGGTGAACGGCAGGCGGACGGTGTCCGATGAGCCGGGGAGGGTCGGTAGCAAGCAACGCGCGCCGAGGCTGTTGCCCCGGCACGCGTCTCATGGCGCTTCCACTCACACCGGACTACCCGGCCTCGGTCACGGGTCAGGTCGGCTGTCAGAGCCAGGTCTGGATCATCCCCAGGCTGCCGTCATATCCGCCCAGGTAGGTGATTCCGTTGTCGACCTGGAGTGAGTTCGTCACCATTCCCGTCGGGCTCGCAAAGACGAAGGTGGGGATGAGCGGGCTGCCCGGGAACCCAAGGCCGTACAGCCACGACTCTCCGGAAACGAACGCCGTCCCGATGAGCACGTTGTCGATGTTCTGGTAACGGGCCACGTTCCGGAACCTGACGCCGGCAAAAGAGAAGATCTTCGTCAATGCTGGTGCTGCCGAAACATCAGCAAACCAAAGGCCCCCATCGCCAATGGTGATGTAGATCTCGTCACCACCCCGCAGGATCTCCATGGCAACATCGCTAGGATGCCAAGTCGCAGAGTCGATCGCCGTAGTCGAGTCCAAAGTGGCCGTTGGATAGGCAGCAAGGGTCGGGTCGCCGAGATCATAGGCATAGAGGTAGTGGACAGGGCTTCCGAAGTTGCTGAGGGTGAGAATCTGATAGACATACCGCCCATCGGGGCTGAACTTCAGATCCATGCCCTGGATGTCAGTCGCGAGATAGGAAGTCCGCAACACAAGCGTGTTGGCAACCACCTCGTAGACGAGAATTCCACCAAAGTCAAATCCGCCCGTAGTGGCCTCTGCACAGGCGACGTAGAGCTTGCCAGTGGCGGGGTTCTTGAAGGTCTCGATTCCGTCCCAGTGGTAGTTGGTATCGACGGTATCGAGCAGGACGAGGTCTGTCGGATCCGAGGCGTCCATGATGTTGAGGTCGCCGCCGCGGCATGCATTGAACAGGAACTTCCCCTCGGGTCCCGAGTAGTAGTGCGCATCGCCCCACTGGTCACTCCCAGGAGGGTTCAGATCGGCACTCACCTGGACCGGCAAGAACGGGTTCGAGACGTCCCACCCCGACTGCAGTGCACTCGCGAACTTGGACACGAATGCCGAATCACCAACAGGAACGAGACTCTGGACCGAACTGGTATCCGCCACGACGGTTTCGGACAGCTTCACTTGCGCGCTGGCCGCGCTGACCACGACGGTAGCGGCAAGGGCAAGCCTGATCGAGTTCGTGATGTGCTGCTTCATTTGATTTCTCCCGTGAAGTGAAGGGCCCGTAGTTGGGCCACAACGGTGAAAGCGACGAGCACGCCAACGAACTGCCAGATAATCCGGCTCATCCCGGAAAAACCGGCCGGCTCTTCCAGGAATCGGGTGGAAGCCCAGCCTCGCTGTTGATCTCGGCGGCACTCCATCGGCGCCACCGGTGATAGCCCTGCAAGCCCCGGGGCGCGCGGTCGCGTCAGACCTCGCTCGCTCAGAGAGGGTCGGTGAGCACTCGCTGGAGGAAGAGCTTCGAGACGTTCCAGTCGCGCGCGACGGTTCGCTCCGAGAGGTCGAGGGCTCGCGCGGCCTCCGTG
>JAJCXW010000236.1 GCA_029263235.1 Acidimicrobiales bacterium
CCCGAAAGCCCTCCGATGGTGAACATCGTGACCGTGCCCACGGCAAACAACATCGGGGTCGCGAACCAGATCTTCCCGCCCCACATAGTGGCGATCCAGTTGAGGATCTTCACCCCCGTTGGGACCGCGATGAACATCGTCGACATCGAGAACGCCGCGACCGACACCGGGCCGAGACCCGACACGAACATGTGGTGAGCCCAGACGCCCCAACCCATGAAACCAATGGCGATACCGGAGAACACGACGAACGAGTAACCGAACAGCGGCTTGCGGCTGAAGGTGGGGATGATCTCGGAGATGATGCCGAAGACCGGAAGCACCACGATGTAGACCTCGGGATGACCGAAGATCCAGAACAGGTGCTGCCACAGCAGAGGATCGCCCCCGGTGTCGGGATTGAAGAACTGTGCGTCGAACAGACGATCGAACATCAAGAAGAACAACGCGACGGTGATCACCGGAAGCGCAAACAGCAGCAGGAACTGCGTGACCAACATCATCCACGTGAACACCGGAACACGGAACCAGGTCATGCCCGGCGCCCGCATGTTGACCACGGTGGTGATCAGGTTGACCGACGAGACGAGAGACGCAATTCCGAGGATGAGCAACCCGATGGCGTAGAAGTCGACGCCATGGGTCGGCGAGAAGGTGACTCCACTGTTGGGGGAGTAGCAGAACCAACCGCAGTCGGCACCGCCGCCGCCGATCAGCCAAGTCGAGTTGAGGAAGATGGCGCCGGACACCCAAATCCATAGCGAAAGAGCGTTCAACCTCGGGAAGGCGACATCGCGGGCGCCGATCTGCAACGGAATCAGATAATTGCCGAACGCCGCTGCCAACGGCATCACGAACAGGAACACCATCGTGAGCCCGTGCATCGTGTAGAGCTGGTTGTAGAGATCGGCGCTCAGAACGTTGCCGTTGGGTACGGCCAGCTGACTGCGAATGAGGAGCGCCTCGAGCCCACCCACGACGAAGAAGAACATCGCCGCAACGCCGTACATGATGCCGATGCGCTTGTGATCGACAGTACTGAGCCAGTCTCGCCAGCCATTGCCAGCCTGAGGCCGCGTGAGTACACCGAGGGGTCGTTCGGCGAGTTCAATCGACTCACCGGTGTCGAGCTCGAGAGGTCTTTCGACGATTGCCATTATCTAATCCCTCAGTTGACCTGAGACTGCTGAATCTGCAGCATCGTGGGCTTCGGTCCGAGTGTCGCCATGTAGGCGACCAGGTCGGAGATGGTTTGCTCGGACAGTCCGAGGTTGGGCATGCCACGCGGTACGTCGCCGGTGGCGTAGTTGTCCTTGATGGCTGCCGGGTCGCGGAGCCATGCCGACAGATCGTCGCGGTTGACCGAGCCGTCGGAGTTGTAGAACTCGAGTAGCCCACCCGCGAACGTGGTGCGGCTGGCCAGGTGAGTCAGATCGGGGGCCGCCCCGGACACCTGGTTGGCGCCGGTGTAGCTGAGATCATTGACGCCGGTGATCAGATGGCACGACGTGCAGCTGGACACGAACGCTTCGGCGCCGCGTGCGGCCGGGCCTGCCGATTCGGACATCGGAGCACTGGAATCGTCGCGGTAGGCGCTGATGAATTCCTCGGCACCGGCCGGAACCTCAGCAGGCTGCATCTGCTGATCGATCCATGTCTGGAAGTCGGCTGACTCGACGGCTATGACCTGCATGCGCATGCGCGAATGAGATAGCCCGCAGAACTCGGTGCACTGGCCGAAATAGACCCCGGGGTTGTCGGCCTCGATCTTCCATGGGCTGAACAGGTTGGGCACCGCGTCGCGCTTGCCGTTGAGGGCCGGGATCCAGAACGAATGGATCACATCGCGGGAGGTGACGATCAACTCGATCTCTTCACCGGTCGGGATCACCATCTGACCCGATGTCACGATGTCGGCCGGTGGCAGGTTCTTCGAGTCGCTCAGATCAGATGCCTCGATGTCGTCGCTGAGGTAGTAGCGGTATTCCCACCACCACTGTTGACCAACGACGACAACCTTGGGTTCCCAGCTCTGTGAGCTTCCATCGACGCTGATCTCGACGGCGTTGGCCTCGGTGCTGTTGATCGAGATGTGGGTGACGAGCGTGGCGATTCCGATGACCGCCATGATCACCGAAGGGATGATGGTCCACGTGATCTCGGCACCGGTGTGTCCGTGTCTCTGCTCTGGGAAGACTTCGTCGCCTTCGTAACTGTTGACCCGGAATCGGTGGATGATGAAACCGACGACTCCGAATACCAACACGAAGACGATGCCAGCAACGACGAACACCCAATCGGACAACAGGTCGATCTCGCGAGCTATCGGACCCTGTGGCTTGAGGGTGTCGAGCTCGGCGTCTTGGGCACAACCCGACAGGACCAGACCCAGCAGGATGGCTACGCCGAAGAGTGGTCCCCGTCGGCTCATCTTTCTCATTGACGCTCCTAGCGAAAGCATTTGGCGGACCGCAGCCCCAATTCGATTCGAACCTGAAGTGTTCACAGGCTCGCCTCGACTCCGGAGTACGCGATCTCCACCGATGTTGTTCCCTCGACTATCTCCACAATCGCACCCTCGTGCCCTGGCTCGTGCTCCTCGAAGGAACGCTCACCAATGGCAGCAGCAACAATACCCCCGGCCAGAATGGCAACTCCGAGTGCCAATGCCAGCCCGGCGACGAGATTACGACCGAGCTGAGGCTTAGTGGCATAGAGCACGGCGATTCCGAGTATCAGAACCGCAGCCACACCGGCGACGACCACAGCACCGTTCTTCGACGACGCCAGAAGTATCCGCGACATGGCCAGGACGACCAGAGCGACCATGGCAGCCCCCAGGGCCGGAACCTCGATCGGTGCCATGATCCGGTTGCGCAGTTCGCGGTTGGCGGCAGGATCGCCGGTGGCGCGATCGGCCCATGCAGTTGTCATCCACTCGATGGCCACCGCGGAACACAGGATCAAACCAGTGATGAACACCGCGGTGTTGATCACCAGACCGATCGCCATTCCGCCGACGCCGAAGGCTCCGACGACCGGCCAGAAATTGCCGGTGACCTGAGGTGCGGGCGGCACCGACTCGACCCCGAGGTAGTGGGACTGAGCGGCCGGATCGGCGTCGCGAAATGCCACCAGAATCAGGCCAATTCCCATGGCTACGAAGCCAAGGGTGAGCAGAACCCCATAGCCGAGATGGTCTCCGACGCCGCCTTCCCAGCCCATCACGAGTGGTCCGAGACCATCGCCCCCGGTGGTGTAGCCGTAGACGACCGCGGCAGTCATGAGGGCCGACCCGAGACCGTAGAAATACTTGAATCCAGTGGTGAACATCAGCCCCTACTTAGTGATGTAAACGACAAACCAGGTGACGGCCCACATGGCCACCACGGTGTTCCAGAACAATGCCGCAGCTGCTATCCCGCCGCTCTGAAGAGGGCTGTACTGCCCGGCCAGCGCCCGCATGAAGGTGAGAAGAACGAACGCCACCGCCAAGATCAAGAACACCGCGAAGGCCCCGTTGATCACGAAGAAGAAGAATTGGGCCTCTTGACCGCTCGGGCCGGCGGCGTCGCTGCCGGCCAGCGAGAAGCCGGTGTCGCCGATGATGAACCAAAGTTGGTTGAACACCGCCGCCGCAAATACCAAGGTGAGGGCCAGGGCGACGAAGGCATTGACTCGATCGTCGGCCTTGATCGCCTGCAACGCCCATTGGATCGTGAACACCGACAGAATCAGAGTGGCGAACACGAACCCGGGCGGACCCATCTCGATGCTCCCCGATGGGAACCACTCTTCGCCCGCTTCACGAACTCCGGCCCGCTCGACCAGATAGATGACGATCAATCCCATGAACAGCATGGCGGCGGCCGCGCTGGCGAACATCGAACCGACGACCACCGTGCGAGGACGAACCAACCGAGGGGCGGTGAGAACTGCGTTCTGTTGCGACATCAGACGATCTCCGACTCGTTGCTACCGCTTTGATCCAACAGCGGGGCCTCCGACACGACCTTCGCCGGGGGTTCACTGAAATTGGCTTCGGGCGGAGGTGAAGTGGTCGCCCATTCGAGGGTGTGCCCGTCCCAGGGATCGTCGCCAGCACTGGCCGCATCACTGCGCAGCCCGCCGAACAACCCGACCACCAATCCGAGCGCTCCGAGCGCGACCATCACCGCACCGACCGCCGAGATCAGGTTGAGGGCATCGGCAGTGGAGCTGACTGGCGGAGCCAACAAGAAATCGGGGGTCTCCAGGAATCCACTGACCAAGTCGGTGAGACCAAGCAACAAACCGCCGAGAACGAGATCGAGCACGACAAGCTTGCCGAGGCCACCGGAGAGTTGATGCCCGGTGATTTTCGGTGCCCAGAACCACAGACCGGCCACTCCGGCGAGAACTGCAGAAACCATCACAAGATTGAACACTCCGGTGGTGGTCGACCGAGCGATGAGATGGAACGGCTCCACGACCCGCAGGGCTCCACTCACAACCGCTGCCAGCAACACCACACCGGCTCCGAGGGACGCCAGCAGATGAGTGTCCTTGAGACCAATACCGTCGCCCCCGGCCAGGGTGGAGGCTGCTCCCGCGAGCGACCCCAGCACTGGCAACAGGATCACGAGACCGAACGCAATGAACAAGAAATCTTCGGTGCCGTCGTGGAAGATGGGCTGCGACCACCCACCAACCGACAAGAACCCGAAGAATCCGATGAGGCCGATCATCGCCGAGTGATTGACATGACGAGCGCCGGCAGCCACGGGGACGATCGATCCGAGAATGCCGAGCAGCGGAATCGCGAATGCGTAGACCTGAGGCTGGGACACCACCCAGTCGACTTGCTGCCAGATGGCGGTCACGCCCGCTACCGGTTCGGGATTGCCAAACGTAGCCGGGCCGCCGTGATGAAGATCGACGTAGGCCAACACCAAGTTGGAGGCAGCAACCGGGAGGGTGATCAGCCAAACCGACGTTGCGACGAGCATCGACCAAGTGAAGAGAGGGACCCGCGAGAGGTTCATTCCCGACGTCCGCATCGAAAAGATGGTGGTGGCGATGCACACCGAGGCGACGAGCAGCGCAAAGATCACCATGCCCGTGCCGAGAAGAGTGAGAGAGATCGCATCGGCTTCGTCGGAGGTGACGCCGTCGAGGGCTCCCCACCCGCCACCGATGAGCACCGCAGAGATCGTGATGCCCGCACCGATGAGCCAGGTCCAGAAAGCACCAAGAGCGGCTCGAGGGAACGCGATGTTGGTGGAACCGATCTGCATCGGCACGACCACGGTGGCGATACCTATGAACAACGGCGCCACGACCAGAATGGCAAACGCCACGCGGTAGAGGGTCCACATCTGGAAGTAGGAATTGATGCCACCGAAGATGTCGACGCTGTCGGCGTCGGCGCGTTCGAATCCGAGCACAGCCCCCACGACGGTCACCGCCGCGAAGAGAAGCACGGAAACGACCACCCAAAGCAGACCGATCTTCTTGTGATCGCTGGTGGTGAGCCACGTATGGAGACCGCTGGCAATGCGCGGAACGGCTGTATCACCGTCGGATCCGGTTGCCGTGGCCGGCGGAGACTCTGTCATTGTCATCGTTGCTGTGGTCCTCCGACAGCCCGCGAAAAGCGAACTGAGCGAGTTGCTGAATCTGGATTCGGGCGCGCCACTCGGTTGAGGGCGCATTGACGATCGCTGAGCCTACACATCGATCGACCCCGCGTTGAAAATTTGGAGCCAAGAGTTTTACGGTCCGTCACGTCATCGTCGCAGTCTCATACCCCGGTGCGAACGATCTGATCGGCCGCCATCGCCGCAAACAACAACACCAGATAGGTGATCGACCAGCCGAACAGCCGCATCGCCCGAGCCGGTTCGGGCCTTCGCGCCACCCCGATCGCCAACCATATGAACATGGCTCCGAGCACCGCGGCCGACGTGGTGTAGATCCATCCCATGCCGGCGACAGGAACGAACAAGAGGGTGAGAGCCCAGAGCACGAGCGTGTAACCGAGGATGCGGCTGGTGACCACCTTCATGCTGGCCACCGACGGCAGCATCGGAACTTCGGCGGCCGTGTAGTCCTCGCGGTAGCGGATCGCCAGGGCCCAGAAATGGGGAGGCGTCCAGTAGAAGAC
This sequence comes from Acidimicrobiales bacterium, assembly GCA_029263235.1. Classification (GTDB taxonomy): domain Bacteria; phylum Actinomycetota; class Acidimicrobiia; order Acidimicrobiales; family Aldehydirespiratoraceae; genus SZUA-87. Next base: position 6,146 of record JAJCXW010000236.1, read on the forward strand.
GATCAGGAACAGCACCACCGCGGGCCAATCCAACGAGTTGGTGACCGCCGACCAGCCAACCAACACCGGAACGGCCCCCGCCGCACCTCCGATGACGATGTTTCGTGTGGAGGTTCGTTTCAGCCAGATCGTGTAGACGAACACGTAGAAGAGGGTGGCGCACACCGCCAGCACGGCCGACAAGAGATTGACGAAGCCCCACAACCACGCAAACGAGACCGCCTCGAGAACGAAAGCGAACGTGAGAGTCTCGGTCGGGGTGACCTCCCCGGTCACGAGGGGTCGATCCTTGGTGCGATCCATCAGACGGTCGATGTCGCGGTCGAGGTACATGTTGAAGGCATTGGCCCCGCCGGCGGCGAACGTTCCGCCGAGCACCGTGGCGACGATCAACCAGACCGAGGGGACACCCTTTTCGGCCACGATCATCACCGGCACCGTCTCGACCAACAGCAACTCGATGATTCGAGGCTTGGTGAGGGCCACGAAGGCCATCACGCGAGATCGGCGCTTGGCCTGAGAGAGGGCAGTCACGGCTCGCAGGCTAGAGGGGACAACAACATCCGGCCACCCCCAATTGTCCTCGCCGGTCTCATCGTGGTGGTCCTACGCTTTGTCCCATGATCTCGCAGCGACTCTCGGCCCGCGCCGCCGTGAGCCCCGATCGATACCACCGGTGGACCACGTTCGCGCTGTGGTCACTCACGATCATCGTGGTGAGCGGCGGAGCAGTAAGGCTCACAGCCTCGGGCCTTGGTTGCTCCGACTGGCCCAACTGCGAGCAGGATCAACTGGTGGCCGATCTCGAGTATCACTCGCTGATCGAGTTCGTGAACCGGATGTTCACCGGCGTCGTCACGATCGCCGTGGTTCTGGCCGTGCTCGGTTCGTTGCGCCGGACCATCCGTCGTGGAGACCTCGTCTGGCTGTCCTGGGGGCTCGTAGCCGGGGTCGCCGCCCAGATCGTGCTGGGTGGGCTGTTGGTGAAGACCGAACTCGATCCCCGATTCGCCATGGGGCACTTCTTGTTGAGCATGGTGTTGCTCTGGAATGCCGTCGTGTTGCAGGACCGGGCCGCGATCCCCGACGACAACACACGGTCCGGCCGCGACTCTCTACCATCGTCGTCGGAGTCTGGCTTGATTCGATGGCGGCTGAGAGCTCTCATGTCCGGCGTCTCCGTTGTCGGGGCGACACTGTTGGTCACGGGCACGATCGTCACCGGATCCGGGCCGCATTCCGGCAGCGACGATCCCGATGTCGCAGCGCGACTTCCCTTTCTGGTGAGAAGCGTCACGAGAATCCACAGCGCCACCGCCATGGCCGTACTTCTTCTGGTCTTCGCCGTTGGCTGGATCGCCCGGCGACACCACCTCTCATTGATCCAAAGGCAGGCCGAGACCGTCGGGGTGTTGATGGTCGTCCAGGGCAGCCTCGGCTACCTCCAATACTTCATGGGAGTACCGGCTCTGCTGGTGGGAATCCACATCGCTCTGGCATCACTCACCTGGATCTCGATCGTGCGACTTCACCTGATCGTTCTCCGAAACGGTCTGGAGCCATCCGGACCGACACGAAACCCTTCGCTGGCCGGCAGCCGACAGCCATGACCGCCCCGACCATCTCCCCCACCACAATCACCGACGAAGAGTCGGTGACCGACCTCGACAAGCCGTGGAAGGTGATCGTCTGGGACGATCCGATCAACCTGATGTCCTACGTGACCTTCGTGTTCAGGAAGATCTTCGGCTACTCCAAGGCCAAGGCCGACCGGCTGATGATGGAGGTGCACACGACCGGGAAATCGGTCGTCTCCACCGGTCCCCGCGAGAAGGCCGAACTCGACGTCTTCAGGCTTCACGAACATGGTCTTTGGGCCACGATGGAACACGACTCGTGAGCGCGCGGCCATGAGCCCGGCGTTCCGTCGCCGATTCCGACACCACCGTGGAGCGGTCATGGTGTCGTTTCCCAAAGAGGAGGCCGAGGCTCTACGGGAGTTCCTCGCTCAGCTGCGCGAGATGATGATCGACGACAGCGATCCGGCCCTTCGTCCACTGAAGCCTCCGGCCCGCCCCGACGACGAGGCGTCCGAGATCGAATACCGCGAAATGATCGACGACGACCTCCTCAAGGGGCGTCTCGAAGCGATCGAAATCGTCGAATCCGGGATCGACGGAACCAAACTCGACGAGGAGGGAGTGGCGGCCTGGATGCAGAGCCTCAACTGCCTGCGACTCGTGCTGGGCGAACGGTTGGAGGTCGAAGGGATCGACACCGAGACTCTCGACGACAGCACCCCGCTGGTCGGCCTCTACCACTGGCTGGCGTGGCTGCTCGAGCAACTGGTCGATGCGGCCATGCCCGCGCTCGACGCCAACGGCTGACCCCGAGATCAGGGTCGTCAGCTCGACCGCTTCGGGTACCAGAAGCCTCCGGCTGTTCCCGGACCGGTATGTGCCGCTATCGAAGGACCGACTCGGTAGCGAACCATTTCGACATCGATTTCGGCGTCGCGCAGTCGCTGCTCCAGCCCAAGGGTGAACGGCAGAGTGGCTGGATCGGCCAGACAAATTCCGGCCCTGATGGGTCCACCTTCGGCGAGGAACCTCTCGATCATCTGATCGCACAGGCCGTCGACCGTGGTCGACGCCGCGACCACATCGAGGGCCGATCCGTATCCGGCCAGCACGACCACGCCATCTGATCCGGATGGCAGCTCCGGATCGAATCGTCCACCGCTTCTCGCGAAACTGAGGGCCTGGATGATGAAAGCAGTGCCGATCTTGGGTGCGATCTCGGTGGCCTGCTTCGCCGCTTCTGCAGCAGAACCTCCGGCCGCTATCGCATCGGCAGCCTCCCAGACACAACAGGCAACACCGAAGGACGCCGTGCCACTGTCGACCACGAACACTTCGGCATCGACCATCTCGGCGGCGAGTCTGGCGCTGTTGATGGTGCCGGAGTGGTCTTCGCCGACGTGAACCGAGATGATCTCGGTGACACCAGATTCTTCGAGTTCGCGGTAGACGCTGAGAAACGCACCTGGGCTCGGCTGCGCGGTCTTCACGATCGGAACCCGGCCATCGGTGAATCGATCCCAGAAGTCGTCGGCACTCAGATCGACTCCTTCTCGGTACTCGGAGCCGTCGACATTGATCAGGATCGGCACGACCCGAACGTCGTACCTGTCGACGAGCACGTCGGGAATTTGTGATGTGGAATCGGTGACCAATCCGATCATCGGTGGGCCTCCTTGATCGAGGGCGAAACTTGATGTGTCGGGCGACGGTTCGGGAGATCGTCGCTCTGGTTGTATTCATCGACGCGGTGGCTCTCGGAGTGGAACCGTTGGGCAATCACCAGTGAACTCACCAGTGCCGACAGGGCCAGATACCGATCGGGACGCACTCCTCCGGGGTTCGGTAGTCGTTTGCGCCACCACAGGACCGAGAAGCCGACCCAGGTCAGGCTGGCCGTAGCGGAGGCCATTCGGGTTCGTTGACGGAACCACGGCAGAGCAGCGGTGCTGAACGCGACAGTCGCATCGACCGGCATGTAGATCGGGAAGGTGGCGGCGACCTGGCCCATGCTCGCTGCGATTCCCTTCCCCCCGTTGCGGCCGGGAGGATGACAATGGCCGATCACGGCGGCAGTGGCCGCGAGATTGGCACCGACATCGCCGGCCAGTCGACCACCGACTCGAGACGCGGCCACGGCCTTCGACATGTCGGCGAGGGTCACTGCGGCCCCCCACTTCTTCCCCAGCAGATGACTGGTGTTCATTCCGCCCGGGTTGCCGGTGCCGGCCTCCGACAGGTCGAGATCGCCCCGATCGGCGCCGGCGGCGGCGATCCGAGACGACGGAAGAGTGCCAGCGAAGTAGCCGAAGACCATTGCCGCGGCGAGACGCGTGAAGCTGGTGTCGGTACGCGCCGAGTTGGATGCGGGTCGTGGCAATCGAGATGCTGGGGGCACAGGGTCTGGAACCGAGGCTACGAACCATGCATTCCCGTGTCGTCGATGCCTCTCGACCCTCTAGGCTGTCGACCGGCCATTCACTTGGCCTGGCCCCCATCGTCCAGTGGCCTAGGACGCCGGCCTTTCACGCCGGTAACACGGGTTCGAATCCCGTTGGGGGTACCAGAGACGGCGGCTTAACCGGGTTGTGATCCGCACCCCGGTGCCGTACCGTTTCTTCTTCGCCCACCTTCGTTGGTGGCGAGTGGTCCCGTAGATCAGTTTGGAGTGATCGCCACCCTGTCAAGGTGGAGGCCGCGGGTTCAAATCCCGTCGGGAC
>JAJCXW010000237.1 GCA_029263235.1 Acidimicrobiales bacterium
GACAATCACCTCGGGTACTTCGATCGTGAGCTCACCAAACGGGTTCGCGACCACAAGGAAGTGTTCGACTATCTCGATCCGCAATCCCCCTACGGCGAAGACAACAACCGTTGGCCACCCGGAGTGCCGGGCTTCCGTGAAACCCTCACCGGCTTCTTCGACTCGATGACCGACCTCGCGGCCACGACCCTCTCGCTCGTCCACAAGGGCCTCGGCCTTTCGACCGAGACTGCCGACCGTCACATCGGAAGTCGATCGGCCAGCACCATCCGTCTCAACCACTACACGGTGGGTGATCCGGTGCCGGCCGACCAGCGCGACGGCCTCAACGATCTCGGCTCGGTCGCCCTCGGGCATCACACCGACCCCGGCGTAGTCACCCTCCTCATCCAGGACGACACCGGTGGCCTGCAGGCGCTCGACCGATCCGGCGACTGGGTCGATGTGCCGCCTCGGCCCGGAACGATCGTGGTGAACCTCGGCGACATCATGCAGGTCTGGACCAACGATCGATACCGGGCCGCAGTTCACCGCGTGGTGCCGATGACCGACTCCGATCGATACAGCGTCCCGCTCTTCTACAACCCCCCGACCCCCGCGTTGATCGCTCCGATTGACGACCTCGTCGACCTCGTCGACAGCACCCCGGCCTACCGCCCGTTTACATGGCGTGAGTTCATCAAGGGCCGCATGGACGACAACTTCGACGACTACGGCTCCGACGACATCCAGATCTCGAATTACCTGGTCGGTTCGGGCCGGGCCACCAGCGGGGGCGGCTCCAGTTGACCGACGTAGCGACACCTCTCGGAGTGGTTCGTGGTCGTAGCCGCAACGGCTGCCGACAGTTCCTCGGGATTCGATACGGCAAGTCGACCGGCGGAGAACACCGGTTTCGGGCTCCCCGGCCGGTCGATCCGTGGGACGGGACCTACGACGCCACCCGACTCGGTGCCGCCGCTCCGCAGCCACCTCGGGCCCCCGACAGCGTGCTCCCGCGACGTGACGTCGCCTGGGACGAGGACTGCCTGTTCCTCAACGTCTACACACCCGACCCTCCCGACCAGACCATCGACCTGCCAGTGCTGTTCTGGATCCACGGCGGTTCCTACCTCAACGGTTCGGGCAACGACTACGACGGCAGCCCGTTCGCCATCAACGGCAACATGGTCGTCGTCACCATCAACTACCGGCTCGGGATGTTTGGGTTCGCCGAGTTCGGTCACCTCGATTCGGCGCTCACTGGCTCCCATAACAATGGAGTGCTCGACGCAATCGAGGCCCTGCGTTGGGTACGCGACAGTATTGCCTCGTTCGGCGGCGACCCCGCCCGAGTCACCATCTGCGGAGAGTCGGCCGGCGCCGGTCTGGTCAACGCCCTGATATCGGCGACGCCCGCGCGCGGGCTGTTCAGCCAAGCCATCTCCCAGAGCGCCCCAGCCCGCTTCGGCCCGGCCGGAACCGACTTCACCGACGCTCTTCGCCGCGAGTTCGGAGGGAACGAACCCGCGAGTCTCGAGACTCTCCGGTCGGCCGCGGCCGACGAGCTACTCGCGGCCCAGACCGCTCTTCTTGATCAGGGCGCCGCGTCACTCGGGGTCACGCTCATGAGCTCCGAACGGAGGGGCTTCCGGCCGGCGATCGACGGACTGACCGTTGACTCCAACCCCCACGAAGCAGTCTCCGAGAGTCCGGTGCCGTTGCTGATCGGCACCAACCTCAACGAGGGAACGCTGTTCAGCTTCTTCCTGCCCGACGAGATCAGCGACGACGAACTGGCCTCGGAGATCACCCGAATCGGACACGACGCCGCGAGTGTCACCGCGGCATTCCGCGCCGAACACCCCGACGCCGACAATCGGAAGCTCGCCGTTCACATGTTGGGCGACACCTTGTTTCGAACCTCGAGCCTGGCCGTCGCCGATTCCCAGACCGCCACCGACACGCCGGTCTACGTCTACCTGTTCAGTTGGCAGAGCCAGGGGTTCAACGGCGTGTTCGGGGCAATGCACGCCCTCGAGATTCCGTTCATCTGGAAGCAGCCTCTCGAACCGTGGTCGGTGCTCCTCGGAGAAGGCAGCCCTTGGCCACCGGATCTGTCCGAGCACATGCACCGCTCGTGGATCTCCTTCGTTCACACCGGAGATCCCAACCACGCCGACATTCCCCACTGGCCCGCCTACGACACCACTCGTCGGGCCACCATGGAGTTCGGCAATGCCAGCCGAGTGATCGACGATCCCTACGGCTCCACACGCGCCAGTTGGCTCGACTAGCCCGAGACGAGCTGCCTAGCCCTTGGCCTGGTTGGCACCCTTGGCCTGACGCTTTTGGATGTTGGCCCACTCGTCGCGTAGTCCGACGGTGCGATGCCAGAGGTCGGGCTGATCGAGATCGTGGGCGAAGTACCCCAGTCGCTCGAACTGCACGACCTCGCCGGCGGGCGTGTCGGCCAACACCGGTTCGAGCTTGCAACCCTCGAGGACACTCCGCGAGTCGGGGTTGACCGAATCGAGCGGATCGCCACCGTCGGCGCCGGGATGAGAGTCGGTGAACAGTCGCCTATACAGGGCCACGGATGCGTCGACGGCATGTTCGGCCGACACCCAATGAAGCGTGGCCTTCACCTTGCGCCCGTCGGGAGCCTGACCGCCCTGGGTCGCGGGGTCGTAGGTGCACTTCAACTGCACCACCTCACCATCGGCGTCGGTTACGTAGTCCGTGCAGGTGATGAAGAAGCCGGCCCGAAGTCGAACCTCCCGACCCGGAGCCAGACGGAAGAACTTCTTGGGCGGGTCGATCATGAAGTCGTCGCGCTCGATGAAGAGGCGACCGCTGAACGGCACCTTGCGGGTGCCGGCCGACTCGTCCTCGGGATTGTTGATCGCGTCGAGTTCCACAACCTGACCTTCGGGCCAGTTGTCGATCACCACCTCGAGCGGGTTGAGCACAGCCATGCGCCGCAGCGCGTTGGTGTTGTGGTGGGTTCGGACGAACGACTCGAGCAGTTCGATCTCGTGGGTGCCGTTGACACGAGCCACACCGATCGCCGAACAGAAACCTCGGATGGCCTCAGGCGGATAACCCCTGCGACGCATGGCCCGAAGTGTCGGCATTCGAGGATCGTCCCAGCCATCGACGAGGTGACCGTCGACCAGGGCACGGAGTTTGCGTTTCGAAGTCACCGTGTGGGTCAGGTTGAGACGAGCAAACTCGCTCTGTTCCGGCTTGTCGCCGGGAAGGTCGAGATGCTCGAGACACCAGTCGTAGAGCTGACGGTGGGTATCGAACTCGAGGGTGCACAGAGAGTGGGTGACTCCCTCGATGGCGTCGCTCTGACCGTGGGCCCAGTCGTAGGTCGGGTAGATGTGCCAGGAGTCGCCGGTGCGGTAGTGGTGGGCGTGGCGGATCCGGTAGAGCACCGGATCGCGCATCTGCATGTTTTCGTGGGCCATGTCGATGCGCGCCCTCAACACCCGCGTGCCTTCGGCGAACTCACCCGACCGCATCCTCGCGAACAGATCGAGGTTGTCGGCCGCGCTCCGATCGCGCCACGGGCTGTCGGTGCCGACCTCGGTGAAGCTCCCCCGGTTGAGTGAGATCGTCTCGGCGTCCTGGTCGTCGACATAGGCGAGCCCGGCTTCGATCAGATCAACCGCCCAGGCCGACAACTGCTCGAAGTAGTCGGATGCGTAGACGACCTCACCCGACGGTTCGAATCCGAGCCAGCGAATATCGTCCTCGATGGCATCGACGAAGTTGGCGTCCTCGGTTTCGGGATTGGTGTCGTCGAAACGCAGCTTGCAGACACCACCGAACTCGGCCGCCACCGCGAAGTTGAGACAGATCGCCTTGGCGTGCCCGATGTGGGGATAGCCGTTGGGTTCCGGCGGGAACCGAGTCTGGACCCGTCCCCCGAACCGACCCGCGGCCATGTCGGACTTGACCTTCTCACGGATGAAGTCGGTGCCAGAGTTGCTGGTCGACCCGGTTGGCGCATCGTTCACCGTGTCAGAACTACCGCCCATCGGGGCCTCCGGCAACACCCAAGGCCAACCAGCTCGCGGCTGGGCCGCCGAGACAGGGGTGGGAGTTGAGCCAACTGGGGTGCGATGATGGCCTCCATGACCTCCGATGACCGGGCCGCCTGGGAAGCCGAATACGCCGAAGCACGGCTCCGCGACGTCGATTTCGAGACCATGTCGGGCATCCCGGTCGACCCGATCCACGGCCCCGGCCCCTACCCGGGCCAATACCCCTACACCCGCGGTATCCACGCTTCGATGTACAGGTCGCGGCTCTGGACGATGCGGATGTTTGCCGGTTTCGGCACAGCTCACGACACCAACCTCCGCTTCAAGGACATCCTCGCCAACGGCGGCACCGGCCTGTCGACGGCGTTCGACATGCCCACCTTGATGGGCCGCGACTCCGACCATGAATGGTCGGTGGGAGAGGTCGGCAAAGCCGGAGTGGCCATCGACACGGTCGCCGACATGCGCGACCTGTTCGCCGACATCGATCTGGGTGAGGTGTCGACATCGATGACCATCAACGGCCCGGCCGCGATCGTGATGGCCATGTACGTGGCGGTCGCCGAAGCCAACGGTGTGCCCCGCTCCAAGCTCGGCGGAACCATCCAGAACGACGTGCTCAAGGAGTACCAGGCCCAGAAGGAATACATCTTCGCCCCGCGCCCCTCGATGCGTCTGGTCACCGACATGATGCGGTTCACCGCGGCCGAGATGCCTCGCTGGAACCCGGTCTCGATCAGCGGCTACCACATTCGCGAGGCCGGCTCGACCGCGGCTCAGGAGCTGGCGTTCACTCTCGCCAACGGGTTCGCATACGTGGAGGCCGCCGTTGCAAGCGGACTGGCGGTAGACGACTTTGCTCCTCGCCTCAGCTTCTTCTTCAACTCCCACCTCGACTTCTTCGAAGAAATCGGGAAGTACCGTGCGGCGCGCCGGATCTGGGCTCGCTGGATGAAGGAGCGATACGGCGCCACCAACGAACGCTCTCTACTGATGAGATTCCACACCCAGACCGCCGGCGTGTCGCTCACCGCTCAGCAGCCCGAGATCAACATCGCACGCGTCGCCATCCAGGCCCTCGCCGGAGTACTCGGCGGCACCCAGAGCCTCCACACCGATTCATACGACGAAGCCCTCGCTCTTCCCACCGAGAAGGCGGCCCGCATCGCTCTGCGTACCCAGCAGATCATCGCCCACGAGACCGGGGTCACCAATGTGGCCGATCCCCTCGGTGGATCGCACTACGTCGAGTGGATGACCGACGAGATGGAGAAGCGAGCCGACGAGGTGTTCGAGCATCTTCTCGAGCTGGGCGACGGCTCGATGCTCGAAGGGGTCTACGAGGGAATCGACGACGGCTATTTCGTGGGCGAGATCGCCGACTCGGCCTACCGGTTCGAACGGTCGGTCAACTCCGGCCGGCGCATCATCGTCGGGGTCAACGATTTCACCGACGGAGACGACGCCGACGGCTCCAATCTTCTCTACATAGACGCCGCTGTCGAACAAGAACAGCTGGGCCGTCTCGGTGCGGTGAAGCAGAGTCGTGACTCTGATCTCGTGGCCCGGTGCCTCGACTCTCTGGCCGCCGACGCCGCCGAGCCCGACATCAACCTGATGCCCGGCTTCATCGATGCCGTGGAAGCCCACGCCACCGAAGGCGAGATCGTCTCCACACTCGAGGGAGTGTTCGGCACCTACACAGAGAAGGCGGTCGTGTGATGCAGGACCCGATCCGGATAGTGCTCGCCAAGATCGGTTTCGACGGCCACGACCGTGGTCTCAAGGTGGTGGCCCGACTGCTTCGCGACGCTGGCTTCGAGGTGATCTATCTCGGCCTTCGCCAGACCACCGACGCTGTGGTCGCGGTCGCCGAGCAAGAAGATGCCGACGCCATCGGGCTCTCCATTCACAACGGAGGCCATCTCACGCTCGCACCCCGCATGGTCGCAGCGGTGGCCGAACGTGAGCTCGGGGTCCCGGTGATCGTCGGCGGCATCGTGCCCGACCGCGACATCCAGGCCTTGCTCGACGCCGGGGTCGCGGCCGTTCTCGGCCCGGGAACCTCCGGGGCCGATGTGGTGGCAGTCGTCCGCTCCACGGTCGCGCCGGAATGAGTCTTCGCAGCCTCACGGTCGACGAGCTTCTCGATCAGGCGAGCAAGGGCGACCGCCGAGCAATCGGCCGACTCCTCACGTTGGTGGAGCGTGGAGGCGAAGCAGCCGACCAGGTGGCCAAGCTCACCCACCCCGACGCCGGCCAGGCCCATGTCGTCGGGATCACTGGCGCGCCGGGAGCGGGAAAATCGACTCTGACCGGTCGCCTCGCGGCCGGTCTGGCCGCGGCCGGCCATCGCGTAGCCGTGGTGGCGATCGACCCGTCGAGTCCGCTCAACGGTGGCGCCATTCTCGGCGACCGCATTCGCATGGACGAGCCGATTCAGACGACCGAGGGGGCCGATCCCAGCAACGTGTTCATCCGATCGATGGCCACTCGCGGTCAGAGCGGAGGGCTGGCCGTGGCAGTGCCGGGAGCGGTGAGGCTGTTCGACGCCCTCGGGTTCGATCCGGTGATCGTGGAGACGGTCGGTGTCGGCCAGATAGAGGTCGACATCACCGCGGCCACCGACACCACGGTCGTGGTGGTGACCCCGGGCTGGGGCGATGCAGTGCAGGCCAACAAGGCCGGACTACTCGAGGTGGCCGACATTTTCGTGGTCAACAAGGCCGAACGCCCCGGAGCATCCGACGCCCGTCGCGACCTCGAGTTGATGCTCGATCTGGGCGGCCATCCGGCCTGGCGGCCTCCGATCCTCATGACCACCGCCGTCGACAACGTGGGTATCGACGATGTCTCTGCTGCGATCTCCACCCATCTCGGACATCTCCGCGAGTCGGGTGAGATCGAAGCCAGGCGCGCGGTGAGAGCCAGGTCGGAGGTGGCCACCCGACTCCACGCCATCCTGCTGGCCAGGGTCGACGAAACCATGGCCACACCCGAAGGCCAACAGGTTCTCGCCGATCTCAACGATGGAGTCGTCGCTCCCGTGGAGGCCGCCCACCGCCTGTCGAACGACGTCTGAACCGGCTCTGGCTTGCTCAGAGCCCCATGTCGTGGTGTGGGGGGACCTCGAAGCGGCCGATGGCGTCGGCCCGGCGGTGCAACAGGTCGACTGTGTCGTCGAGATCGCGGGCGATGATGTAGCGCCGTTGCTCCACACAGTCGATCACGAATTCGCCGAGTTCGTCGAGATCGGCGACTTGGACATCTCGACCAGACTTCTCGAGCATGGCCTTGAGCTCTTCGAAGGTCATGCTCTTTCGACCGGTGCCCTCGCCGACCCTCTGCAGCTCAGCAGGACGGTTGCGTGAGGCGGTGAACAACCCGGTGGGCATGAGCCCGCCCGAGGGATAGAAGACCGAGGCCCGCAGCGCAGTGCCGTCGCTCACCAGATTGTGGTGCAGCGCTTCGGTGAAACAGCTCACCGCGGCCTTGCTGGCCGCATAGACCGACGCCATCGGCACCGGAGCGAACCCGCCATCGCCCGACGACGTGTTGATCACCTGTCCGGGTTCACCGGTCTCGATCATGCGGGGAACGAAGCTCGATACGCAGTTGGTGGTGCCGAAGACGTTGACACCGAAGCACCATTTCCAGTCGTTGGGTTCCTGCTGCCAGGGTCGACCGCCTCCACCCGAGGTGACGCCAGCGTTGTTGAACAACAGGTTGCAGCGTCCGTGCGACGCGAACACATGGTCGGCCAAGGATTGCACCGAGTCGATGTTGCTCACGTCGGTCTGCCATCCCCTGACCGCGCCAAGATCAGCGAACTCCTGGACGGTGGCATCGAGAACCGGTTGTTCGATGTCGGCGATCACAACCGTGACGTCGCGTACCAACAGCGCCCTCACAATGCCCTTGCCGATCCCGCCGGCCCCGCCGGTGACCACCGCCACCATGCCCGACAGATCGAGACTGGATGTCGACATCACGCCACCGTTTGAGTCTGGTTGAGCGGGTTCATGGCCGGGCAGCCCTTGGCCTCTTCGGCGATCTCGGCGTAGTCGATCGAATTGGCCACGTCGGCCTTGGTCGGGCAGAACCGCTCAGCCAGCGCGGTCAATGCGTCGAGGTCGAAGTTGTAGACCCGGGCCGCGTTGGTCGTGAGCAACTTGGTGGTCTCTTCCACCGGAAGATCGCCGAACGTGAGCCGGAGGTGGTCGTGGGTGTAGGGATGCGACCCCTCGATGTGGGGGTAGTCGGAGCCCCACATGATGTTGTCGATCCCGATCTCCCGGCACAGTTCGGCTTCGGTCGGCCGCAGAAAGCTCGCTCCCACATAGCACTGTCGCTGCCAGTACTCGCTGGGCTTGAGGTTCATGTCGGCAACAGCCATCCCGCCGAATATCGACTCGGAGCCGTACTTGCTGTATTTCATCCGCTCGTGGAAGGAGTCGAGTTGGGCAAGGGTGTCGGGCACCCAGGCCGTGCCGGTTTCGGTGTTGACCCACCGCAGTTCGGGGTGACGTTCGAACACGCCGGAGAACATCAGATGCCACAGCGCCCGTTGCGACCACCACTTCACTTCGATCATGAACACGGCCAGCGACGCCGGGAAGTGATTCCCGAAGTTGGGCGTGGCCCCACCGGCATGGTGGTTGAGGGTCATGTCGTTGGCCGCGGCCGCCTCCCAGATGGGCTCGTAGATCGCTGAGTAGAGCGGGTCGAACGGGGAGTCGGGTGGAGCCCCGGGCACGAGAATGCCGCCCCGTAGGTCGTTGGCCGCCGCCCACTCGATCTCGGCCACCGAGCCTTCGACGTCGCCGAGAAAGATCTGTGCCACTCCGGCCCGGCGTTCGGGGGCCTCGCTCACCATGTCGAGCAACCACCGGTTGTGGGCCCGCAGCCCGGCCCAGCGATGTTCGATGTCGTCTCCGTAGGGAGGTGCCTCGAACTGAGTGGCCGCGGCGGGAGCGAACGGGGGTTGGGTATTGGGGAACAGCACCGCCGCCACCACACCGTCGGCCTGCTGCTCGCGGAACCTTCGCTCGCTGGAGTAGTTCCTGTCTCCGTCGACCGCGGGATCGCCATCGATTCCGACATTGCGGGGCGAACGGGCCATCCCGGCAAAGAGCTTGTCCTGCTCTGCCTCATGCTGCTCCATGTGGAGAGCCCATTCCTCGAAGTCGTCGTGGTACTTCGATTCGAGGTAGGGCCGGTATCCCCTGATGTTCGCGCCGCAGTGGACATCGGCCGAGATGACGATGTGGTGGTCGGATTCGATGGTCATGGGGTCAGCCCTTCCAGTCCATCCCATAGTCGTCGAACCACCACCGGGCAGTGCGAATCGCATCGTCGGCAGTGCGCAGGTCGGGATCCTGGTTGAGGCGTTCAGGGGTCGGCCCGACTCGAGCCGCAACCTCGGTGAGTCCGTCGAGATCGAGGTCGTAGCACTCGACAGCGTTGAGGCCGAGAAGGAGACGGGTGTCCTCGATCGACACCTCACGGAAATCGGTTTCGAGCCGCTCGACAGTGTGAGGCCACGACCCCTCGGGATGGGGATAGTCGGTGCCCCACATCAGCGCATCTATACCGTTGACGTGACGGCGACGAATTTCCTCCCGGCTCATGGTCGAAGCACCCACGAACACGTTGGTGCCGACATACTCCGACGGAAGCCTCTTGATAAGACCCTTCGTGCGAGAACTCATCTTCTTGACCTTGCCGCTGGCTCCGAAGTTGACGTCGGCCTTCCAGAGCAGATCACCCAACCAGTACGACCCGCACTCGACCACCGCGTATTTCAAGCCGGGGAACTTGTCGAACTTCCCCGACAGCATCAGTTGCCAGAGAATCCGGTGGGTCCAGAACGGAACCTCCAGCATGTATTGGGCCACATTGTCGTTGTAGCTCTCGAAGTCGGCTTCGCCCGAGTGGGTGTGCACCACCAGGCCGGCCTCGGCACACGCCGCCCACACCCGGTCGTAGTGGGTGCTGCCGTACGACGGCTTGTCGTGCCACATGGTGGGCACCATCACCCCTTTGATGCCGGGCTTGCCGGCCAGGAGTTCGATCTCCCGAACCGACTCGTCGATATCGTGAACAATCGGCACGAGAGCCACGCCGGCTCGACGCACCGGGCTTGTGGCACAGAACTCGATCAACCATCGATTGTGGGCGCGAGCGCCGGCGAAGGCCAGTTTCGGGTCGGTGATCTGACCGGCCGAGAGCCCCGCACCGAACGGCGGTGATTCCATGCCGGTGACAGCATCACCATCGGCGAAGATCACCTCGCCCGATATCCCATCGGCGTCGAGTTCCTTGTCGCGAACTTCGGGGTCGTAGGCGCCGCGCAGGCCCTCGGCGTTGTCGCCCTCCCATTGGGCGATGTATTCGCCGTTGTTCTCCTCACTGATTCGACGGTGTTCGTGCCGTTCGAGGAGCCACTCGTCGAATTCGGCATGGACCGACGACTCGAGATAGTCGCGGTAGTCCGCCACCGGAAGGCCGGCATGAGTGTCCGAAGACACGATCACATAGGGGACGTTGCCGGTGTCGACATTTTCGAGTGGATTCGGCATCTGTGCTCCTCGTCGTTCGTGAATGCCGGGCGGGGATCTGCTTGCCCGGCCTTGCACACTGTCATAGTGTCTTGCACACTGTTACAGAAGCCCTCGACCTCCGCAACCCGACAAGACCAACATGCTCAACCAAGCTGACCACGCAGACAACGAGGGAACCGGTCGACGGGCTGGTCTCGACCACGCCGATGTCATCGAAGGAGCCCTCGCTCTGGTCGAGGAAGGCGGACCCGAGGCGCTCACCATGCGCAAGCTCGCCGCCGAGCTCGGAGTGACCACCACCACCATCTACTGGCACGCCGGAGGGCGCGACGACATCGTCACCGCCGTGATCAAGCTCATGTCCCAGCGTCTGGCTCATACTCCCGTCGAAGGAATCCTCGCCCCCGATCGGGTCATGTCGGCAGCTCGCCACGTCTGGGAAAGCGCTCTCGCTCATCCCGAGGTGACATCTCTGGCCCATCAGCACAGGTCGACTTCGCTGCTCGAACTCGACCTCGAGATCGTGCTGGCCCGCGAGTTGGCAGCGGCCGGCCTTCGAGGCGACTCCGCCCGCGACGCCCTGCGCGCCATTCTGATCTCGGTCGGGGGGTTCCTCGTTCTGGGTTTGCGTGACGAATCTGCCATCGACGACGAACACACCAGCCACGCGCTCTGGGCCGGTATCGATGATCCCGGAATAGATCCCTCCACCGTCGAGTCACTCACCCATCCGGTGGATCTTCACGCCCTCTTCGAAACGACAGTCAGGGCCGTGGTCGATCACTACGTGCCCGGCCGGGAGTCCAGACCATGACCGACACACCGCTGATCCGACCCGGCGACATCGCCGGATGGCCCAAGCTCACGATGCTCTACCGCAGCGACCCCGACAAGATCGCCGCCCTTCTTCCGCCCGGCATCACCGCCGGCGCGCAGCCCCACGTGCAGGTGGGTATCTACTGCGTTCCGGTGAAGGGCGAACCCGAGTACGGGGTCAGCACCAAGGTGGCTGCCGACTTCGACGGCATCACGGGCTGGTACTCCCTCGGCATGGGTATAGACCAGGAGTCGGCGATATTCATCAGCCAAGAACTCAACGGCCAGCCGAAGTTTCCCTGCACCACGCGCTATTTCAGACTCGGCGATCATGTCGAGGCCCGCTGCACCCATCAGGGATACACCTTTCTCGAGTTCAGTGGCGAGGTGTCGGGCGGGATCCAGCCCACTGGAGAGGATCGAACCGAGAACGAGTGGTGGACCAAGTATCTACGGGCTGTAGGCGGTGCGGATCAGCAGTACGACTACCCCCCACATGTCGTGAGGGTCTCCACCACCAGCGAGATGATCCACACCGAGACCCTCGAAGGCGAGTTGTTGTTTCGGGACTCACCGTGGGACCCCTACACCGAACTACTCCCCAACCTGGAGTTGCTCTCGGCCAACCTCGTGACCTCCCGCCACAAGGCCCGCGACATCACCAACGCCGGACCTCTCGACCCGATCGCCTTCTGGCCCCACGCCGACGTGATCGGCGGATCTCGCTGGCCCGGCGATCGCGGAGGACCCCGAGAACTACCTGGCGAACACCTGTGAGTCGTCGGTGAACGACTTGAATTCGAGGGCATTGCCACTCGGGTCGAGTACAAAGCATGTTCGCTGCTCGCCCGCTTCTCCCCTGAAGCGAGTGGTCGGCTCCACGACCCATTGGATGTCGGGCACCGCCTTCAGCCGGCGAATCAGCGTGTTCCAATCGGCGGGATCGAGCAACAACCCGAAGTGTCTCGCCGGGACATCGTTTCCGTCGACTTCGTTGGTGGACGGTGGACGACAGTCGTCGGGGGCCAGTTGCGCCACCACCTGGTGGCCAGCCAGATCGAAATCGACCCAACTGTCGCTCGAACGTCCTTCTACGCAACCCAGCACACCGACGTAGAAGCTCCGAGCTTCCGCCAAGTCGTGTACTGGAAACGCGAGATGAAAACGGGGCCGATCCACCTTCAATATCATCGCGCCATCCAACCCAATCTCATAGATAATTGGCGCATAATTGACGCATGTCACATCGTCGGCCATCATTCCATGGCATCGACGGCGTCATATTCGATCTCGGACAGGGATAAACGATGAAACTCACCCGCATGATCACGGTCCTCGTGGCCGTGACTCTGATTGCCACCGCGTGTCACTCAGTGTCACTACCCGACATTTGGGGACCAGGCGGCTCGGCTCGCCCCTACTGGTGTGACCCCACCGACACCGCCATCAACGACGGACACGGCGGGGGTAACTTCGCAGTCGCCTACACCCAGCCCAAGGGCCCACTGAACGCCACACAGTGCATGTCGGTCACTGGTCAGCTCAATGCTTCGAACGCTTTTGTGAGCCAATTCCCCACTGTCGCTGACGTCGAAGCTGCCGGATGGCGACAGGCCGCTGTGTGGGCTGCCGGCCAGGGAATCCACTACGTCGATCCCAACCGCCTGCTCGGTCCGTTCGATCCCAACAAGCCCAACTGGTTGATGTACGACGGCACCGCGCCCGACTCCAAGATCACGGGAATGATGTACCTGGTGGACGACGGCAGTAGTTCGCCGCCACCCGGGTTCCTCGGCCTCAACGACCACTGGCACCAGCACGGCCCTCTCTGCACCGACCCCGCACCAGGCGCCTACCCGTTCATCATCGGCGAGCACATGAGCAGCGCTCAGTGCTCCTCGATCGGCGGACTCAACATCCTTCATCCCACCATCTGGATGGTTCACGTCTGGTTGCCGATCTATCAGGGTTGGGTACCGACCGACATCTTCAACAAGAGCCACGCTCTCATACCCTGAGCTGGTCCCTCCCGGCTTCACACGCCGCATAGATGAAGATCCTTCTCGCTCGCGACGTGCTGGAGGCTCGTAGGACTGATCTCGACGCGGCCGCGCCCGGCGCCGAGTGGGTCGTGATCGAACCCGACGCGTCCATCACCGGAGATCCCGAGGGTTGCGAGATCGTGTTCTTCTCGATCGGCATCGAACGCGGCGACCCCCGGATAAAGCGGATATTCCAACGATGGAGCGATCCATCGCTGAGTTGGGTTCAGGGACCAGGAGCTGGCGTCGAGCATCCAATCTGGGGCGCCCTCCTCGACAATGGGACTCGGCTCACCAACGCGTCAGGTATCCACGCCGAGCCGATCGCGCAATACGTGGTCGGCTGGATTCTCAGTTGGTCACAGGGGTTGCCCGGCCAAGTGACCAGGTCGAACCATCACGAATGGACCCGAGTGGTCGCCGACGACCTGACCTGTCGAACGGTCGGGATCATTGGTTTCGGTGGAATCGGTGCGGCCACAGCCCGTATCGCCAAGGCCATCGGAATGACCGTTGTCGCCAGCCGGCGCACCCCCGGGCCGGCCGACAACGTCGACGAGATGATCACTCCCGATCGGCTGCCTGATCTGCTTGCGGCATCGGACTATGTGGTTGTGTCGGTGCCGGTCACCGCCGCTACGCGCGGGATGATCGACCATGCCGCATTCGCGGCCATGGGACCCGACACCGTGCTGATCAACGTTGCTCGAGGCGCGATCGTCGATGAGGAAGCCCTTTTGGAGGCCCTCGACAATCGAAGAATCCGAGGGGCCACCCTCGACGTGGTCGCCGAGGAACCCCTGCCCCGGGAATCGCCGCTTTGGAATCTTCCCAACTGCATCATCACTCCGCACCAGTCGGGATACTCCCCTCTCGGATTCGAGAGACTCAACGACTTGTTCATCGAGAATCTCGATCGCTACGTGCGGGGAGAGCCGCTTCTCAATGAGGTGACCGACACCAGCTCCTGATCAGAGCAGGCCGGAGAGTTGCTCGGCCACTTCTTCGGGGGAGGTCAGAGACCCGAACCGAGCCACCACCTCACCGGATCCGTTCACCAGGAACTTCTCGAAGTTCCACGCCAGATCCGAGGTCTCACCCTCACCGGGCTGCTCCGACCGTAGCCACTCATAGAGATCGCATGCGCCATCGCCATTGACCTCGATCTTGGCGAACATCGGGAAGTCGATGTTGTAGTTGTCGTTGACGAACTGGCGAATCTCCTCGGCGCTGCCGGGCTCTTGATCGCCGAACTGATTACAAGGGAATCCCAGGACCGTGAGTCCCTCAACTTCGTGATGAATCGCACGCAGACCTGCGTACTGAGGAGTCAGCGCTCAAAGACTCGCGACGTTGACCACCAAGCAGTTTGTTCCCGAGTACTCGGCGAAGTCGACCGCTTCACCCTCCAGTGACTCCATTCGGAACTCATGAAAACGAGCCATGATGTCTCCTCTCGACACCAGCGAAGCTACACAGACGGAGGTTGCTGCGTGCAACACTCGATCGGAATCGATCTCGGCACCACCAATGTGAAGGCGGTGCTCGTAGCAGCCGACGGCACAGTGATCGCCTCAACGGCCCGGGCTCTGACCAGTGTCGTGGAGGGAGACACGGTCGAGCAGGATCCCGAGACGATCTGGCGATTGGTGATCGACTCCATCGCCGATCTCACCTCCTCCCGGCCCGCGGAGGCCCGATCGATCGAGTCGATCGGAGTCTGCAGCCAGTACTCATCGATCGTCGGAGTCGACGCAACCGGTGGGCCCACCACATCGCTCGTCATGTGGTCCGACCAACGGGGAAGTGATCACTCGTGGGCGATCATCTCCAAACACGACACCGCCTTCGACACTTGGGTGCAGCGCCACGGAATCCCACCGGTCGGGGGTGGTCTGTCGCTCGCCCACATCCTTCACCTCCAGATCGAACGCCCGGAGACCCACGCCGCCACGGCCGCCTACGTGGAAGCCATGGACTACGTGACCGCCCGACTCACGGCCCGAATCACCTCAACCCAGCAGACGGGGTTCATGACCCAACTGTGCGACAACCGCACGCTGGGGAACACCCACTACGACGCCGACCTGGTGGCAATGTCCGGCGTCGACGCCAGCCGACTCCCCGCCTTGATCGAGGTCGAGAGCGTGGTCGCGCCGATTCTCAGTGACATTGCCGAGGAGACCGGGCTACCCACCGGGGTGATGGTGGCCGCGGGCACCAACGACACCGCCACCGTGGCCGTGGCCACCGGAGCGCTTGAAACCGGGATCGCCGGTCTGGCAATCGGAACCACCAGCGTGCTCATCGACACGGTCGAGTCGTTCTCCGTCGATCTAGATCACGAAATCGTGTCGATGCCGGGACCGTTCCGCGACTCCTACCTG
>JAJCXW010000238.1 GCA_029263235.1 Acidimicrobiales bacterium
CTCGACAGCGCAGACATTCAGATCCACTACTCCGAGGGGGTGAGGATCGTGGCTGTCGACTCAACCGTTCCCGGACGGGGAAGCGGAACAATGGCCAATCGACTCCAGCCTCTTCTGAGCGCTGTCGATACCGACGAGCCAGCACTCATCTTCGCCCACCATCACCTCGAGACGACACCGGTCCCCTACTTCTGGCCTCCGGGCGTGCGGCTCACAGAATCACGAAACATCCTGGGTCAACTCGCTTCTGTCAATCCCAACCTGCTCCTGTCGTCGGGACATACCCACCGCAACCGGGCCCGTCGGGCCGGATCGCTGCTGCTAACCGAGGTCAGCTCGGTCAAGGACCATCCGGGGGTCTGGGCCGGATATGAGGTTCATACCAGCGGTGTCCGACAGACCACCCGCAGACTGATGGACCCCGGATGTGCTGCGTGGAACGACCGCACCCATACCGCGGTCGCCGGCATATGGGGAAGGTGGTCTCCGGGCTCCATCGAGCAGCGTTCGATCACCCATGTGTGGCCACGTTCAGGCCGGAGCCACGAATCAGACTCGGCTGAGCAAGCCGTGCGTGTTACGGCGGTGGCCGCCTCGGTTATCCAGCCGAAATGATGCGGGCCATCTCGATCGCGGCGACTGCCGCATCGGAGCCCTTGTTGCCGGCCTTGGTGCCAGCCCGCTCCACCGCCTGATCGATCGTGTCGGTGGTGAGCACGCCGAATATCGCCGGCACGCCAGTGCTGGAACTCACCGCAGCGACTCCGGCTGCTGTCTGCGAACAGACGTAGTCGAAGTGGGGTGTGGCCCCTCGGATCACCGCTCCGAGGCAAATGACGGCGTCAACCCCGGACTCGGCCCTCAATCGGGCCACCATCGGCAGCTCAAAGGCGCCTGGCACCCACGTGAGGTCGATGTCGTCGTCGTTGACACCATGTCGCAGGAGAGCGTCGTGAGCGCCGCTGACGAGCTCTCGGACGATGGCATCGTTGAATCGGGCCGCTACGACGCTGATACGCATGCCGGCTCCGTCGAGGGTGACCTGACGCTGAATCATGAGATCTCCGATTGGCCGTCGTCAGCCGTGTGCTCGTGCAGGTCGTGACCCATCCGGGTCCGCTTGGTCTCGAGATAACGGATGTTCTCGGGATTGGGCTCTACCTCGATCGGCACCCGCTCGGTGATTTCGAGGCCGTAGCCCTCGAGCCCACCGAACTTGGTCGGGTTGTTGGTCATCAACCGCATGGCCGAGACGCCCAGATCGGCGAGAATGTTGGCGCCGACACCGTACTCCCGTGAGTCGACGGGAAGCCCTTGAACCGAGTTGGCATCGACGGTGTCGAGGCCGTCGTCCTGAAGGGCGTATGCCCTTATCTTGTGGGCGATTCCGATACCGCGGCCTTCATGGCCACGTAGGTAGACGAGAGCTCCACGGCCTTCGTCGGCGATCCGCTCGAGAGCCAGGTGGAGCTGAGGGCCGCAGTCGCAACGGGTCGAGGCCAAGATGTCGCCGGTGAGGCACTCGCTGTGGACACGCACGAGCGGTGGGGACCCACCATCGACGTCGCCCATCACGTAGGCAACGTGTTCGACTCCATCGAGGACGGAGCGATAGGCGTGAGCCATGAACTCTCCGAATTCGGTGGGGATCCGGGCTGCGGCGAAATGCTGCACCAGCTTTTCGCTTCGGCGGCGATAACGGATCAGGTCGGCGATCGAGATCAGCTTCAGGTCGTGTTCGTCGGCGAAGGCCCGGCAATCGGGCAGTCTCATCATGGTGCCATCGTCGTGCACGATCTCGCACAGGACACCTACCTCGGCCCGGCCACTGATATGGCAGAGGTCGATGGCGGCTTCGGTGTGACCAGCCCGCTTGAGCACTCCCCCGGGACGGGCCCGGAGCGGGAAGATGTGGCCGGGCCGAGAGAACTCTCGTGGCTCATGGCCGGGATCGGCCAGTGCCTGCACCGTGCGGCTGCGATCGCCGGCGGAAATTCCCGTGGAGTTGCCGGCGATGAGATCGACGGTGACGGTGAACGCAGTGCGATGAGATTCGGTGTTTTCGTTGACCATCAGCGGCAGTTTCAGGCGGTCGGCGGTCTGGTCTCGCATGGGGGCGCAGATGACTCCACTGGTGTAGCGGACCATCCACGCCATCTTGTCCTCGGTCATCGCATCGGCGGCGATGATCAAATCGCCTTCGTTCTCGCGGTCTTCATCGTCGACCACCACCAGGAACTCGCCCCGGCGGAAGGCCTCGATTGCCTCTTCGATCGAATCGAGATTGGTCATGGCTTCTCTTTCTCGGAGAATGGTCGGTGCTGCGCCTCGACGTATTTGGCCAACACATCAGCTTCGATGTTGACCAGATCGCCGGGGTTTCTGCGACCGAGCACGGTCACCTCATGAGTATGGGGAATGACCGCAATTGAAAATGTGGTGGGCGTGATTGCCGCAACAGTGAGGCTAACGCCATCCACCGCCACCGACCCTTTCTCGACGATGTAACGGCTCAGCGATTCGGGCGTCAGAAACTCATAGAGCCAGGAACCATCGGGCTGCTCGTCGACCGCCTCGACCGATGTCGTGGCGTCGACGTGGCCTTGCACGATGTGCCCACCGAAACGTCCGGCGGCAGCCAGGGGTCGTTCGAGATTGACGGCGTCGCCGACCTGGAGAGATCCGATGTTGGTGCGTTCGAGGGTTTCGGGCACAGCGTCGGCGGCCCACCAGTCGCTGCCCAGGTCGACCACGGTGAGACAACATCCGTTGACGGCTATCGAGGAGCCCATTTCGGCGTCGGTGAGCACCAGTCGGGCTTCGACCTCCAGGCGGGCTCCACCGCCACCGCGGGTCAGGGAGCGAATGGTTCCGGTTTCTTCAACTATGCCTGTGAACATATCTAGAACACGTTCTACTAATTTGACAATACTGTCAAGTGGTCAGGACAGGCCCAGGGTCGTTCGTGCGTCGTCGATATCGGTCTTCAACTGGGCAACAAGTTGATCAACCCCCTCGAACTTCCTTTCACTCCTGAGAAAGGAAACGAAGGAGATCGCCACGTCCTCACCGTAGAGGTCGCCGTCGAAATCGATTAGGTGAGCCTCGAGAAGCACCTCGTCGGTGTCGTCGTGGAAAGTGGGGCGCCGGCCGATGTTGATCGCACACGGATGAGCGACCCCATCGTGGCGTGTGAGCCAGCCCGAGTACACGCCATCGGTGGGCCAGGCCATGAGCGTCGGAACGGGAATGTTGGCGGTTGGGAAACCGATCGAAGCACCGCGCTTGTCGCCGTGCTGGACCACCCCACGAACCTCATAGGGCCGACCGAGCATGGCGGCGGCCTGCGACACGTCGCCGCCGGCCAGAGACCGTCGGATCGCGGTGGACGACACCGGCTCCCCGGCATCGGGGCGATGACGAATCAGCTCGAGCGGATACACCTCGAAGCCCCACATCTCACCCAGTCGGGTCAGCTCGACGACATTGCCGGCACGGCCCTTCCCGAAATGGAAGTCCTCACCCACCACAACAGCCTTGGCATGAAGGGCCTTGCTGAACACCTGCTCGACGAAATCCTCAGCGGGAGTAGCCGCCCGCAACTCATCGAAGTGGATCACGTAGGCGTAGTCGATGCCCTGCTCGGCGATCAGCTCCAGCTTCTGTTCCAGGGTCGTGAGGAGACGGGGAGCGCTCTGAGGCCTCACCACGTGAGCCGGGTGGGAGTCAAAGGTGACCACAGCCGAACCGACACCCAGTCGGTCAGCTACCTCATGGACGCAGCGGAAGACTTCCTGGTGTCCGACATGCACTCCATCGAACACGCCAATGGTGGCCGCGACAGCCATTGACGACGGCAGCGAGTCGAGCTGATCGTGGAGAATTTCCACTCGAATTAACCTCCGAGGTCTAGTCCGAGACGCTATCGCCCCGCCACGACAGCCCGTCGCTCAGAGCGGGACCACAACCATGGGCTTGGCGCCACGCTCGTGCGGTTCGTAGACGGCCAACAACCTCTCACCATCGTCGTAGACCGCCCATGGCCCCTCGCCACTGACACCGAGACGCTCAACCGCCAGGACCGCCCCGTTTCGCACCGCGGCAGCAGTCTCATCGTCGACGGTGACATCAGCCAGATGTCGCACGGCCGCAGCGACCGGCAGCAGCACCGGTGACTCCATTGGCGTGGCGTCGGCGAGGCCGAAACCACCGACCGCAGTTCGCCGAAGATTTCGCAGATGGGCTCCCCCACCGAGCGACGTGCCCACGTCGGCCGCCAAGGTGCGCACGTATGTGCCCGATGAGCACTCGACCTCGCATCGCCAGACACCGGGATCGCCTGCCACGGGACTCACATCGAACCGGTGGACCACGACCGGCCTCGGGGGCCGATCTATCACCTTGCCCTCGCGGGCCAGTTCGTGGAGACGTCGGCCTCCGATCTTCACTGCCGACACCATCGGAGGAATCTGTTCGATGGGCCCGGTGAGGGCCAACGCTGCGGCCACCACATCAGCGTCCTGCACCCCGGACATGTCGTGGGTCGCCGTGGTCTCACCCGAGTCATCGAGCGTGTTGGTCTCGATTCCCAAGACGATCTCACCCACATACGACTTGGGGAGCTCCGTCATGAACCGAAGTAGGCGAGTCGCCTTTCCGACCCCGAGCACGAGCACGCCCGTGGCATCAGGATCGAGCGTTCCCGAGTGGCCGACCTTTCTCGTTCCGAGAATTCCCCGGCTCTTGGCCACCACATCGTGGCTGGTCCAACCGGCGGGCTTGTCGAGAACAACAACCCCGTCGATGCCCGGATCAGGTCTCTTTCGGGCCATCGTTCGAGTCTCGAAGCAGGCGCTCGATGCGCTCGGCTGCCCGCAACGTCTCGTCGGGCCTGAACTGCAATTCGGGTGCTCGCCTCAGCCTGGACTGTATGCCCACTTCGTGACGGAGATGTCCGGCGTGTTCCTCGAAGGCCTCGAGGACTTCATCGTCGGAGTCGTTTTCGAGCGAGGTGAAGTAGACGACGGCACGAAACAAATCACGGTCGACGGTGACACCGGTGATCGACACCATGTCGAGCCGATCATCGTCGAGCCCTTCGAGTTGCCCCGCGACGATCCGTCGAACCAACTCGCCGACCTTGGCCGAACGGTTGGAGGGCTGGGAATTGGAGTCACGTCTGGCTCTTCCGTGTCGTGACATCAGGTCTCCAACGAATTCAGCGTCGACTAGAGGGACGCTCAGTTGTCGAGCGTACGAGCGATCTCGCGCTCTTCGAAGGTCTCGATCACGTCGCCGTCCTTGAGATCCTGGAAGTCGGACAGGCCGATGCCGCATTCGAATCCGGCTTGTACCTCTCGTGCGTCTTCCTTGAATCGCTTGAGCGACTTGATGACACCCTTCCAGATGATGGTTCCCTCACGCAGGAATCGAACCTTCGACCCGCGGGTGATCGTGCCGTTGTGGACCATGCAGCCAGCGATCGCTCCGACCTTCGGAATCCGGAAGATCTCACGTACTTCGGCATCGCCGGTGACGATCTCCTCGAACGCGGGAGCCAGCATGCCGACCATCGCGGACTCGATGTCCTCGAGAAGCTTGTAGATGATCTCGTAGGTACGGATCTCGACGTCTTCGGTCTCGGCTGTGTCGCGGGCCTTGCGATCGGGACGGACGTTGAAGCCGATGATCGTCGCATTGGATGCTGCGGCGAGTGCAATGTCGTTCTCGGTGATGCCACCGACGCCGCGGTGCACGAAACCGATCTTGACTTCGGGGCCTTCCAGCTTTCGGAGACTCTCGGTGACGGCCTCGAGAGAGCCGTTGACGTCGGCCTTGACGACCACGTTGAGAGTGGCAGCCTCGCCTCGCTGAATCTGTTCGAAGATGTCTTCGAGCTTGGCGCCACCGGACAGAGCATGGGCCTCACGACCGATGCTCGACTGACGATGCCAGTGTTCGCGTGCTGAGGCGACCCGGCCGGCGACCTTCTCGCTGGGGGCAACCACAAAGTCGTCTCCGGCGACAGCGACCTCGGACAGGCCGAGGATCTGGACGGGAGTCGAGGGTCCGGCTTCTTGGATGCTTTCGCCCTGGTCGTTGACGATCGCTCGCACTCGACCCCAGGAAGCACCAGCGACCATCGGATCGCCGACCTTCAACGAACCTCGCTGAACCAGCACGGTCGCAACGGGGCCACGACCGATATCGAGGTTGGATTCGAGCACCACTCCTGCAGCACGGCCTTCGGGGTCGGCCCGGAGATCTTCGACCTCGGCCACGATCAGCAACTGATCAAGCAACTCTTCGAGACCGATGTTCTGGAGGGCCGAGACCTCTTGGAAGATGGTCTCGCCTCCCCATTCCTCGGGCACGAGTCCGTGTTCGGCAACACCGGCGATGGCCTTCTGAATGTCGGCGTTGTCGCGATCGATCTTGTTGACCGCAACCACGATCGGGACCTCAGCAGCCTTGGCGTGGTTGATTGCCTCGATCGTTTGGGGCATGACGCCGTCGTCGGCCGCGACCACGAGGATCACGATGTCGGTCGCTTGGGCACCACGGGCGCGCATGGCGGTGAACGCCTCGTGACCAGGGGTGTCGATGAATGTGATGCTGTGACCGTCGCGGTCGATCTGATAGGCGCCGATGTGCTGGGTGATGCCACCGGCTTCACCGTCGACCACGTTGGCGTTGCGAATCTGGTCGAGAAGCTTGGTCTTGCCGTGATCGACGTGGCCCATGACCGTGATCACGGGCGCTCTCAAGGGAGCATCTTCGGATCCGTCGGAGTCGAGCTCGAGAAGCTTCTGAAGCTCGACTTCTTGTTCCTCACCGGCATCGACCAGCCGAAGCTCAGCTCCGACTTCGGCCGCAAACAACTCGAGCATGTCGTCGGACAGCGACTGAGTGGCCGTGACCATCTCGCCCTGCTGCATGAGGAATCGCACCACATCCGCAGCAGTGCGGTTCAGTTTGGGGCCGAGATCGAGGGCAGTGGAAGCCCGCTCGACGACGACCTCTCCGGCCGGAACCGGAGCGTCCTCGGGCGTGTAGGCCGGCATGTCCATCGGCTGAAGTTCTTCACGACTCCGACGTCGACGACCCTTGCGTCGTGGCGGGCGTCGTCCGGCGTTGCCTCCGCCTCCGGGACGGCCTCCGCCTCCGCCTCCGGGGCGTCCTCCAGCACCAGGCACCGACTGACGGGGTCCACCCGGTCGGCGGCCTCCGCTCGGCAATGGCCCACCGCGAGGGGCACCCCCCGCTGGTGGCCCGCTTCGCGGCGGCCCACTCGGGCGCGAACGCGCGCCACCGGGAGTTGAGGGGAAAGTTCGTGCAGCGGCTCGAGGAGGTCCGGGAGGCGGTGGAATCGGCTTACCGGAAACCGACTTCGGCGAGATCGCCGGACCACCGGCCACCTTCTTCACGACCTTCTTGACAACCTTCTTGACAACCTTCTTGACGACAGGCGAAGCGGCCTGAGGAGGACTTGGCACCTGAGGCTCGTCGGGCAGTCGGCGAGGTGGCCCGGAACTGCCACTCGAGGAGATGACACGCTTGGGGGCTTGAGGAGCTTCGGGCGGCTTGGCCTCGATCTCCGGCTCGACCACTGCGTCTTCGATTTCGATCGGCGGGTCGGGCTCAGCTGGGACATCGGCGACCGGCTCTGGCTCGATATCGGGAGCGACCACTTCGGCAACAGCCTCGGGCTCCGCCTCGGTGGACGCGGCTGGTTTCTTGGCTGCCTTCTTGACGGTCTTCTTGGCTGTCTTCTTGGCTGTCTTCTTGGCCGTCTTCTTGGCCGCCTTCTTAGCGGTCTTCTTGGCCGTCTTCTTCGCGGCCTTCTTGGGCGCCTCTGGCTCCGGCGGCTGTTCGTCGCGAACCAGTCCCTCACGGTGTGCCTTGCGTCGCGCCCGGTCGGCTTGGGGCTCGACAACGCTCGACGAGTGCGACTTGACCCCGATACCGAGGTCGACGCAGAGGTCGAGAGTCTCTTTGTTTGTCATGCCTAGTTCTCTTGCGAGTTCGTAGACGCGAATCTTGGATGACACGTGTGGCGGTTGCCCTTCTGGTCTCGCGGGCCCGGAAACCCAGAGACCGATGATCAAGTCGTGCGGCTCTCACCGCACGGCCATGACTTCAGATTCCGGTGTGTAGACACACCCCGACATCGGTCGGCCACGACTCAGTGAGCCTAGCGAACTCGTCGGCGTTCACCTCGAATCCGAGCACCCTCGAAAGGGGGTCGACAGCCGATGCACGTTCGGATCGGACCGAAACTCAGGTCTCCTGCTCCGGCGTTGGATCCTCGACAGCAGCCTCTTCAGCCACCGGTTCCTCGGCTTCAGGTTCCTCGGTCGCAACGTCCTCGGCGGCTGGTTCCTCGGCTTCAGGTTCCTCGGCTGGAGTGTCGTCGGAGCTCTCCTGAGACGACTCGGCTTCATCAGAAGCCGCTTCGGTCCAGGCCTCGGCCGAAATCGCATCGCCGCCATCGGCGGGCTGCCAGACCTGCTCGCCGGTCTCCGGGTCGCGAATCCATTCGCCCTCGGCCCACTCGACGTCGCCCATGGCCTCTTCTTCAGCCGCTTGGGTCTCGGACTTGATGTTGATGCCCCAGCCCGTGAGGCGCGACGCCAATCGGGCGTTCTGGCCTTCCTTGCCAATGGCCAACGAGAGCTGATAGTCGGGGACGATCACATCACAGTCGCCCGTCATTTCGTCGGGCCTGACTTCCTTGACCTTGGCCGGCGAGAGGGCCTTCATCACGTAGTCGTGGAGATCTTCGGAGAAGGGAACGATGTCGATCTTCTCGCCACGAAGTTCGTTGACGACCTGTCGGACCCTGGCGCCACGTGCTCCCACGCAGGCACCGACCGGATCGACATTGGGATCGTTGGACCAGACCGCGATCTTGGTCCGGTGGCCTGGTTCGCGGGCACAGGCCTTGATTTCGACGACGCCGTCGGCGATCTCGGGGACCTCGAGCTCGAAGAGTCGCTTCACCAGACCCGGATGGGTACGGCTGACGACGATCTGGGGACCCTTGGGCGATCGACGAACCTCGACGATGTAGGCCTTCAGACGAACACTCGAATCGGGCCTCTCGTAAGGGACCTGCTCGGATTGGGGAAGGAGGCCTTCGACACGACCCAAGTCGAGAAGCGTGTAGCGGGCGTCGGTCTGCTGGATCATTCCGGTGACGATGTCGCCTTCGCGTCCGGCGTACTCCTCGTACTTCAGCTCTCGTTCGGCCTCACGGATTCGCTGCCCCATCACCTGACGAGCAGCCTGAGCGGCGATCCGTCCGAGATTGTCGGGGGTGGCATCGAACTCCTCGCCCATCGGCTCGCCGTCCTCATCGAGCTCCTGAGCAATAACTCGGAACTCCATGGTTTCGGGATCGATCGTGACCCACGCGTATTCGTGGGCATCGGGCATCTTCTTGTAGGCCGTTTCGAGGGCATCGGCCAATGCTGCAAACAGGGAGTCGACGGGGATGCCCCGCTCGACTGCAAGCGCCTGTAGCGCCTCCATCATCTCGGTATTCATCAGGATGTCGCCTCTCTGTGAGAACTCTCGGAATGCTTCGGCTTGGACTTGTTGGTGCCCTTACCGCCGGGCTTCGGGGTCGGGCCCCATTCGAAGGTGGTTCGGGCCTTGCTGACTTCATCGAACGCTATGACGGTTTCGGTGTCGTCGCAGCGGATGGTGAGTTGGTTGTCGTCGACATCTGTGATGGTGCCCAGGAACCGCCGCTTGCCACCGATCTCGCGTCTGGTCTTGACCTTCACCTCAGCGCCCAGGGCGCGACGGAAGTGGGTGACACTTCGCAGAGGGCGCTCGAGTCCCGGGCTCGACACCTCGAGTGTGTAGCGACCGGGTATCGGGTCGATCTCGTCGAAGAGCCGACTGATGGCCCGACTGATGCTGCGGAGGCGGCTGACGTCGACTCCGTCCTCGGATTCGATCAGGATCCGGAGGATTCCACCGTTGTGTTCGATGTCGTAGATGGTCGCGGACTCGATCTGTGATCGTCATGGGTCGCCTCCCTTCGCGGTCGTCGTCGGGCTGATTCTCAGATGCCCGGAATTCGAGCGATGAAACAACAAAGGCGTGGGCCTAGCCCACGCCTGATCCATCAACCGGAGACCGAACGTCGGCCTCACTTTAGCAGCAGTCGACTCAGTCGACAGCGTCGGTCACCGCTTGAACGAAGCGACGGTGGACTCTCCCCAGCGCAACCGTGCCCCGACCACGATCGACCTCGACCGCCGGTAGTAACCGCATGACGCCGAGGGTCGCCACCGCCCACATCAGGATCGAGACAAGGCTGATCAGCACCCCCAATGACAGCAGCAACGTGAACCTGCTCATGGCAGCACCGGCAACCAGAAACCCGATGGTGCCGTACCGGGCCGAGGTCTGACGTTTTCGTAGCGCCATGAGCTGATCGAATTCGGTCTGGGTTAGAGGAACCAGGATCTCGTTGGACCTGCGGGCAGTGGGCGCGTAACCGTCGGCGGGTCGTCCGCTGCGCACCGACACCGGAGGCAACCGGCGGGCCGTGGCATCAGCCAGCTTGACCTCCACGGCCGGCATTCAGCTTCCCTCGGATGCCCGTCGGATCCCGGCGATGACGGCCTCGGAGTTGTTGGCGTCGTCGCCTCTCTCGCCGAGGTTTCGCTGCCGATCCTCATCCGCGGCCTTGCGGGCGGCGTCCTTGGTGGATGATGCCCGAGCCAGCGCGGCCTCAGGGCCGTTTTCGTGGATGTATTCGGCCCACTCGACGAGCGTGTCGACCATCTCGTCCTCGGGCACTACCGCCACGTTCTGGCCCCGCACGAACAGGTGTCCTCGCTTGTTTCCCGCCGCGATTCCGAGATCGGCATCGCGAGCCTCGCCCGGCCCGTTGACCACACAACCCATCACCGCGATCTGCAAGGGGATCTTTCGCTCCTCGAAGGCCTCCATTGCGTCGCGAGCCACCCCGACCACATCAATCTCGGCGCGGCCGCAACTGGGGCAGGCGATCAGGTCGACGTTCTTTCGCTCACGCAGCCCCATGATCTCGAGAAGCTGACGTCCGGCCCGCGCTTCCTCGACCGGATCGGCGGTCAGGGAGTAGCGAATCGTGTCGCCGATTCCCTCGGCCAACAACGTGGCCATGCCCGCGGTTGCCTTGAGGGTGCCGACGGGGGGCGGACCGGCCTCGGTCACGCCCAGGTGGAGCGGATGGTCGGTCACGTCGGCCAACTGCCGGTAGGCCTCGATCATCAGGGGCACGCTCGATGCCTTCACGGAGATCTTGATCAGGTCGAAATCGACCTCGTCGAAGAACTCGATCTCCTGCAGTGCCGACTCGACCATGGCTTCGGGGGTGACCCGACCGCCGTACTTGGCGTAGAGGTCGGGATGAAGCGAGCCGCCGTTGACCCCGATGCGAATCGGGACTCCTCGGTCTTTGGCTTCTCTGGCCACCAGCCTGATGTGCTCGGGATTCCGGATGTTTCCAGGATTGAGCCGAAGGCAGTGAACGCCTGCCTCGAGGGCGTCCAGCGCTCGGCGGTACTGGTGGTGGATGTCGGCCACGATCGGGACCGGCGACCGCGGAACGATCCGAGCCAGGCCCTCGGCCGCCTCGGGCTCGTTGCAGGTGCAGCGAACGATGTCGGCGCCGGCTGCCGCCAAGGCGTAGATCTGCTGAAGGGTTGCTTCGTGATCGGCGGTCTTGGTGACCGTCATCGACTGCACGGTGACCGGAGCATCACCTCCGACCGGGACCTGGCCGACCATGACCTGTCGAGTTCTGCGACGACCGAAAGACTGTTCGTACTCCACTCGTCGAATCTATCGCCTCAGCCGAAATTGACCGGATCAAAGATGTCGCGGAGCAGCGTTATTGCACCGACAACCACCAGCAGCATCACCACGGCGTAGGTGAGCGGAAGCAACTTGGTGGCGTCTACGCGGTAGTGACGGCCCCCGAATGATCTGATTCGTTCGTAGGTGGCGACGGCCACATGTCCGCCGTCGAGAGGTAGCAGCGGAATGAGGTTGAACACTCCGATGAAGATGTTGATCACGAACAACAGCGACAACGTGTCGGCCAGACCATCTTCGACCGCCGCTGCGCCGAGACCGGCCACCCCGTAAATCGAGAGAATCCGGCTCTCGTCGGGATTGCTCGAATCGAGTCGACGCAGTTCGAGCTGGCGAGCCGCATCGATGGTGTTGGTCGTGACCGGGCCGGAATCGGTGCCGAGGATCCCATCGAATGCTCCGCTGAGGCCGCCGGTGAGCGCTCCGGGGAAGGCGACGGTGACATCTCCGACGAAGCTCCCGAATGTCTGAACGGTCTCGCCCGCGGCATCAATCGCGCCAAGTCCGTCCGAGCGATAGTCGGCCGACACGCCGAAGAACCCGATCGAGGCATCCTCCGGCTCGGCCAGGGTGTTGACCACGACACCATCCGCCACGCCGGGATCACCGGTGCGGCCATCGACGATCGTGACCGTGAGCGGCTCTCCGATGCGATCGTCGGCGAATTCGGCGAACTCGGCGTAGGTCGGCGCATGATCAAGCTCGAGGCCATCAACCGCCAGAATCCGGTCACGGACGATGAGGCCGTCGATTCCGGCCGCACCCTCGATGGTGAGACGCTCACCGATTACTGCATCCGACGTCAGGGTCTCCCCGTCGCGTTGGTAGACGACGTCGACGCTGAGGCCCGCCCTCGATCGGACCAGTTCTCCGAACTCGGTGAACGTCGTGATCTCGATCTCATCAAACTCAATCAGCTGGTCGCCGGGAGACAACCCGGCCGAGGAGGCCGCGCTGTCGACCGAAACCGACTCCAAGGTCCAGTTGTCGAGTTCGTCGGCCGCAGTGGCACGATCGACCGGCATGCCGTTGGTGAGAAACAGGACGTAGAGCAGGATCAACGCCATGACGAAATGCATCGTGGATCCGGCCATCGCCACCATGAGACGGCGGGGATAGGACTTCTGGCGGTAGGTGCGGTGCTCGTCGGCCGGGTCGACCGCCTCGAGACTGGTCATGCCGATGATCCGGACGTAGGCACCCAGCCAGATCGCTTTGATTCCGTATTCGGTCTCGCCGTGGTGGAACGACCAGATCTTCGGCCCGAAGCCGATGAAGAACTCTGTGACCTTCATCCCGGACCACTTCGCCGTGAGGTAGTGGCCCAGTTCGTGCATGGCGATCATGACGACCAGAGCGAAGATGATCACCACCCAACTCCAGGCGGCGAAGAATCCAATGGCGACGATGCCGGCAATCAGCGCGATGAGGCCCGTCCAGCTCTGCTGGACGATCTCGCCCAGATCCTCGTCGCCCGGGTGATGCTCAGACGTTGTTGTCTCTTCGGTCACGCATTCACCTTTTGTTCGACTAGAGCCACCGCGACCTCGCGGGCCCGGCGATCAGTATCGAGTACAACCCCCACATCGGTGGCTGGTGTTCCCGGCCACTCCTGGAGGGCGGCATCGAGCACCTCGGCTATATCGACCCACCGCAGGGCCCCCTTGAGAAAGCCTTCAACGGTGACCTCGTTGGCGGCGCTCAGCCACGCCGGCGCCGTTTCTCCGGCACGTCCGGCCTCATAGGCGAGCGAGAGACACCGGAACGATCCGAAATCAGGCGATTCGAAGTCGAGTCTCGACAGTTCGCTCCAGTCGATTGCTCCGTAGGGCAGATCAAGACGATCGGGGTAGGCGAGCGCATATCCGATACACAGGCGCATGTCGGGGCGCGAGAGTTGAGCGATCGTGGCGCCGTCGGTGTAGGTGACCATGGAGTGGATGATCGACTGGGGATGCACCACCACCTCGATCTGGTCGTAGGACACCCCGAACAGTTCGTGGGCTTCGATGACCTCGAGGCCCTTGTTCATCAGGGTGCTGGAATCGACCGAGATCTTCGGGCCCATCGACCAAGTGGGATGAGCCAGGGCGTCGTCGATCGACACCTCGAGAAGTTGCTCTTTGGTGCGTCCCCGGAACGGACCTCCGCTGGCGGTCAGAACCACGCTCGAGAGTCGCTCCGGCATGTCGTTGGCCCGAAGACACTGGTGAACTGCACAATGCTCGGAATCAACCGGAATCAGCTCCGCTCCCGGAGTGGCCCGGGCCTGCTGAACAAGCGGCCCCGCCGCGATCAACGACTCTTTGTTGGCCAGACCCAGGCGACTCCCTGCCTCGAGAGTTGCCATCGTGACCGAAAGTCCGGCGAATCCGACCACGCCATTGATGACTGTGGGGGCCGAGCGTGCAGCATCGGCGAAAGCCTCCGGGCCGGCGATCAACTCCGTGCCGTCGGGCAGCATCGGGGCCAGTTCGGCGGCAAGCGAGGCGTCGCCGAGCGCGACCAGCTGAGGACGAAACTCCCGGGCCTGCTCAGCCAGTAGGCCGATCGACCGGTGGGCCCCGAGAGCCGACACCCGGTAGCTGTCGGGCGTCGATCTGACGATGTCGAGCGTCTGGGTGCCTATCGAACCCGTTGATCCGAGAACTGCGACCGCGGTCATCACGCCACTCAACCTAAAGGACGGAGCTGCTCGACTGACCGCGTGGTCAGAACAGGTCGAGAAGTCGGGCGACGTACCACGTGGTGGGAAGTACGAACAGCAGACCATCGAACCGGTCGAGAAGCCCGCCGTGGCCGGGAAGAATCGTTCCCATGTCCTTGACCCCGAGGTCACGCTTGATCATCGACTCAGCAAGGTCGCCGATCGGAGCGGCCAGGGCTGCGGCAGCGCCCAACAACAGCGACGCTCCGAAACCACCCCCGTGGAGATCGTCGGCAAACGGCGACGGTTGCCCGATGACGCCCATCAGCAGGCCGACCGAGATGGCGACCAATCCGCCACCGACCAGACCCTCGACTGTCTTGTTGGGGCTGGCCGCCGAGAGCGGCGACCGACCCATCGTGCGGCCGATGGCGAGCGCTCCGACGTCGTAGCCGACGGTGACCAGTATCGCCGCGGTGAGCAGACCCGTTCCGGACCCGGGCACCGACAACAGAAGTGCTGCGAAGGAACCGAGGAGCCCGATGTGGACGATGCCGAGCATTGTGCTGGCCAAGCCGCGGAGCGGTGCTTCGGACCCGACACCGGTTATGTACCAGAGCGACCCGAAGATCAATGCGAGGGTGAGAATCAGCGGCATGGCCGCCTCACCCCTCCAGTACACCGCCAGCGGAAGGCTGACCACGGTGATCAAACCGAGCAGAACGGCCGGGTGGTAACCGGCGCTGCGTATCGCGTTGAAGTATTCGACGGCGGCCAAACCGAGAATGATCGTGACGACCACCATGGCGGCGGCCGGACCAACGGCCATGGAAGCGAGGATGAGGGCGACCAAGGCCAGACCCACGCCGGTGGCCACCGGTAGGTCTCTACCACCACCACCGGCTGGAGCAGCCCCGTAGGCCTGCTGGCTGGCTGGCGTCTCGGCGGCTGGGCTGGCACCGCGTTGCGAACCCTGGTCGTCGAAGGAGAAGAAGTCGTCGCCGAGATCGGCCTCCTCGACCGGCGGTGGCTCCACCACAGCAGTCGGTGAAGCCGGCTCTTCGTCGGCCCAGCGTGGGGTCGACGACGCCTCGGCCCAACCGGCCA
>JAJCXW010000239.1 GCA_029263235.1 Acidimicrobiales bacterium
TCTGACTCACCGAGATGATCGAGCATCAACGCCCCCGACAATACGGCAGCGGTGGGGTTGGCCTTGCCCATGCCGACGATGTCGGGCGCTGAGCCGTGAACCGGCTCGAACATCGACACCGAACCGGGATGGAGGTTGGCCGACGAGGCAAACCCGATGCCTCCGGAAACCGCACCGCCCAGGTCGGTGATGATGTCGCCGAAAAGGTTGTCGGTGACGATCACATCGAAGCGGCCGGGGTCCTCCACCATGTAGATGCAGCATGCGTCGACATGGTTGTAGGCGGTGTCGATGTCGGGATAATCTGCCGCGACCTCATTGAAGGTTCGCTCCCACAGATCGCCAGCGAAGGTGAGCACATTGGTCTTGTGCACCAGCGTGAGATGGCCGCGACGGGTCTTGGCCAACTCGAAGGCGTAACGGACGCACCGCTCGACCCCGTGGCGAGTATTGACCGAGCCCTGCGTTGCGATCTCCTCAGGAGTGTTCTTGCGAAGGAACCCACCCTCGCCCGCGTAGGTGCCCTCGGTGTTCTCACGGATGACCACGAAGTCGTGGGAATCGGTCGAGAACGGCCGCTGGTTGATGTAGAGGTCGAGAGCGAACCGCATCTTCAACAGAAGACCCCGCTCGATTAGACCCGGGGGCACGTCGAGGCTGCCCACGGCACCGAAGTACAGAGCGTCGAGCCCTCGCCACTCCTCGATCGTGGCGTCGTCGAGCACCACGCCATCGCGGAGGTAGCGGTCGCCGCCCAGGTCGTAGTGCGACATCTCGAGCTCGACTCCGGCCGCGGCGATGACCTTCAGACCCTCGGCCACGACATCGGGGCCGATGCCGTCGCCTCCCACGATTCCGACTCGGTGGATCTTGCTCTCGTTGCTCATCTGACACTCACTCGATGCTCGACTGGATACTGGGTGTATCGGGACAAAAAGAAACCGCCCACGACAGTGGACGGTGAGAAAGCGCACGCCGGGAACCGACGTGCGCTACAGAATTGCGATACTCGCTTCGAATACCATCCATCCGAGCTTATCCACATCCCGGCGATGAACTCAATTGGGCGTTGTCGGGCGCTCGAGATCGTCGGGGACGCCCGCCCGGGCCTGGGGACCGGTACATTTTCTGGATGGCCGACCTGCACCTGCTCTCCCAGAGCGCCTTCGATCGTCTCAAGACCGAACACGACGACCTGACCACGCGCGGCCGGATTGATATCGCCCGCAAGATCGAAACCGCCCGCGAACTCGGCGATCTATCCGAGAACGGCGACTACCACGCCGCCAAAGAAGAACAGGGAAAGATGCAGGGCCGCATCCTTCATCTCGCCGCGATTCTCGAAAACTCCGAGATCGTCGCCGACGGCATGGGCGGAGGCGACATCGTTCGCGCCGGCTCGATCGTCTCGGTTCTCTACGAAGGCGACGACGAACCCGAGAAGTATCTCGTCGGATCGATCGAAGAGAAGCCCGACGACGTGCTCGTCGTCTCACCCGGCTCACCCATGGGGGTCGCCCTCCTCGACGCGGCCATCGGCGACGACCTCGAATACGAGAGCCCCGGCGGCGTGATCAAGATCGAGATCGTCGCAATCGACTGATCGATGACATCCGGCCCGCCGATCCACCCGGACTTCGAGCCGGCCCATCTCGAGATCGGCAAACCCCCGCTGCCACGTGGCCGCCAAGTCGATCTACCGGGCCGGGGAACGACCTTCATTCGTGAAGTCGTCGGACCCGAAGGTGCCCCGACCGTGGTCCTCCTTCACGGCTGGACCGTCACGGCCGCCCTCAATTGGGGTCAGCTCTTCGGGCCGTTGAGCCGCCATGTCAACGTCGTTGCCATCGACCATCGTGGCCACGGTGCAGGTATTCGCTCGCTCAAGAAGTTTCGTCTGGAAGACGCCGCCGACGATGTCGCTGCTCTCGCCGACGCTCTCGAACTCGACTCGTTCGTGGCGGCCGGCTATTCGATGGGTGGTCCGGTCGCTCAACTCGTCTGGAAGCGCCACCGACCGCGCGTATCGGGCATGGTGCTCGCCGCCACCTTCGCCCGACAGCCCATGAGCCGCAGCGAATCAGCCACGCTTCGCACCATCGGAACCATCGGCAGACTCTCGCGACTCGCCTCTCGACGTCGTCAGCTCGACCTGCTCACCCGGGTCGCCGCCAAGGACCCCATCACGCTCACCCGTCCGCCGTGGATGATCTCCGAAGTCAGATCGGGATCAATTCCAATGATGCTCGAAGCATCAGGAGCCATAGCCGGATTCGACAGCCGGGACTGGGTCGGTGGAGTCGACATCCCCCTGGGTGTGCTCATCACCAACGCCGACGAGATCGTCCTGCCCGACCGCCAACACCGGCTCGCCTCGTTGGTCCCCGATGCCGAGATACGCCGGGTCGATCTCGGCCACGACGGCTGCGTCGTCGAGCCCGATCCGTTCGTGGCGCCGTTCATCGAGCTGGTTCGCCACGCCGCCGGGATGCAACCCGCCGCCGGATTCTGAGAATCTGAGATTCGATGACGCCACTCAGGCGAAGATGGCGTCGACGATGAAGAAGAGCACCACCACAATCGTGGCGACGGTTACGGCGCGAAGGAAGAAGAGAGATCTGGGTCCCACTTCGGCCTCCGGATCTTCTTCGGTCATCAGCGCAGATCCTATGTGAGGCCGGCGTCCGTGGCGATCGAAACGGCCGCGGCCACCACGGCAGGGCCGAAGCGTGGGCCGGGATCCCGGGTGAGTCGCTGAATCGGGCCACTCACTCCGACCGCAGCCACCACCCGACCGGCCGCGTCGAGAACCGGGGCGCTCACCGAGGCCACCCCCTGTTGTCGTTCCTCCACCGATGCCAGCCAGCCGTCGGGGCCCACCTCCTCGAGAAGGACCCGACCTCCGGATCCGAGCCCCAATGGCAGCATCTCTCCGGTGTCGACGATCGTGCGTAGTCCGTGGTCCGATTCCAGGGATGCCAGACAGACACGATTGTCGCCCTGGCGAACGAAGAGCTGGGCCGATTCGCCGGTTTGGTTGCGAAGGCCGCTGAGGGCCACGGTGGCGGCCTCGGCCAGCGGCCAAGATCGAGATGCAGCATGCCCGAGGGCCAGCAGTTGGACCCCGAGAGCGAACCGGCCGTCGGGATCGCGACGAATCAGGCCGTGACATTCCAGTGCCGCAGCCAGTCGGTGAGCAGTCGGTCGGGCCAGACCGGTGGCCTCGACCAGCCCGGCCAGAGAAAGAGGCTCGTCGGCAACCGCCGACAATATGACCGCAGCCTTGTCGATCACGCCCACACCGCTTATGGTGGATTCCATAATCCGGAATATACGTCTCATATAGTGAGATCGTCAACCACAGTGAGTTCAAAGACCATGAGCCAGCCCGAGCCCACCCAACCACCCCGAACCCTCAGCGAGAAGATCTGGGACCGCCACGTCGTCACCCACGGCACCGTCGGACAGCCCGACTTGCTCTACATCGATCTCCACCTCATCCACGAGGTCACATCTCCCCAGGCGTTCGAAGGACTTCGCACCAGCAAGCGTCAGGTCAGGCGTCCTGACCTCACCGTGGCCACCGAAGACCACAACGTCCCCACCGCCGACATCGACCAGCCGATCGCCGACGAGGTCAGCCGCATCCAGATCGAGACCCTCCGCCGCAACACCGACGAGTTCGGTGTGAAGAACTACCCGATGGGCGATCCGGGACAAGGCATCGTCCACGTCATCGGACCCGAGCAGGGGCTCACCCAGCCCGGCACCACCATCGTGTGCGGCGACAGCCACACCGCCACCCACGGCGCTTTCGGAGCCCTGGCCTTCGGAATCGGAACCAGCGAGGTCGAACACGTTCTCGCCACCCAGACCCTCCCGCAGGTCAGGCCCGGCACCATGGCGGTCACGGTCAACGGCGAACTTCCTGCCGGGTCCACCGCGAAGGATGTCATCCTCGCCATCATCGGACGCATCGGCACCGGCGGAGGCATCGGCAAGATCATCGAGTACCGGGGAAGCGTGATTCGCGGACTCTCGATGGAAGGGCGGATGACAGTCTGCAACATGTCGATCGAAGGCGGAGCCAAGGCCGGCCTGATAGCGCCCGACCAGACCACCTTCGAATACCTGAAGGGCCGACCCCACTCCCCCGGCTCCGACGACTGGGATGCCGCAGTCGCCGACTGGGCCGATCTTGTCACCGACGAAGGCGCCACCTTCGACGAGGAAGTCGTCATCGACGGAGCCGGCATCGTCCCCCACGTCTCGTGGGGAACCAACCCCGCTCAGGTGATGCCCCTACACGGCAACAGTCCCTCACCGGAATCGTTCGACGACCCGGGCCTGAGCGACACCGCAGCACGCGCCCTCGAATACATGGGACTCACCGCCGGATCCCCGATGACCGAGGTGAAGGTCGACACCGTGTTCATCGGTTCGTGCACCAACAGCCGCATCGAGGATCTCCGGGCAGCGGCCGCGGTTGCCGAAGGCCATCGAGTCTCCGATGGAATGCGCACCCTCGTCGTGCCCGGCTCCTGGAAGATCAAACAGCAGGCCGAATCCGAAGGGCTTCACGAAGTGTTTCGTGCCGCCGGATTCGACTGGCGAGAACCGGGATGCTCCATGTGTCTGGCCATGAACCCCGACAAGCTAAGCCCCGGAGAACGATCGGCCAGTACCTCCAACAGAAACTTCGAAGGCCGCCAAGGACGCGGCGGACGAACCCACCTCGTGTCCCCCGAAGTGGCCGCAGCGACCGCCATCGCCGGCACCTTCGCCACTCCCGCC
This sequence comes from Acidimicrobiales bacterium, assembly GCA_029263235.1. Classification (GTDB taxonomy): domain Bacteria; phylum Actinomycetota; class Acidimicrobiia; order Acidimicrobiales; family Aldehydirespiratoraceae; genus SZUA-87. The sequence continues at coordinate 4,795 of JAJCXW010000239.1, forward strand.
GATCTCCCCGGAGCACAATCATGAAGGCCGTACGAATCGTTTCGGGCACCGCGGTGCCGCTCGACCGAACCGACGTCGACACCGACCAGATCATTCCGTCCGACTGGCTCAAACGAGTCGAACGAACCGGATTCGACAAGGGTTTGTTCTCGGAATGGCGTGACGACCGCGACTTCGTCCTCAACGACGCACGCCACGCCGGTGCCAGCATCCTCATAGGAGGCATGAACTTCGGCACCGGGAGCTCACGCGAGCACGCCGTGTGGGCCATCCAGCAATACGGCTTCGATGCCGTGATCTCGCCACGGTTCGCCGACATCTTCCGCAACAACTGCACCAAGAACGGACTCGTTCCCGTCACCGTCGAGCCCGACTTCGGAGAGAAGTTGATGGCTGCGGCGCAAAACGACCCCACCATCGAGATCACAATCGACGTGGAACGCCTCACGATCGAAGCACCCGCATTGGGAATGGAAGCCTCCTTCCCCCTCGACCAGGGAACCCAAGAACGGTTCCTCGAAGGCCTCGACGACATCGGCCTCACCATGCGACAGACCGAAGCGATCTCCGACTACGAGGCGACCCGCCGACCCTGGTTGCCGGCAGTTTCCTGACACCCTCACGAGCCCGGTGGCGGGTCTGATCGGTCCGGCGCGAAAGAATCTCCGATATTCGGGAACCCAACGTGGGTCAACGACGTCTCATCGTTGACCCATCAAGAGACCCTCGGAGGCCTCTCATGCGCAAGTTTCTCCTAATGGTGACGGCACTCGGCCTGCTCGCCTCGGCCTGCAGTTCCGACACCCCCACCGCCCAAGGACCCGGCGGCACGTCCCCGTCGGCCGCCACACCCCTGGTAATCCACCTCGGTGATCAGGAGATCATCCTCACGTCGGCGCTTTCCGGCTTCGACAGCTGCGATGCCCTGCTCGACCATCTGCGCACCACTGGCGCCGAACACGTCGGCCCCTACGGCTTCAACTCCAACGGTTGGTACGGCGGACCGATTGCCTTCGCTGAAGGTGACAGCGTCGCGGTGACCCGGTCCCCTGACGTGGCGGTAGACGACACCAGCGGCGGCGCAGCTGACTTCGCCACCAACGAGTCGGCGGCAGCACCACGTGTCGCCCAAGGCGGAGCCGACGGAAGCCTGGTTGAGGGCGTCGACTTCTCCGGAACCAACGTCCAGGAAACCGGAGTCGACGAGGCCGACATCATCAAGACCGATGGTGAGCGCATCTACGTCGTCTCCAGCGGACAGCTAGTGGTGGTCGACGTCGCCAGCCGCGAAGTGCTCGGTACGGTCGACGTCAACACCGGCTGGACCTCAGAACTCTTCGTCTCCGGCAACGAGGTCATCTACATCACCAGCGGCTGGAACGAAGGACCTCACCCCCTCGACGACATAGCCGTCGGCGCTCCGGCGATCGGTATCACCGAAGACGAACTCTCGATCCTCCCGTACTACAACTCGTCCAGCACCACCATCACCCGGATCTCGATCTCGGCCGGCGGTGCCCCCAGCATCATCGAGAGCCTCGTCGTGGCCGGCGACTATGTGAGCAGCCGGGCCGTCAACGGCACCGCCCGAATCGTTCTGCGATCCAACCCCCAGGACCAGTTCCCATTCGTCTACCCAGCCGGACCGGCAGGTGAGGATCGGGCCACGGAGTCCAACAAACAGGCGCTGCTCGATTCGCAGCTCACCGATTGGCTGCCCTCCTACGTCAGCCTCGACGCCTCCGGACAGGAAACCTCATCGGGCCTCCTGTCGGACTGTGCCCGAACCCAGGCCCCGACCGAATTCGCCGGCTTCGGTGTCGTCTCGGTGCACACCGTGGCGATCGACGGCACGATCGACCCGTCCAACACCGCCGCCGTGCTCGCCCCGGGTGAAACCGTCTACGCCTCCACCGACTCTCTCTATGTCACCACCACACGCTGGCTCGACAACACCGAGGTCGACGACGAGACCGCCTGGCAGCAGATTTGGGATGCCCGCCAGACCTCGATTCATCGCTTCGACATCCGGTCCGACACCAACGCCACCTACGTGGCCTCCGGTTCGGTCCCCGGCGACATCCACGACCAGTTCGCCTTGTCTGAGCACGAGGGCCATCTCCGAGTGGTCGCCACCACCGGACAGCCCTGGGACGACACCTCCGAGAGCATGCTCCACGTGCTGCAACTCTCCCCCGACGGCCTCGCCGAGGTGGGCAGCGTGGGCGACATGGGCAACGGCGAAACTGTTCAGTCGGTGCGCTTCGACGGCGACACGGGCTACGTCGTCACCTTTCGCCAGATCGATCCGTTCTACACACTCGACATCTCCGACCCGACCAACCCCATCGTTGCGGGGGAGCTCAAGATCCCCGGATTCTCGAGCTACCTGCATCCGATCGGTGACGGCATGGTGATCGGAGTGGGATCAGACGGCGACAACGACGGCCGGATCACCGGAGCGAAGGTCTCGCTGTTCGACGCCTCCGACATCGCCAACCCGATCGAGGTTGCCGTCTGGAGCGCCCCCGATAGCTGGAACGGAATCGGCTGGGACCACCGGTCGTTCCTCTGGTGGGGCGCCGAGAACACCGCCGTCGTGCCGGTCAGCATCGGCGGTGACAACTGGTCCGGAGCGGTGGTTCTCGAGGTGCTCGACGGCTCGATCACCGAGTTGGGCCGCATCGATCACCTCGAAGACGGTGTCGTGCCCGGCCAGACCGACTGCGCCGAACTCGGAATCGACGATGTCCCTGGAGCCGACCAGGGCGACTTCGAGACCGAACTCGCCTACATGGTGGTCGAGGGCTACGCCAAGGTGCTGCGCTGTGAGTCCAACGATCAGGGCGGCGCATCAGGATTCGACTGCAGCCCCGAGCCTTGGCTGCTGGAAGAAGCCGCCAACATCGGCATATCAGTCGAGGACGGGCAGCGGATCGAGATCTGCTGGCCGGTGGGAAATGATGTCCAACAGATCGTCCGAACCATGATGCTTCCCGGAGGAGAACTCTGGTCGATGAGCGTCATCTACGGCGACCTGTCAGGACAGGCGGAAGCGAGACTGCAGGTCAACGACCTCAGCTCCCTCACCCGGCTGGCGGCACTCGAACTCTGAGCCAACCCAGCATCCTCCCCGCGACGGTCCGGCCATCAACGAGGCCGGACCGCTCGCGTACGCTACGTTCACCCCGAGAGCTCGTTCGGAGACACCCATGACAAGTCCAGCATCCAAGTTCTTCAAACTTCTGAAGATCGTCGTGGTCGCCGCGATCATCATCGCCGTGGTGCGCCGATTCCGCGGACAATCCACACCCGACGCCACCGGCCAAGCGCGCTGGCAACCACTCGTGGATCAGGCCCCGCCCCCGAAGCGCACCCAGCCCGTGAAGTTCGCCGAACCGGAGCCGAGCCCACAGACGTGGGTCGAGCCCGCCGACGGCGAGTGCCCGGCCAGCCATCTGATCAAGGGGAATGCCGACTCGGGGATCTTTCACGTACCCGGCGGCCAGTCCTACGAGCGCACCGTTCCTGAACGCTGCTACGCCACCGCCGAAGACGCCGTAGACGACGGTTTCAGACAAGCCAAACGCTGATCAAACCAGGTCGATAGCCCGCACCGAGGTGATGTGGGGATGGGCACGTAGTGCGTCCTGCACGCTGGCCGGGGCGGGCCCGGCCGTGGCCACCACCATCAACGCGGCCACCCCGTCGGCGGTCTCGCCGATGTGCATGTTGGAGATGTTGACACCGGCGTCGCCGAGCGCCGAACCAACGATTCCGACCATGCCCGGGGTGTCGTCGTTGCGCACCACCAACATGTTGTGGCCGGGTCGGATCTCGAGAGTGTGATCGTCGAGACCGATCACCCGCATTCCGTCGTCGAGCGGCGAAATGGTGGCCGACAACGAATGGCCGCCGCCGCGCAAGGTGATCACACCGGTTGGGGTAACTGCCTCGCTGACGGTGATGGTGCGGATCTCGAGTCCGCGTTCCGACGCAAGTGTGAGAGCGTTGACGTAGCTCGCAGGCTGCTCGTCGACCTGCGACATCAGGCCCTTCACCGCTGCCAGCACCGCGTATCGGGTATCGACATCGGCGATCTCGCCGCGGAACTCCACGTCGAGCGTGCCGGGGATGCCGTCGACGAGACAGGCGAATATCGAACCGAGCATTTCAGCCAGCGGCAGGAACGGCTTCAACATCTCGGAGACCTCAGCAGCATCAACGTTGACGGCGAACGGAACGAACTCGCCGGACAGCGCCAAGTGGACCTGCTCGGCGATCGCCATGCCTGCCTTGTCCTGCGCCTCACGCGTGGAGGCCCCGAGATGGGGGGTCACAACCACTCCCGGCAGCCCGAATAATGGCGAGTCGGTGCAGGGCTCGGTCTCGAACACGTCGAAGGCCGCTCCTCCGACCCGGCCGTCGCTGATGGCCTCGGCCAGAGCCACCTCGTCGACGATGCCGCCACGGGCGACATTCACCAGCCGCAGGCCGGGCTTGGCCTTGGCCAGCAATTCCTTGCCGACCATGCCCATCGTGTCGGGGGTTCTCGCCACGTGAATGGTGATGAAATCGGCGGTAGCCATCAGATCGTCGAGATCGAGAAGATCGATCCCCAGCTTTCGCGCCATGTCGACCGAAACAAACGGATCGTAGGCAGCGATCCTCATACCGAAGGCCGCGGCCCGCTGAGCCACCAACTTGCCGATTCGGCCCAGACCGATCACACCCAGGACCTTGTCGCTGAGCTCGACACCCTCCCACTTCGAGCGCTCCCAACGACCCTCGCTCAGCGCCGCATGGGCCTGGGGCACGTTGCGGGCCTGGGCCAGCAGCAGGGCCATGGTGTGCTCGGCCGCCGACAAGATGTTGGATTGAGGGGCGTTGACCACCATCACCCCGCGAGCAGTCGCGGCGCGCACGTCGACGTTGTCGAGACCAATCCCGGCCCGCCCGACCACGATCAGATCGGAACCGGCTTCAACCACCTCGGCCGTCACCTGAGTCGCCGACCGAATGATCAGCGCCGCGGCGCCGGGCACGGCTTCCACGAGCTGGTCGGGGTCGAGCCCGG